>SCRR01000339.1 GCA_004322085.1 Burkholderiaceae bacterium
TCCTCCAGGTAGGCACCGCCCTCCGGCGTCAGCGTGATGCGCCGCGTGGTGCGCACCAGCAGCTTGACGCCCAGATGCTGCTCCAGCGCATCGAGTCGGCGCCCCATGATGGCCGGCGCCACGCCCTCGGCTTGGGCCGCAGCCGTCAGGCTGCCCCGCGTCGCCACCGACACAAAGGACTCCAAGGCCTTGAGCTTGTCCATGGCGCCAGTTTATGCGTAGCGAGCCCGCGTACGAACGGGCCGGTTGCCGGAGCCATGGGTTACATCCGGATTTTTGAATGAAATCAATCATCAACGCCCGTCGTTCCTTGGCACAGCGCTTTTATTTCCGTAGCGCTGTAACCGAGTTCGGCCAGCAGTTCGGCGCTGTGCTGCCCCAGCCGGGGTGGCGACAGCCGCACGCCGGGACGTTCGCCATCGAGGGTCAGCGGCAACAACACCGTTTTGGTTTCACGGCCCACTCCCGGGCCGTCCGGCAGGGTGATGGTGGCGAGCCCACCGGTGGCGAGCAGATGCGGGTCCTGCATCAGGTCCTGGGGACGGGTAATGGGCGCGAACGGCAGCGCGTGCTTCTCGAATATCGCGCTGAGCTGCGCGGCGCTGTGCCCAGCGAGTCGCTCGCGCAGCAGCGGCATCATCCAGTCACGCGCGCGCACCCGGTCGTTATTGCTTGCCAGCCGCGCGTCCGTCTTGAGATCGGCAAAGCCGAAGGCATCACAGAACAGCGCCCACTGCGTGTCGCTCACCACCGCGAGAAAGATCTGCTCGCCGCCCGCCACGCTGAAGACGTCGTACACGCCCCAAGCCGAGATCCGGCTCGGCATGGGCGCCGCCGGCTGGCCGGTCACGGCAAACTGCATCATGTGCTGGGCCACCAGGAACACGTTGTTCTCGAACAGCGCGCTCTGCACCTGCTGCCCGCGCCCGGTCTTCTCGCGCTCGGCCAGCGCGGCCATGGCACCGATGGCGCCGAACAGGCCGCCCATGATGTCGTTCACGCTGCTGCCGGCGCGCAGCGGATCGCCGGCGCGGCCCGTCATGTAGGCCAGGCCGCCCATCATCTGCACCACCTCGTCGAGCGCGGTGCGGTGCTCGTAGGGACCGGGCAAAAAGCCCTTGTGGCTGACGTAGATCAGGCGCGGGTTGAGTGGCCTGAGGCTGTCGTAGTCCAGGCCCAGGCTCTTCATGGTGGCGGGCTTGAAGTTCTCACTCACGATATCGGCGGTGGCGATCAGGCGCAGCACGGCCTCCTTGCCGCCCGGCGTGCGAATATCCAGCGCCAGGCTCTTCTTGTTGCGGTTGAAGAGCGCAAAAAAGCCGGCGCCCGCGCCGAGCAGATGACGCGTGCTGTCGCCCCCCGGCGGCTCCACCTTGATGACTTCGGCGCCCAGGTCGGCCAACACCATGCCGCAGGTCGGCCCCATCACCATGTGGGTGAATTCCACCACGCGTATGCCGGCGTACGGCAGCGGCGCGACCGGCGCTGCGGGCTCAACCATGGGATCGGCCATGGGAAATGCCCGCGATCGATGGGCCGCAACCCGCGCCGCACCGAGTCGCCACGGAGACAAGGGATTGCGCTGTCTTGAGAGGCTTCATGGCCCCAGATTATGCGTGTCCAGGGCGCAAATCAATCCGGCGCGCGCGGCGCCGGCGGGCCCGTGCGCTGCCGGCGATCTTCTAAAATTGACCGGATGATAAATCCATCCTCCGCCCGCACCGCCGATCAACCACTGGCCGTTTTGTTCGACGCCTATGGCACGTTGTTTGATGTCTACAGCGTCGGCCAGCTGGCCGAGCAGCTATTCCCCGGCCATGGCCAGGACCTGAGTGTGCTGTGGCGCGACAAGCAGATCGAATACAGCCGGCTGGTGACCACCAGCAGTCATGGCGCGCACTACCGTCCGTTCTCCGAGCTGACCCGCGCCGCGCTGGTGTACGCCATCAAAACAATAGCACCAACATCAACACCGGAAAAGACAAGACCCGGTTTTGATCATGAAATTGACCAGTTGATGAATGCGTACCATCGCCTGAGCGCGTTTCCTGAGACGGATGCCGTGCTGCAGGCTTTGCGTTCGCTCGGCGTCGTGACCGGCATCCTCTCCAACGGCGACCGGGGGATGCTTGGCAGTGCGGTGCACAGTGCCGGTCTCGAAGGCCTGCTGGATCACGTGATCAGCGTGGATGCCGTGCGCAAATACAAGACCCATCCGGAGGCCTATGCGCTGGGCGAACAGGCCACCGGTCTGAAATCCGCGAAAATACTGTTCGTGAGCAGCAACAGCTGGGACGCGCTGGGCGCGACCTGGTACGGTTACCAGACCCTGTGGGTGAACCGCTATCAGCGGCCGTTCGAAGAGCTCGGCACCCAGCCCACCCGCATCGGCACCAGCCTGCGCGACGTCCTCTCGTTTTTTGAAGTTTGATGGAGAACCCATGACCGTACGTACCCCCGTCCACGACCTGCAAGTGGACGCCCGATTGCACCAGTTCGTGAACGAGAAAGTGTTGCCCGGCACCGGCGTCGACAGCGCGACGTTCTGGAGCGGCTTCGACGCCATCGTGGCCGACCTGGCGCCGAAAAACCTGGCACTGCTCGCCGAGCGCGAACGCCTGCAGACCGAACTCGACACCTGGCATGGTGCCAATCCGGGGCCGATCCGCGACATGGTGGCGTATCGCAAGTTCCTGGAGACCATCGGCTACCTGGTGCCGCCGCCCGCTGGCGTGCAGATCACCACCGAGAACGTCGACGCCGAACTGGCCAGCCAGGCCGGCCCGCAACTCGTGGTGCCGATCCTGAACGCACGCTATGCGCTGAACGCCGCCAACGCGCGCTGGGGCTCGCTTTACGACGCGCTGTACGGCACCGACGTCATCGCCGAGACCGGTGGTGCCGAAAAGGGCGGGCGCTACAACCCGGTGCGCGGTGCCAAGGTGATTGAATTTGCACGCAAGGTGCTGGACCAGGCCGCGCCGCTGGCCGGGGCTTCGCACACCGACGCCACCGGCTTCAGCGTGACGGGTGGCAAGCTGGTGATATCGCTGCCGGACGGCAAGACCACGGGCCTGGCTGACCCGGTGCAGTTCGTGGGCTACCAGGGCGATGCTGCGGCTCCTTCGGCGGTGCTGCTCAAGCACAACGGCCTGCACATCGATATTCGCATCGACCGCGGCACCGAGATCGGCCGCGGCGACGCCGCCGGCGTCGCCGACGTGGTGCTGGAAGCCGCGCTCTCGACCATCATGGATCTGGAAGACTCGATCGCCGCGGTGGACGCGCAGGACAAGCTGCTCGCCTACAGCAACTGGCTTGGCATCATGCAAGGCACCCTCACCGAGCAGGTGACCAAGGGCGGCACGACCTTCACGCGCGGCCTCAACCCCGATCGCGAGTACACCGGCGGCTTCGGCGCCGATGGCGGCTACGGCCATACCGTGGGGCAGCCGGTGCGCCGGCACGGGCGCTCGCTGATGTTCCTGCGCAACGTGGGGCATCTCATGACCAACCCGGCCATCCTGTACGACGGCGGCAAGGAGATTCCCGAAGGCATCATGGACGCGGTCATCACCACCGCCATCGCGATGGTCGACCTCCGGCGCCAGGGTGACTGGAACGCGCTGCGCAACTCGCGCATGGGCAGCGTCTATATCGTCAAGCCCAAGATGCACGGCCCGAAGGAAGTGGCGTTCACCAGTGAGCTGTTCGGCCGCGTCGAGGCGCTCTTGGGCCTGCCGGCCAACACCGTCAAGCTCGGCATCATGGACGAGGAGCGCCGCACCAGCGTCAACCTGCAGGCCTGCATTGCCGCCGCAGCCAGTCGCGTGGCCTTCATCAACACCGGCTTCCTGGACCGCACCGGCGACGAGATGCACAGCGCCATGCGCGCCGGCCCGATGATCCGCAAGGGCGACATGAAGGCCAGCGCGTGGATCGCCGCCTACGAGAAGAACAACGTCGCCGTCGGCCTGGCCTGCGGCCTGCGCGGGCGCGCGCAGATCGGCAAGGGCATGTGGGCCATGCCCGACTTGATGGCCGCGATGCTCGAGCAAAAGATCGCGCAGCCGCGCGCCGGCGCCAACACCGCCTGGGTCCCATCCCCCACGGCGGCCACGCTGCACGCGCTGCACTACCACCAGGTCAACGTGGCGGCGGTGCAGGCGGAAATGGAAAAAGCCGGCGCGCAAACCGATCCGGTAGCCGCGCACGACGCATTGCTCAGCGGTCTGCTGCAGATCCCGGTCACCGCAACGCCGAACTGGACGGCCGCCGAGCGCCAGCAGGAACTCGACAACAACGCGCAGGGCATCCTGGGCTACGTGGTGCGCTGGGTCGACCAGGGCGTGGGCTGCTCCAAGGTGCCCGACATCCACAATGTGGCGCTGATGGAAGACCGCGCCACGCTGCGCATTGGCAGCCAGCACATCGCCAACTGGCTGTTGCACGGCGTGGTGACCGAAGCACAGGTGCGCGAGACCTTGCAGCGCATGGCCGCCGTAGTGGATGGCCAGAACGCGGGCGACCCGCTTTACAAGTCCATGGCCGGCCATTTCGACACCTCCATGGCGTACCGGGCCGCGTGCGACCTGGTGTTCAAGGGTCTGGTGCAGCCCAGCGGCTACACCGAGCCGCTGCTGCATGGCTGGCGCTTGAAGGTCAAGGCGGCGTAAGCAGCTCCACTGTTCGCCCTGAGCCTGTCGAAGGGCGGTGTAGTTACTCCGTTTTTTATAGCTTTCTACGCAATATCTGCGAGGTCTGGAGGCTGATTTTGCTTGTAGCTCTGACAATGAACGGCACCTGCGGGTGTCGTTTTTCTCGCTGGCGCAATACCCAGATCTCTGCAGCCCGCGGCGGCCTATCCCGCCGGCCCGGCGCGTTGAAACACCGGTACGCCATCGTGCAGTGCGCGCGTCAACACGTCGGGGGTGTTGCGGATGTGCGCTTCCAGCGCCAAGGCTGCGCGCGCATCGTGGCCCGCCATCGCGAACTCAAAGATCTCGGTGTGCTCCTTGTGCACATCGCGTCCGCTGTCCAGCAGGGCCATCGCATAGCGACGGTAGCGCTCGCCGTGACGCGACAGCAGGCGCAATACCCTGTAGGTCCAGGCCGAGGCGCCCGCCGCAATCAGCGCCTCGTGGAATCGGATGTTCAACTGCTCCCACCGGCGGCGATCCTGGAGACTAATGGGCTGCTCCACTGCCGACAACTCATCGTAGGCCAGTTGAAGCTGTTCGCGCCAGGGCGCGCCGCCGTTGCGGATTGACTGGCGCAGCGCTTCGATCTCGATGTGCACCCGCAAGCGGGTCAGATCTTCAAGATCCTCGATCGCGATCGGCGCGACGCGAAAGCCGCGCTGGCCTTCGGCCACCACCAGCGCGTCGCTGACCAGGCGAGTGATCGCCTCACGCAGCGTGCCGGCACCCACGCCGTAGCGGTCTTTCAGATGTTCGACGCGCAGCTTTGCGCCGGGCGCGAGCCGTCCTTCGACGATGTCGTCGCGCAGCTGCGCGTAGGCACGTTCGATCAACGTGCGCGAAGGGCCGTGCTCGCCGTTGATCGACAGCGCCGCGGGTACCGGTGTCGACGTGGCGAGGACGAGCATTGCGCGCTTGGCCATGAGGCACCTTCAGGTACGGGCGCGCTCGTGCGCCCGGGCAATACGGTAGCTGATCTGCGCGCGGCTGATGCCCAGTGCGCGCGCCGCGCCGGCGAGGTTGCCGCCCGCCCGCTGCACCGCTTCGCGCAGCAGCGCGTCTTCGAGCGTCTCGAGGCTGAGGCCACGGCGCTGCACCTCGTCGTACAGCGCGCCGGTGTCGTGAGGCGCGCCACGCTCGAGTCGGCCCTGCGCGTTGACGACCACCGGTGCCGCCTGTGGCGCCGCGACGAAAAGCTCACCCACGTCCACCGGCTCGCCCACACTGCACAGGATGACACCACGTTCGATCAGGTTCTCCAGTTCGCGCACATTGCCCGGCCAGGGGTGGTGGCGCATTGCATCAAGCGCGCGATCGGTGAAGCCGGCCACGCGCTTGCCGTGCAGCGCGGCAAAGCGCGTAAGCAGGTGCGTGGCCAGCGGCTCGATGTCATCGACGCGCTCGCGCAGCGGCGGAATGCGGATCGGGTAGACGTTGAGCCGGTACATCAGATCCTGGCGAAAGCGGCCGGCGGCCACGGCGGCCTCGAGGTCGACGTTCGTGGCAGCGATCAGCCGCACGTCGACCTTGCGCGGCTGGGTGCCGCCCAGGCGCTCGACCTCGCCGTGCTGCAGCACACGCAACAGCTTGGCCTGGGCTGCCAGAGGCAGTTCGCCCAGTTCATCGAGCAGCAGCGTGCCGCCGTCGGCGCGCTCGAAGCGCCCTGGCCGTGCGGCACCGGCGCCCGTGAAGGCGCCTTTTTCGGCACCGAACAATTCGCTTTCGATCAACTCGCCTGGTAGGGCCGCACAGTTGACCGCTATAAAGGGCTTGCCCGCGCGTGGGCTCATCGCATGCAGCGCGCGCGCGAACCGCTCCTTGCCAACGCCGGTCTCTCCGGTCAGCAGCACGCTCACCTGAGTGCCCGCAGCTTTGCGCAGCAGCTCGGTGGCCGCGAGGTAGGCGCGCGAGCGCCCGACCAGCGGCCCCGATTCGTCGGCCGGCTCGAGTGTGGAGCGCAGACTGTCCACCTGGGACTTCAGGTCTTCCAGCCGCAGCAGCATTGAATCGGCGTCGTAATCGCGCGCCAGGGCTTCGCCATCGGGCCAGTCGGCCAGCGGGCGGCCTTCGATGCGGCAGTGCGGGGCACCGCAGGCGCAGCAGGCCACCTCCTTGAAAAGTACCGGCCGCCCCATGAAGGCGCTGGTGTAGCCCGAGGCATAGCCCAGCAGCATCCAGCACACCGGCTCGTCCTGCGGGCCGAAGTCACGCACATGCGTCTCCACTTCCCAGGAATGATCCCAACGGAACACGCCATCGAATTCGCCCTCGGCGATATCGAGCTCCAAGCGCTCCGGAGTGACCTGCACCGCGCCTTCGAGCATGTGCAGCTGCGGACCCACGGCAAACATGTCGGCCAGCGATGCGTCCCCGCGCACCTGGCGCGCCAGCACTGCATCACGCCCGCCTGCGGCGTGACCGGCGCGCATCAACACACGGCGTGTCTGCTCGCGCCCGACGGTCTGCATCAACTCGCGCCGCAAGGCACCCAGCGCCGCCATATGGACCAGCACCATGCGCTGGCCAGCCAGCCAAATGCGGCCGTCCCCGGCCGAAAAATGCACCAGCCGGCGCAGGTCGGCGTCCGACGGCAGCTGCGGTGGGGTCAGGTTACTCATCTGAAGATTATCGAGATAACCAACCTAAACATCAAGCCTTGCATTCCAGGCTTCGCCCCGGATTGCTGATTTGATGAACCCGTCTCCATTGAATATGCGCATTTGATCATGATGCACCGCAGCAACGCTGTCGAGGTGCCGCAGCAATGCCCTAAAACCATCCTGCAATCAGGCCGAAAAGCTTGAGTTTGTTGGGGTTTACCCTTGTTTATCGAGATTTCCGGAAATCCATCGCCGAGCTGGCACGGCCCGTGCAATGTGTTCAGCGTCACCTACAACACCACCGACCTCGATGAACGCTCCCGCCCCACTCCGCAGCAACGCTCAGCCGACTCCAGGCCTGCCCGTGGTCGGCGTCACTGATGACGCGCCAGTGTGTGACACCTCGCTCAAGTTCGTGCGCGTGCTCGAAGAGCGCTCCGATGGGTTGGTGGACTTCGAGTTTTCCATCGGCTG
Source organism: Burkholderiaceae bacterium (assembly GCA_004322085.1). Lineage (GTDB taxonomy): Bacteria > Pseudomonadota > Gammaproteobacteria > Burkholderiales > Burkholderiaceae_C > Rhodoferax_A. Next base: position 7,775 of record SCRR01000339.1, read on the forward strand.
GCCGGAACTGGCGGTGGAACTGCTGCTGCCGGCGCCCGCCTTTGCAGAATTCTGCGCGACCCAGCGCGTGCAGCGGCTCGGCGACTGATTTCGATTCGACGCATCCCATCCCAACGACCCCAGGAGACACACCGCATGAACATCGACCTGCAAGCCCGCGAGATCACTCCGCTGCGCCAGACCTACGCGCATGTGGCGAAGTACATCGGCGGCGACAAGGCCGCCTCGCGTTACCAGGAAGCGACCATGGGCGCGCAGCCCTCGGCCAATTTCCACTACCGGCCCACGTGGGATCCGGAGCACGAACTGTTCGACGCCTCGCGCAGCGCCGTCGTGCTGGCCGATTGGTACGTGCTAAAGGACCCGCGCCAGTTCTACTATGCGACCTGGACCATGGCGCGAGCCCGCCAGCAGGACGCGATGGAATCAAATTTCCAGTTCGTCGACGCACGCGACATGGTCGCCAAGATCCCCGACGACGTGCGCCACAAGGCGCTGCAAATCCTGCTGCCGCTGCGCCACGCGGCATGGGGCGCAAACATGAACAACGCGGCCATCTGTGCTTATGGCTACGGCACTGCCTTCACCGCGCCGGCGATGTTCCACGCGATGGACAACCTTGGCGTGGCGCAGTACCTGACCCGCCTGGGCCTTGCGCTCGACGATCCGTCGGTTCTCGATGACGGCAAGCAGGCCTGGCTGAACGACCCGCGCTGGCAGGTGCTGCGCCGGTACGTCGAAGACAGCTTCGTCGTGAAGGATCCGTTCGAGCTCTTCATCGCGCAAAACCTCGCACTCGACGGCTTGCTCTACCCGCTGATCTACGGCAGCTTCGTCGACGACCATGTCGCCCTCCAGGGAGGCACCGCCGTCGCGATGCTGACCGCGTTCATGCCCGAGTGGCACGACGAAAGCGCACGCTGGGTCGATGCCGTGGTCAAGACCGCCGCGGCCGAGTCGCCCGCCAACAACCGCCTGATCTCGCAATGGATGCAGGCCTGGACCGAGCGGGCTCGCGCTGCGCTGGCGCCGGTGGCCGAGCTGGCGCTCGGCGCCGCCGGACAGATGGCGCTGGACGAGGCTTGCACGAACCTGGCCGAGCGCTGCCGCAAAGCCGGTGTCACCGCCTGAGGGCCTCGCGCATCACCCATTTCGAGGAGACCCCATGTCCAACGTATTCATCGCCTTTCAGCACAACGAAGAGTCGCGCCCGGTAGTCGACGCGATCGTCGCCGACAACCCCGCCGCGATAGTCGTGCACTCGCCCGGCCTGGTGAAGATCGATGCGCCGGACCGCCTGACGATCCGCCGCGCCACGATCGAAGAGCTGATCGGCCGGGCCTACGACCTGCAGGCGATCCACGTGAACCTCGTGACGCTGTCGGGCCACATCGATGAAGACGACGACCAGCTCACGCTGAGCTGGCGCCACTGAATCCCAACGAACCTCTCAGGAGACAAACCATGGATACCCGTGTCGTGAAGAAGAAGCTCGGTCTGAAGGACCGCTACGCCGCGATGACGCGCGGCCTGGGCTGGGAAACCAGCTATCAGCCGATGGACGAAGTGTTTCCGTACGACAAGTACGAAGGCATCAAGATTCACGACTGGGACAAGTGGCAGGACCCGTTCCGCCTGACGATGGACGCCTACTGGAAGTATCAGGGCGAAAAAGAGAAGAAGCTCTACGCGGTGATCGAGGCCTTCGCGCAGAACAACGGCCAGCTCGGCGTGGCCGATGCACGCTATGTCAACGCGCTCAAGCTCTTCATTCAAGGCGTGACGCCGCTCGAATACTACGCGCACCGCGGCTTCGCCCACGTCGGGCGGCAGTTCACCGGCGAGGGTGCACGTGTCGCCGCGCAGATGCAGTCGATCGACGAGCTGCGCCACTACCAGACCGAGACGCATGCGATCTCGCACTACAACAAGTACTTCAACGGCATGCACCATTCGAACCACTGGTTCGATCGGGTCTGGTACCTGTCGGTGCCGAAGTCCTTCTTCGAGGACGCCTGCACAGCCGGGCCGTTCGAGTTTCTCACCGCGGTGAGCTTCTCGTTCGAATACGTGCTGACCAACCTGCTGTTCGTGCCCTTCATGAGCGGCGCGGCGCACAACGGCGACATGTCCACCGTGACCTTCGGCTTCTCGGCGCAGAGCGACGAGTCGCGTCACATGACCCTGGGCATCGAATGCATCAAGTTCATGCTTGAGCAGGACCCGGCCAACGTGCCGATCATCCAGGGCTGGATCGACAAATGGTTCTGGCGCGGCTACCGCCTGCTCACGCTCGTCGCGATGATGCAGGACTACATGCTGCCCAAGCGCGTAATGAGCTGGAAGGAGGCTTGGGAGATGTACGCCGAACAGAACGGCGGCGCGCTGTTCAAGGATCTGGCGCGCTACGGCATCCGCGAGCCCAAGGGCTGGAAGGATGCCTGCGAAGGCAAAGACCACATCAGTCACCAGGCCTGGGCCACCTTTTACAACTACAACGCCGCCGCGCCTTTCCATACCTGGATCCCGAAAGAGGACGAGATGGCATGGCTTTCGGAGAAATACCCCGAGACCTTCGACAAGTACTACCGGCCGCGGCTTGAGCACTGGGGTGCGGAAGCAGCCAAGGGCAATCGCTTCTACAACAAGACGCTGCCGATGCTGTGCACGACGTGCCAGATACCGATGCTGTTCACCGAGCCGGGCGACGCCAGCAAGATCTGCTACCGCGAATCGGACTACCTGGGCGACAAATACCACTTCTGCAGCGACCACTGCAAGGAGATCTTCGACCACGAGCCCGAGAAGTACGTGCAGTCGTGGCTGCCGGTGCACCAGATCTACCAGGGGCACTGCTTCAAACCCGGCACGGACCCGACGGCCGAAGGTTTCGATCCCTTGCTCGCGGTGCTCGACTACTACGAGATGAACGTTGGCCGCGACAACTTCGACTTCGAGGGCTCGGAAGACCAGAAGAACTTCGCCGCCTGGCGAGGAGACCCGACGCCGGCCACTGCGCCCGCGAGCAAAGGAGAAGCGAAATGAGCGTCATCACCCTCGAACGATATTCGTTCCCCGCCGCGGATGCGCGCGAGAACTTCCCCGCGCCGCTGCTCTACATTGGCTGGGAAGACCACCTGATGATCTGCGCGCCGGTGTGCCTGCCGCTGCCGCCCGACATGCCATTCGGCGCGATCGCCGAGGCCGTGCTGCCCGGCATTTACGGTTACCACCCGGACTTTGCGAAGATCGACTGGAAGAAGGCCGAGTGGTTCAAGTCCGACCAGCTGTGGCAGCCAGATCCGGCCAAGTCGCTCGCCGAGAACGGCCTGAAGCACAAGGATGCGATCCGCTTTCGCACGCCGGGGCTAACGGGCATCAAGGGTTCGTTCAGCTGAGGGCACGCGATCCGTTCGACACGCCATGAGCTACTCCCTCACGATTGATCCGCTGGGCGCCACCATCGAGGTGGAAGAAGGCCAGACCCTGCTCGACGCTGCGCTGCGCCAGGGCATCTACCTCCCGCACGCCTGCTGTCATGGCCTGTGCGGCACTTGCAAGGTCCAGGTCTGCGATGGCGAGGTCGACCATGGCGCGGCGAACCCGTTCGCGCTGATGGAGTTCGAGCGCGACGAAGGCAAGACTCTCGCCTGCTGCTGCACGCTGCACAGCGATGCGACGATCGAGGCCGACATCGACGAAGAGCCCGACGCACAGATCATCCCGGTGCGCGACTTCGCAGCGACGGTCACGCGCACCGTCGCGCTGACGCCGACGATCAAGGCGCTGCGCCTGGCGCTCGACAAGCCCATCCACTTCCAGGCGGGGCAGTATGTGCAGCTCGAAATCCCCGGGCTGGGCCAGAGTCGCGCCTTCTCGATCGCCAACGCGCCGGCCGATGTCGAGAAGACCGGCGAGATTGAACTCAATGTGCGTATCGTCGCAGGCGGCGCAGGCACGAGCTACCTGCACAACACCCTGAAGGAAGGTGAGCGGCTGCGCCTGGCCGGTCCGTACGGTCGTTTCTTCGTGCGGCAGTCAGCCGCGATGCCGATGGTCTTCATGGCCGGCGGCTCCGGGCTGTCGAGCCCACGCTCGATGATCCTGGACCTGCTCGATGGCGGCTGCACGCTGCCGATCACGCTGGTCTACGGCCAGCGCACACGTGAGGAGCTGTACTACGACGAGACCTTCCGCGCGCTCGCCGCAAAGTACGACAACTTCACCTACGTGCCAGTGCTCTCGAACGAGCCCGAGGGCACGGACTGGACGGGGGCGCGCGGCTTCGTGCACGAAGCCGCAAAGGCACACTTCGGCGCCATGTTCTCCGGCCAGAAGGCTTATCTGTGCGGCCCGCCGCCGATGGTCGAGGCCTGCATCGCCGCGCTGATGCAGGGGCGCCTGTTCGAGCGCGACATCTACACCGAGAAGTTCCTCTCGGCCGCTGACGCCGGCCAGCAGCGCAGTCCGCTGTTCCAGCGTGTGTAGGAGGCGACGACAATGTTCCTCGACACCCGCCCCAAGGTCAATGTCTGCATCGTGCAGACCGGCGAGAGCTATCCGTGCGCGGCCGACGAGAGCCTGCTGCGCGGCATGCTGCGCCTGGGCCGCAAGGGTATTCCTGCGGGCTGCGTCAATGGTGGCTGCGGCGTGTGCAAGGTACGCATCGTCGAGGGCGCGGTCACATCGATCGGCCCCGTCAGCCGCGCGCATGTCAGCGTCGAGGAAGAGCAGTGCGGCTTCACGCTGGCCTGCCGGGTCGCGCCTGCCAGCGCGGTGCGACTGGAAGTCATCGGCAAACTCGAGAGACCATTTTCCAAAAGGCCCGCCATATCGGCGAGCCATTTAACAACGCTGCAGACAACGCGGCATAAAGGAGATCTGTGATGGGTGTTATGCGAATCGGCCACGCCAGTCTGAAAGTCATGGACATGGCGGCGGCGCTGAAGCACTACGAAAACGTGCTGGGCCTGGAAACGACCATGAGGGACAAGAGTGGCAATGTCTATCTGAAGTGCTGGGACGAATGGGACAAGTACTCGCTGATCCTCACGCCGTCGGACCAGGCGGGGTTGAACCATATCGCCTACAAGGTCGAGAAGGACGCCGATCTCGATACGCTGCAAAAGAGCGTCGAGGCGTGGGGCGTCAAGACGAAGATGCTGCCGGAGGGCACGCTGCCTTCCACCGGCCGCATGCTGCAGTTCAACCTGCCCAGTGGCCACGAGATGCGCCTGTACGCGATGAAGGAATATGTCGGCACCGAGGTCGGCATCACCAACCCCGATCCCTGGCCCGACAATCTCAAGGGCGCTGGCGTCCACTGGCTCGACCACTGCCTGCTGATGTGCGAGATGAACCCGCCGGAGGGTGTCAATACCGTGGCCGACAACACCCGCTTCATGACCGAGGCGCTGGACTTCTTTCTCACCGAGCAGGTCCTCGTGGGCCCGAACGGCGACATGCAGGCCGCGACCTGGATGGCACGCACCACCACGCCGCACGACATCGCCTTCGTCGGCGGTCCCAGGAGCGGCCTCCACCATATCGCCTACTACCTCGACTCGTGGCATGACGTGTTGAAGTCCGCCGACGTAATGGCCAAGAACAAGGTCAAGATCGACGTGGCGCCCACCCGGCACGGCATCACGCGCGGCGAGACGATCTACTTCTTCGATCCGAGCGGCAACCGTAACGAGACCTTCGCCGGCCTGGGCTACCTGGCGCAACGCGACCGGCCGGTGACGACCTGGTCCGAGGACAAGCTCGGCAGCGGGATCTTCTATCACACGGGCGAGTTGGTGGCGTCGTTCACCGACGTCTACACCTGAGAGAGCGCGGCCCGGTCATGACTACAGCCCCGCACAGTGTCGCGCAACGCTGCATCGACTGGCCTGCAGCGCAGGCCATCGCCTCGGCGGCCTGCGCGTGCGCCCAGGCACAGGGCCTGCGCATCAACGTGGCGGTGGTCGACGCCAGCGGCGTGCTCATGGCGTTCCTGCGCATGCCGGGCGCCTTCCTGCACTCGATCGACATCGCGATCGACAAGGCCTACACGGCGGCGGGCTTCGGCGTGCCGACTGGCGCCTGGACCGAGGCCCTGGCGAGCCATTCGCCGGCGGTGCGTGACGGGTTGCCGCGGCGGCCGCGCTTCGTGGCGTTCGGCGGCGGACTGCCCATCGTCGAAGACGGTGTACTGATCGGCGCGATCGGCGTCTCGGGCGGCAGCGAATCGCAGGACGAGGCTTGCGCCCAGGCCGGGCTCGGCGCCATTGGCCTGTCCGTTTAACGAGGCGTGGCCGGCGCAGCGGAAACCACAACACGAGAGAGCAGCATGAAAGACATCCTCAACTTCATCAACGGCGAATTCGTCGCCACCGGCAAGACCTTCGAAAACCGCGCGCCGGTCGATAACCGGGTCATCGGCCGCGTGCATGAGGCCGGCGCGGCCGAGGTTGATGCGGCAGTGCAGGCGGCACGCGCGGCGCTGCACGGCGACTGGGGCCGCATGAGCGTCGCGAAACGCGTCGAGCTGCTCTACGCGGTGGCCGACGAAATCAACCGGCGCTTCGACGACTTCCTGCAGGCCGAGATGGCCGACACCGGCAAGCCGCACGCGCTGGCCTCGCACGTCGACATCCCGCGCGGCGCGGCCAACTTCAAGGTGTTCGCCGACATCATCAAGAACGTGCCGAACGAGAGCTTCGAGATGGCGACGCCCGATGGTGGCCAGGCGCTCAACTATGCGATCCGCTCGCCGCTGGGCGTGATCGGCGTGGTCTGCCCGTGGAACCTGCCGCTCCTGCTGATGACCTGGAAGGTCGGCCCGGCACTGGCCTGCGGCAACACGGTGATCGTCAAGCCCTCGGAAGAAACGCCCGCCACCGCCACGCTGCTCGGCGAGGTGATGAACGCCGTGGGCATCCCGCCCGGCGTCTACAACGTGGTGCACGGCTTCGGGCCGAACTCCGCGGGCGAGTTCCTGACCCGGCATCCGGGTGTCAACGGCATCACCTTCACGGGCGAGACGCGCACCGGCGAGGCCATCATGGCGGCGGCCGCCAAGGGCGTGCGCCCGGTCTCATTCGAGCTCGGCGGCAAGAACGCCGGCATCGTGTTCGCCGATGCCGATTTCGACAAGGCCGTGGCCGGCATCACGCGCTCGGCGTTCGAGAACTGCGGCCAGGTGTGCCTGGGCACCGAGCGGGTCTATGTACAGCGCCCGATCTTCGACCGCTTCGTCGCGGCGTTGAAGACCAAGGCCGAAGCGCTCAAGGTTGGCCCGTCCGAGGAGCCGGGCGTGAACCTCGGGCCGCTGATCTCGCAGGAGCACCGGCAGAAGGTACTGTCGTACTACCAGAAGGCGGTGGACGAAGGCGCTACGGTGGTCACCGGCGGCGGCGTGCCGTCGATGAAAGGCGCGCTGGCGGAAGGCCACTGGGTGCAGCCCACTATCTGGACCGGCCTGCCCGAATCGGCAGCCGTCATCCGCGAGGAAATCTTCGGCCCCTGCTGCCACATCGCGCCCTTCGACACCGAGGAGGAAGCGATTGCATTGGCCAACGCCACCGACTATGGCCTCGCCACCACCGTGTGGACCGAGAACCTGGGGCGCGCGCACCGCGTGGCCAGACAGGTCGAGGTCGGCATCTGCTGGATCAACAGCTGGTTCCTGCGCGACCTGCGCACCGCCTTCGGCGGCGCCAAGGGCTCGGGCATCGGCCGCGAGGGCGGCGTGCACTCGCTTGAGTTCTACACCGAGCTGCGCAATGTCTGCATCAAGCTGTGAGGAGCAAACCATCGTGAGCAACCCCGAGATCGCGCGCCGCGTGCGCACCGGCGCCTTCCACTCCAATGTGCATGACCTGGGCCAGGGCGCCCCGGTGCTCCTCATTCACGGCTCGGGCCCCGGCGTGAGCGCCTGGGCCAACTGGCGGCTCGTGATGCCGGCGCTCGCGCAGACACGGCGCGCCATCGCTCCGGACATGGTGGGCTTCGGTTTCACCGACCGTCCGCACGGCATCGCGTACGACATGGACGCCTGGGTGCAGCAGGCAATCGATCTGATGGACGAACTCGACATCGAGCGCGCCGACGTGATCGGTAACTCCTTCGGTGGCGCGCTGTCGCTGGCCCTCGCGATCCGTGCGCCGCAGCGCGTGCGGCGGCTGGTGCTGATGGGCAGCGTGGGCGTGCCCTTCCCGATCACGCCCGGTCTCGACGCGGTATGGGGCTACACGCCGTCGTTCGAGAACATGCGCCGCATCACGGACGTGTTTGCCTACGACCGCACGCTGGTCACCGACGAGCTGGCGCAGCTGCGCTACGAAGCGAGCATCCAGCCGGGTTTCCAGGAGTCCTTTGGCGCGATGTTCCCCGCGCCGCGCCAGCGCTGGGTCGACGCGATGGCAAGCCCCGAAGCCGCCATCCGCGCTCTGCCGCACGAAACCCTGCTGGTCCATGGCCGCGAGGACCAGGTGATTCCGCTCGCCACCTCGCTGACCCTGGCCGACTGGATACCGAACAGCCAGTTGCACGTGTTCGGCCATTGCGGACACTGGACACAGATCGAGCACACGGCTCGCTTTACGCGGCTGGTCGGCGACTTTCTCGCCGAGGCCGACTGATTCCTCCCATTGAAAGCCACCATGGACACTTCCCTGATTCAACAGCTCGGCGACGAGCTCTTCAACGCACTGCGCGAGCGCACGGTCGTGGAGCCGCTGACGAATCGCCATGCCGGCATCGGCATCGAAGACGCCTACCACGTGCAGCAGCGCATGATCGCGCGCCGCCTCGAGGCCGGCGAGCGCATTGTCGGCAAGAAGATCGGCGTGACCTCGCGCGCTGTGATGAACATGCTGGGCGTGTTCCAGCCCGACTTCGGCTACCTGTTGGACGGCATGATCGTGAGCGAAGGCGAATCGATCGACAGCCGCACGCTGATCCAGCCCAAGGCCGAGGGCGAGATTGCTTTCATCCTCAAGCGCGACCTGATGGGTCCGGGCATCGGCAATGCCGACGTGCTAGCCGCCACCGAATGCGTAATGCCCTGCTTCGAGATCGTCGACTCGCGAATCCGCGACTGGAAAATCAAGATCGCCGACACCGTGGCCGATAACGCCTCGTGCGGCGTGTTCGTGCTGGGCGACAGCGCGGTCGATCCGCGCAGGATCGACCTCGGCACCTGCGGCATGGTGCTGGAGAAGAACGGCGAAATCATCGCCACCGGTGCCGGTGCGGCGGCGCTGGGCTCGCCCGTCAACGCGGTGACCTGGCTGGCCAACACGCTCGGCAAGCTGGGCATCGGCCTGAAGGCGGGCGAAGTCATTCTCTCGGGCGCGCTCGCCGCCATGTTCCCGGCGGCGGCCGGAGATAACTTCCGCGTGTCCATTGGCGGCTTGGGCGGCTGCTCGGTTCGCTTTCATTGAAGGAAAACATCCCATGAAGAAAATCAAGTGCGCCCTGATCGGGCCCGGCAACATCGGCACTGACTTGCTCGCCAAACTGCAGCGCAGCCCGGTGCTGGAGCCGGTCTGGATGGTCGGCATTGACCCCGAATCTGATGGCCTGAAACGCGCCCGCGCGCTGGGCATCAAGACTACCGCCGAGGGCGTGGACGGGCTGCTGCCGCACGTCTTGACGGACGGCGTGCGGATCGCCTTCGACGCCACCAGCGCCTACGTGCATGCCGAGAACTCACGCAAGCTCAACGCCTTGGGTGTGCTGATGATCGACCTCACGCCCGCGGCCATCGGCCCGTTCTGCGTGCCGCCGGTCAACCTCAAGGAGCATGTGGGCCGGCGCGAGATGAACGTCAACATGGTCACCTGCGGTGGCCAGGCCACTATCCCGATGGTGGCGGCGGTCTCGCGCGTGCAACCGGTAGCGTATGGCGAAATCGTCGCCACGGTATCGAGCCGCTCGGTCGGTCCCGGCACGCGCAGGAACATCGATGAATTCACCCGCACCACCGCCGGCGCCGTGGAGAAGGTCGGTGGCGCCAAACAAGGCAAGGCCATCATCGTCATCAACCCGGCCGAGCCGCCGCTGATCATGCGCGACACCGTGCACTGCCTGACCGAGGACGAACCCGACCAGGCCGCCATCACGCAGTCGATCCACGACATGATCCGCGAGGTGCAGAAATACGTTCCCGGCTACAAGCTGGTCAACGGCCCGGCGTTCGACGGCAAGCGCGTCTCGGTCTTCATGGAAGTTGAGGGGCTGGGCGACTACCTGCCCAAGTACGCCGGCAACCTCGACATCATGACCGCCGCGGCGGCCCGCACCGCCGAGATGTTCGCGACCGAAATGCTGGCTGGCACGCTCAGCCTCGAAGCCCAGCCCGCTTGAAGGAGATCACCATGAACGCTACTACCCGAATCACCTTGCACGACATGACGCTGCGCGACGGCATGCATCCCAAGCGCCACCAGATGACGCTCGCGCAGATGAAAGGCATCGCCTGCGGGCTGGATGCCGCCGGTATGCCGCTGATCGAAGTCACGCACGGCGACGGCCTGGGCGGCAGCTCGGTCAACTACGGCTTTCCGGCGCATACCGACGAGGAGTACCTGGGCGCCGTGATTCCGCTGATGAAGCAGGCCAAGGTCTCGGCGCTGCTGCTGCCGGGCATCGGCACCGTCGACCATTTGAAGATGGCACACGGGCTGGGCGTGCATACCATCCGCGTGGCCACGCACTGCACCGAGGCCGACGTGAGCGAGCAGCACATCGGCATGGCGCGCCAGCTGGGCATGGACACCGTGGGGTTTCTGATGATGAGCCACATGAACAGCGCCCAGGGCCTGGCCACGCAGGCGAAGCTGATGGAGAGCTACGGCGCCAACTGCATCTATATCACTGACTCGGCCGGCCACATGCTGCCGCACGACGTGAAGGAAAAGCTCGGCGCCGTGCGCCATGCCCTCAAGCCCCAGACCGAGCTGGGCTTCCATGGTCACCACAACTTGGCCATGGGCGTCGCCAACAGCTTGGCTGCTATCGAGGTCGGCTGCAGCCGCATCGACGCCGCCGCCGCCGGCCTGGGCGCGGGCGCCGGCAACACGCCAATGGAAGTGCTGGTGGCAGTGTGCGACCTGATGGGCATTCACACCGGCGTGGACGTGTTCAGGATCCAGGACGTCGCCGAAGACCTGGTGGTGCCGATCATGGACTTCCCCATCCGCATCGACCGCGACGCGCTCACGTTGGGCTACGCCGGAGTCTATGGCTCCTTCCTGCTGTTCGCCAAACGCGCCAGCGAGAAATACGGCGTGCCGGCGCGCGACATCCTGGTCGAGATGGGCCGGCGCGGCATGGTGGGGGGCCAGGAGGACATGATCGAGGACACCGCCATGACGATGGCGCGCGAGCACGCCGGCGCGCCCACTGGCGTCGCTCCGAAGAAAGAGAAGGTCGCCGCATGAAACTCGACGCCACCACCATCGCCGCCCTGGCCGAGCACCTGGAGAGCTGTGAGCTGCAGGCCCGCGACACGACCAAAATCACCGACGCGTATCCCGACATGGACTGGGACGACGCCTACGCCATCCAGTTCGAGATCCAGCGCCGCAAGATCGCGCGCGGCCATCGCATCATCGGCTTGAAAGCGGGCCTGACCTCGCACGCCAAGATGAAGCAGATGGGCGTGACCACGCCGGTGTTCGGCTTCCTGGCCGACAACTACGCGGTGCCGGATGGCGGCGAATGCCGCATCAGTGAGCTGATCCACCCCAAGATCGAGCCCGAGATCACCTTCGTCACCAAGGCCGCGCTCAAGGGCCCGGGCTGCCACATCGGCGCCGTGCTCGCGGCCACCGACTTCGTGCTGCCAGGCATCGAGGTCATCGACAGCCGCTACCGCGACTTCAAGTTCGACCTCAAGAGCGTGGTGGCCGACAACACCTCGGCCGCGCGCTTCGTGGTCGGCGGCCGACCGAGGGCCGTCTCCGAAGTCGACCTGCGCACCGTCGGCATCGTGCTGGAGAAAAACGGCGAGCCAGTGGCCTTCGGCGCCGGCGCCGCCGTGCTCGGCCATCCGGCGGCGGCGATTGCGATGCTGGCGAATCACCTGGGCGCGCGCGGCGAGGAAATTCCCGCCGGCACGCTGATCCTGTCGGGTGGCATCACCGAAGCCGTGTCCGTGAAAGCGGGCGATGCGGTCACGCTGCGGGTGCAGGGCATGGGCAGTACCGGTTTGCGGTTCGTTTGAAGGGAGCCCGCCATGCCGTTTGCCCAGATTTACATGATTGAAGGCCGCACTGAGGCGCAAAAGCGCGCCGTGATCGAGAAGGTCACGCAAGCCCTGGTCGAGGCCGTGGGCGCACCGCCCGCCAATGTGCGCGTGTGGATTCACGACGTGCCCAAAGAGAACTGGGGCATCGCGGGGGTCAGCGCCAGGGAGCTGGGCCGGTAGATCAAGGCGCGGACGCCGGCCTGGATCAGGCGACGTGACAGTCGGCTTTCCTTTCGCGCCCCATCGGTTTAAGCTGCTGCGATGGCTGGATGGCGACGCGTCCATCCGGCCATCACGGAAAGAAGGCCCGGCCATGACTGCCCCCGTCAAACACGACCCGCTGCTCAAGCCCGATGCGGCAACCGACCATATCCTGGGCCCGGCGTCGGCCGAGGTCACCGTCATCGAATATGGCGACTTCGAATGCCCGTCGTGCGGCCAGGCTTATGCCGCCATCAAGATCATGCTCGACCACTTCGGACCGCAGTTGCGTTTCGTGTTCCGCCACTGCCCGCAGCGGGAGATCCACCCGCATGCCGAAGTCGCGGCCGAAGCGGCCGAAGCCGCGGGCGCCCAGCGCATGTTCTGGCCGTTCCATGACTTGCTGTTCGCGCATCAGCAGCACCTGCAGGACAAGCAGCTGCTCGACTACGCCGGCGACATCGGCCTGGACCTGCCGCGCTACCGCACGGAGATGCAGGACCACGTCTACCTGCAGCGCGTGCAGGAGCACCTGGCCGGCGCGCGGCACCTGGGGATCCGCGCGACGCCAACGTTCTACGTGAACGGCGCGGTCACGGACGTTTCATTCGGCCTGCAGCAGCTGCATCAGGCGATCGAGCGGGCACTGCGTGCCGCCGGTTAGCCGGTGTCGTCAAACTATTGATTCAATAGCACGACGCGAATGACCTGTATGGGTTGCAAGCCGATTTGATCAACAATTCCGGGCGAGGCGCGTGCGGCGCCCATCCATCCCTGAAAGGCGACTCATGAGCAGCACCCGCCCCAACGCCTTCTACGCCCAATCGGGCGGCGTCACCGCCGTCATCAATGCCTCGGCCGCGGGCGTGATCGAAACCGCGCGCCAGAACCCGGACCGGATCGGCACCGTCTACGCCGGCAAGAACGGCATCATCGGCGCGCTGACCGAGGAGCTCATCGACACCTCGCAGGAGTCGGCCCAAACCATTGCCGCACTGCGCAGCACGCCCGCCGGTGCCTTTGGCTCGTGTCGCTACAAGCTCAAGTCGCTGGAGCAGAACCGGCGCGAGTACGAGCGCCTGATCGGGGTGTTCAAGGCGCACGGCATCGGCTACTTCTTCTATAATGGTGGCGGCGACTCGGCGGACACCTGCTTCAAGGTCAGCCAGCTGTCGCAGTCGCTAGGCTACCCGCTGCAGGCGATCCACGTGCCCAAGACCATCGACAACGACCTGCCGCTGACCGATTGCTGTCCCGGCTTCGGCTCGGTCGCCAAGTACGTGGCTGTATCGGTGCTCGAGGCCTCGCTGGATGTGCGCTCCATGGCGGCCACATCAACCAAGGTCTTCGTCATGGAAGTGATGGGTCGGCACGCTGGCTGGATCGCTGCCGCTGGCGGGCTGGTGGCGCAGCAGGACATTCCGGTCGTGATCCTGTTCCCCGAAATCGCGTTCGACAAGGACAAATTCCTGGCACGCGTCGATGCGTTGGTAAAACAGCACGGCTACTGCTCGGTGGTCGTGTCCGAAGGCTGCCATCACCCGGACGGAACTTTCCTGGCCGAGCAGGGCATGCGCGATGCCTTCGGCCACGCGCAGCTGGGCGGCGCGGCGCCGGTGGTGGCGCAGGTGGTCAAGGAGGGGCTGGGCTACAAGTTCCACTGGGCCGTGGCCGACTACCTGCAGCGCGCGGCGCGCCACATCGTCTCGGCCACCGACGTGCAGCAGGCGTACGCACTGGGCCGGCGCGCGGTCGAACTGGCGCTGGAGGGAAAGAACGCCGTGATGCCGACCATCGAGCGCATCTCGAACGAACCGTACGAATGGCGCATCGGCAGCGCCCCCTTGGAAAAGGTGGCGAACGTCGAGAAAACCATGCCGCGCGGGTTCATCAGCGGCGACGGCTTCGGCATCACCGACGCCTGCCGCAGCTACCTGCTGCCGTTGATCGAGGGCGAGGACTACCCCGCCTACCGTGGCGGCCTGCCGGTATACGCCACGCTGCGGAGCCAGTTGATCCCGCGCAAGCTGGCGCCGTTCGAGTTGGCGTGAGGCAGGGCCGGCGCAACTTCCAGGAACCACGCGACACCGACCTTCCAGGTGGCCGACACAGTCACGGAGGTTTCATACGGCCCGCAACACCTGCATCAGGTGACCGAGCGGGCACTGCACACGGGTCGCTGAACTCGGTCGAGGCCGGTTATTGGGCTCTGCCAAGCGATGCGACGTAACTCGCGACGGCCGCCATATCGGCCTCTGACAGGTCGTGCGTGACGCCCCGCATCGGCGCGCCCCGAGGTCGCTCGTCCGTCAATTTGAATACCTTGAGCTGGCGCACCACATAGTAGGCATGCTGGCCCGCCAGACGCGGAAACGCGCCATTGCCTTGCCCCTGCGCACCATGGCACGCACTGCACTGGGTGACCCCCTGCTCCGGCAGCCCGGTGCGAAAGATCATCTCGCCACGCGCGTTGGGCACTGCTGTACCGGCGGGAGCACGCATGGGTTGCTGGCCTGAAAAATAGTTGGCCAGCTCGTCGATCTGCGGGGAAGTCAGACGAGTGAACCCCCACATGTGCTGCACGCCACTGGGGTCGCTTCTCGCATGCCCCTTGAAGTCCGTGAGCTGGGCGACAAGGTATTCCTTTTTCTGCCCTGCGAGCTTCGGGAACAGGGGGGAAACAGATTCTCCAGTGATCCCATGGCACAGGGAACACTCTTTTTGCACCAGTGCCACACCCGTCATTGTCGATTCGTCTCCGGAGCGGCCTCCATCGACTCCGACGCAACCCGAAAGCGCCAACACCAACAGGGGAAGGACGACACCTGACTTCCTGAAATGTTCAATCACGTCGATTCCTTTCGGACGGTTTGCAGGGACGAATGTGGCCAGCCATTTCAAAAAGCAACCCACGCATAAAGAAAGGTTGTGTTGTTGTCCCTGGCGTTGCGGCCATTGCCGTCGTAGTTGGTACTGGCCCCGTTGAAACGGGTGAAATAGTTGTATTGCAGCCCGATGCGAACATTCTGGATCGGCAGCCAGAAGATTTCAGGCGTCCACATCTGGGTGTTCGGAACGTTGCTTTCGCTGCCGAAATTCGGTGTTCCAGAGGGGTAAGCCAGCGCGTCAGCACTGCCACTCACATTGGTGTAGGCCAAACTGGCGCCATACATGGCCCGGTAAACGTAGCTGCCCTTCAGTTTGAATGAATTCAATGTGGCGGGGCCGGCATAAAGGCTCTGTGTATCGTCGTTGATCCGCTCATGGATATAGCGCATTTGCGCCGTGAAGGCATGGGGAGCCAGCAGATACTGGTATTGGGCATCGACGCCAATATCCTTGTATTGGGTACTCGGGCCGAAGATGGGAAAGTTGTTGGCGTCCAGCGGAAGAACCTTGGCGTTCATGGCAAAGGCGCCGGTCATCACATTTTGGGCACCCCATTCATGCGTATAAGCCAGGCGCACATAGGGGTTGCTGCCGCTCAGGTAGGTGAGCGGGTGATTGGGGTCGCCCGTCTTGCTACCCAGGCTGAGAAACTTCCAGAAGCTTTTCGCGGTCTGGTAGGAGGTGAACTCGGCATAAAAGGACTGGTTCAGGTATACATAGGCGCCGACACCGGCAAGCTGCTGCTGACTTTCGAGAAAGGTCGAAGCAGGAGTTCCGGGAAAGGCACCCAACGTGGTGGCCAGATACGGATAGCCCCACGCCGGAGAGGTGTTCCACACATCCTGAACCGTCGGGTTGTTGTTAACCGTGACGCCCCAAATGAAATCGCGCCTGGCGTCCACCGTGCGGTCGGCATACCGCAGGTCGAAATTGTCGGAATGCGCGTGGCCCAGCCAATTGCCTTGCGCATCCTGTGTGTCGTGAACGTTGTAGGTGAATTGCGCAAAACCACCGATATTGTCCGTCGCCTTGCCTGCGACAAACACGCTCGCAAAGTCGGCGATGAACTTCTCGTCTTTCGGGGACAGGGTTCCGCCGGCACCATCGTCGTTGTTCGCGGTCTTGGTCCAATCGCCAACGACCATACCGGCCAGTGGATTACCCCGCGTGCCGTTGGTGTAGCCCGTGAGCTTGAAAAGCCGCCCATAAGGCGTCAACTCAGGAAACTGACCGCCCGCATGACAGGCGACGCAACTCTGGCCGGTTTGACGAGCAAAGGAAGGTAGCGCCTGGGCCGACGGGCTCAATGCCAGGCACAGCAGCACCCCAGCGATAAAGTGCAGTTTGGTCAACGTCTGGCGAAACCCCGTCAACGCGGCGTTGACTTGAAAAGCGAAAAGCTTCACCCCCGGATGGATGGGCCCAGAGTAGGATTGGCGGACTCGACAGGGCACATTTTCAATTTGCGAGCAATGCATGACATCCCTCCAACTCGAATTCATTGGCCACACTTCGTTACCGTCGCTATGGTAGGTTCATTTCACACACCGGAGTTGAAGTTATGCGAATGCATTTGCGCCAGATCAATATCGGGCAACATTCGTGAAAACCGCAGCAACGGCCGGAGTGCGGCGGGCTGAGATACGGCACCTCATCCCCGAACAAACCCGTTCAAACGCCGGCGCAGCGCGGGCACCACGGCGGGCGCATAACCCAGGCGCGCCAACATCTGCACCGACGCTTCCGGGGTCAGACGGATGCGATACAAATAAGGCTTCGGCGTTTTACGGCAGACTCTTTGGCAGAAGAAAACGTCGAAAAAATCACGCCATCGCTGCGGGCCTTCGCGCGGGCGGTTGCAGCGGGGCCGTCAAGCCCAGATCGGCCAGCGCCGCCTGTGCCGCCAACGCCAGCGGCGTATGCGGCTCGGCCCCGATCAGGGCGGTGAGCCTGTCATTGGCCAGCGCATGCGGGGTGTCCCACAGGTAGCGCATCTCCGCCAGCGCCGCCCAGGTGGGCACCAGCCATGCGCCCAGGCGGATCACGGGCCAGGGCAGCCGCTTGAACCTGATCTGCTGATCCGGCCCGACCCAGTCTTGCGCGCGCGCCAGCGGGCTCAGCACCTCCAGCCACTGCTGCCCCGTCACGCTGTGACCGGCAAAATGCAACACGTCGAAAGCCGGTAGCTCGCAGCGCCGGGCCGCCACCGTCACGAAGGCGCGCGCCAGATCGGGCAGGTAGGTCCAGGCGGTCGCGATGTCGCGCTGGCCGGGGTAGGTGAACACGCCTTGGCGAATGTCTTTCACGATGGCCTGATCGAACCATGTTCCTGTGCCAGCGCCGAAGAAGTCGCCGGCACGAATCACCACGGCGCGCACGCCGCAGCGCTGCAGCCGCGCTTCCATGTCGACGCGAATCCGGCCTTTCACGGTTTGCGCGGCCTGCGGCGTGTCTTCGCGCAGCACGGCGGGCATGCCGGCACCAAAGTTGTAGACATTGCCCGGCAGCATCAAGGTGGCGTCCAGTGCGCGGGTCAGGTCGATGGACGACTCCAGCATGGGCAAGGCCTCGGCCGCCCAGGCCTTGTGGGTGTAGGCCGGATTCAGGGCATGAATCACCACCGATGCGCCCTGAGCGGCGGCGGCCAGGGCCTTGGTGTCTTGCAGATCCCTGGCCAGCCACCGGATGCGGGCGTCGCGCGCCGCCTCCGCGGGAATGGGCGCGCCGACCCGCCCATGAGCCAGGACGCGCCAGCCGGCCTCGGCGAAGGCCCGGGCCGACGCCATGCCGAAGCGTCCGCGTGCGCCCAGAATCAGTACGGTGGATGGCATGGTGCTGTTCCTTGAAGAGTGAGTCGATGACGTGGATTGTGAAAACAAGTCAGGTGCACCACAATTAGATAAATATCCATAATAGATATTCATTCTTAAATACCTCCACATGCTTGATGCCTTGCCGCATGGCTTCGACTGGGGCCTGATCCGGTCTTTCCTGGTCGCGCTGGACCAGGGCAGCCTGCTGGGCGCAGCGCGCGTTTTGCGGCGCAGTCAGCCCACTATGGGGCGGCATATTGCGGAACTGGAGGGCCAGCTCGGCGTGCTGCTGTTCGAGCGCACCGGACGCGGTCTGGTGGCGACCACCATTGCCCTGCAGCTAGCACAGGCCGCGCGCGCCATGGAAGACGGCGCCCACCAGCTGGCACGTGCGCTGTCCGGGAGCCAGACCCAAACCACGGGCACGGTGCGCATTACGGCCAGCGTGCCGGTGGCGGTGCAGCTTTTGCCGCCCGTGCTGGCGCGTATGCGCCTGGCGCTGCCCGACATCCAGGTCGAGCTGGTGTCCAGCAACCAGGTCAGCAACCTGCTGCGCCGCGAAGCCGACATTGCCGTACGCATGGTGCGGCCTGGGCAGGCGTCGCTGGTCGCGCGAAAAATCGGCAACGTGGGGCTGGGTGCCTATGCGCATCGCAGCTACCTGGCGCGCCGTGAGCCGATTCGCAAACCCGTTGACCTGTTTCGGCACGAGCTCATCGGCAGCGACGCCGACACCGCCATCCTGCTGGGGTTCCGGGCCTTGGGCTACCCGGTGACGCGCGACGCGTTCGTGTTGCGCACTGACGATTTCATCGTGCAGTGGCGCGCCGTGCAGGCTGGATTGGGCGTGGGTTTTCTGGCCGACTACATGACGCGGGCGGAGCCCGACGTGGTGCCCGTGCTGCCCGGCCTGCTGAAAATCCCGCCCCTGCCCATGTGGCTGGCCGTACACCGTGAAATTCGCAGCAACCGGCGCATCCGGGCGGTCTACGATTTTCTGGCCGAGGCGCTGCCGCCGGCGCTTTGACGACTCTGCCCTGGCCCGTCATGCATGATGAAACGCGAGAAGGCCGCAGCCCGAGCGTGCGCCGGCAGCCGACGGGCAAAGTGAGGGGCTGCGGATCAAGCGCCGGTGTGCTAGATATTTAATAGCTACATACCAAATACCGACAAGAACTATCGGTTGATTTAATTCATAACTCGGTCCACAACGTCCGCCGCGGCCGGTGTCTGCGCTTCGGCGATCAGCCAGCGCACGAAATCCTGCGCATCGGGATTGCCCGCAGCACGCGGCGCGCTCACCACGAAATAGCCGCGCTGCGATATGGCGCCGCCAAACGGGGCTACCAGCCGGCCCTCGCGCAGCAGCTCGGCAATCAGCGGCAGGCGGCCGATGACCACGCCCTGACCGGCCACGGCGGCCGCCACCGCGTCGCCGTAGTGGGTGAAGCGCAGCGTGTTGCGCGTGCGCAGTTCGGGCAGGCCCATGACTTCCAGCCAGGGCGCCCAGTCGGCGTTGAGAGTCGATTCCTGAGGCACCTCCACCGCCAGCAGCGTGTGGTGCGCCAGATCGGCCAGCTGGCGCAGCGGCTTGGCCGGGCCGGCGGCGAGTTGCGGCGCACACACCGGCAGCACCGTCTCCTCGAACAGCGGGCGGCCCACGCCATCGCTGACGCGGCAAAAGCACACGGCGACATCGACATGGGCGCGCTCCAGGTTCAGCAGCTCGGTGGTCGCCGAGATGCGCACATCGACCAGCGGATGATCGGCGGTGAAGCGGGCCAGCCGCGGGATCAGCCACAGCGAGGCAAACCCGGGTGTGGCCGTGATGACGACCTGGCGCAACAAGGTGCTGGCGCGCACGCGGGCGGTGGCGTCGCGCAGGCGCTCCAGGCAATCGACCACGGCATGCTGCAGCACCTGGCCGGCCTCGGTCAGCGCCAGTGCGCGATGCCGGCGCTCGAACAGCGGCACGCCCAGGCCGGCCTCGATCTGCTGGATTTGCCGGCTCACCGCGGACTGGGTCAGGAACAGTTCCCTGGCGGCGAGCGTGAAGCTCAGGGTGCGCGCGGCCGCCTCGAAGCTGCGCAGCAGCTCCAGCCGGGGCAGTTCCGAGCGCCGGATGACGCCCGTCAGCGGCCTGGTCCCTTGTGGTTTCGCATTCTCTGCGCGCATGCCAATGATTCCAATTCACCGTTTGATTCATGCAGATTCCCTCAGTATATTCATTCGTACCAAGAATGCGAAAGGATCTGCCATGACATCCCCTCAGAACCGTCTCGACATGAGCCTGCGGCAGGACGCGATGCTGCGCCTGCCCGACGCGGCGGGCGTGCAGATCGTCTGCCGTGACGGCACCGTGTGGATCACGCTGGACCGCGATCAGCGCGACATCGTGCTGGAAGCCGGCGAGCGCTTTAGCAGCACCGAGCACCGGCCCGCCGTCGTGACGGCACTGGCGCCGTCGTCCATCAGCGTGTGCACAGCCACCGCGCCGCCGCGGTCACTGCGCGAACGCAACCGGCAGCGCCCCAGCCTGGTGTTCGAACAGGTGCTGGCGTGATGGACGCCCCGGTCCGCTACCCGGTGGAATGGATCGACCGGTTCCAGCTCGCGCGCGGTGAGTGGATCACTCTGCGGCCCGTGTTACCGCAGGACGATGTGCAAGAGCGCGAGTTCGTGGCGCACGGACTCACCTCGCAGTCGCGCTACCTGCGCTTTCAGGTGGGCTTGAATGAGTTGCCCGAAGCGCTGACGCAGGCGTTCACGCATATCGACTACCACGACCACTTCGCGCTGGTGGCCGAATCGTTCGGCGCCGGATCGCAGACCCAGGTGGGTGACGCGCGCTTCGTGCGCGTCGGCGGCGCGCACGACGTGGCGGAATTCGGCATGGCGGTGGCCGACGCCTGGCACGGATTCGGCATCGGCCGCCGGCTGCTGTGCATGCTGGTCGCGGCCGCGCGCGCGCAAGGCGTGGCGCAACTCTATGGCGACGTGCTGCGCGGCAACGCGCCCATGCTGGCGCTGGCCCGGGCCAACGGATTTGGCGTGCAACGGCACCCGGACAACGCCACGCTGGTGCGGGTGCAGCGTACGCTGGCCGTTCCAGTTACCCCTGAATCAATAGCTATGTGCGCTTGATCCGTCAGGGCTGAAGGCCGATTTCACTTGTAACCTGGGCCGAGTCTGGCCTGACACAGTTTTGTTACGCCGGCCCGGTAAAATGGGTCGGTTCGCGCGCTCCCCCGGCACGGCCCATGGCAGTGCTGCAGCGGCGCAGGCGGACGCGACCCGCCCCACAGGATGCCCGATGGCCGAGCCATGCTCACCCGCCGCAGTAACCACTACAGGACCAGGAAGCCATTGATGCTCCCGGCCCCCGTGCGCGCGCTGCGTGATGCCGTTCGGCTGCGCCTGGGGCTGGGCCTGCTGGTGGTGCTGGGGCTGACCTGGTCGCTGCTAGCGCTGCCGCTGCGCTACCTGCTGCCGCGCACGCACGGGCAGCGGCTGGGCCGGCAGGGCGCCGGTGCCATGTTTCGCGGCTACCTGCAACTGTTGACCTGGATCGGCGCCTGCCGCTTCGACCTGCGCGCCCTCGATGTGCTGCGCGAGCAGCCAGCCTGCATCATCGCGCCCAACCATCCTTCGCTGCTCGACGCGGTGATGATCATCTCGCGCGTACCGCACGTGGCCTGCGTCATGAAAGCCGAGCTCATGCAAAGCATCCTGTTCGGCGCG
>SCRR01000340.1 GCA_004322085.1 Burkholderiaceae bacterium
TGTCTTCCCCCGCTTGCATGCTGTGCTCGATCGCATCCGCCAGGCCGTCGCAAGGCTGGCAGATGAACTCGGCTTGACCCGCCAGCGGGCGCAGCAACGTGGCGAACTTGGCGCTGGCGAGCGTGCCGCGCGTCGCCATGACGCCGATGCGCCGGGTCCGGCTCAAGGCGAGCGCGGGCTTGAGCGCGGGTTCCACGCCGACGATGGGCAGATCCGGGTGCTCGGCGCGCAGCAGGTGGATGGCGGCCGCCGTCGCGGTGTTGCAGGCAATGACCAGCGCCTCGATGCGGTGCGAGGTGCGCAGATGCCGCGTGATGATGCGCGAGCGTGCAATCACGTGCGCGTCGTTGCGTTCACCATAGGGAGCATGGCCGCTGTCGGCGAGGTAGACGAAGTCTTGCTGCGGCAGCGCGGCGCGCAGCGCCTGCAGAATGCTCAGGCCGCCGATGCCGCTGTCGAAAACGCCGATCATGGGTTTGCTGCGATGACACGAGGCCGTTGCCGGCGCCGTGCCTTCACCCGTGTCAGTCGGCGACGACGGCGATGTGCCTGAACTCGCCGCTGGCAATTCTCATTTGCCACTCGGCCGGGCCGGTGATATGGGCACTCGTGCCGCCCGCGTCCACCGCCACGGTGACGGGCATGTCGGTCACGTCGAACTCGTAGATCGCCTCCATGCCCAGGTCGGCAAAACCCACCACCCTGGCACTCTTGATCGCCTTGCTCACGAGGTAGGCCGCGCCGCCGACGGCCATCAGGTAGGCGCTCTTGTGCTTTCGAATCGCCTCGATCGCCACTGGGCCGCGCTCGGCCTTGCCGATCATGGCGATCAGGCCGGTTTCGCTGAGCATCATCTCGGTGAAGCCGTCCATGCGGTTGGCAGTGGTCGGGCCCGCGGGGCCGACCGCCTCGCCCTGCACCGGATCGACCGGGCCCACGTAATAGATCACGCGGTTGCTGAAGTCCACCGGCAGCGGCTCGCCTTTGGCCAGCATGCCCTGGATGCGCTTGTGCGCGGCATCGCGGCCCGTCAGCATCTTGCCGCTGAGCAGCAGCCGCTCACCGGGTTTCCAGCTCGCCACCTCGGCTTTGGTCAGCGTGTTCAGATCGACCTTCGTGCTCTTCTTGTAGTCGGGCGCCCAGTGCACATCGGGCCACAGGTCCAGGCTGGGCGGCGTGAGGTACATCGGGCCGCTGCTATCCATCACGAAGTGCGCGTGGCGCGTGGCGGCGCAGTTCGGAATCATGGCGACCGGCTTGCTCGCCGCGTGCGTGGCATACAGCTTGATCTTGACGTCGAGCACGGTGGTCAGGCCACCCAGGCCCTGCGCGCCGATGCCTAGCGCGTTCACCTTGTCGTACAGCTCCAGCCGCAGCTCCTCGGTTTGGGTCAGCGCCTGGCCCGACGACGATTTGGCCTGCAACTCGTACATGTCGATGTCGTCCATCAGGCTTTCCTTGGCCATCAGCATGGCCTTTTCGGCCGTCCCGCCGATGCCGATGCCCAGCATGCCCGGCGGGCACCAGCCCGCGCCCATGGTCGGCACGGTCTTGAGCACCCAGTCCACCACCGAGTCGCCCGGATTGAGCATCACGAACTTGCTCTTGTTCTCGCTGCCGCCGCCCTTGGCTGCCACGGTCACGTCGAGCGTGTTGCCGGGAACGATCTCGGTAAAGATCACGGCGGGGGTGTTGTCCCTGGTGTTCTTGCGCTCGAACTGCGGGTCGGCCACCACGCTGGCGCGCAGCGTGTTGTCCGGATGCGTGTAGCCGCGGCGCACGCCTTCGTTGATGGCGTCGTCCAGGCTGCCGCTGAAGCCGTCCAGACGCACGTCCATGCCGATCTTGAGGAACACGTTGACGATGCCGGTGTCCTGACAGATCGGGCGGTGTCCTTCGGCGCTCATGCGCGAATTCGTCAGGATCTGCGCGATCGCGTCCTTCGAGGCGGGACTTTGCTCGCGCTCGTAGGCGCGCGCCAAGTGCGCGATGTAGTCAGCGGGGTGGTAGTAGCTGATGTACTGGAGCGCGCCGGCAATGGATTCGATCAGGTCGCCTTGCTTGATGGTGGTGGTCATGGTGCGTATGGGGGTGACAATGCGGGTGTGCGTGCAGCGGGCCCGGCCAAGTCTGCTACGGTGACTCGCCACCGGACCCTGCAGCCGTTATTTTGACAGTTCACAGCCATCCCCAGAAAGGCACCCCATGAAGACCCGCACCGAACGCGATACTTTCGGCCCCATCGAAGTCCCCTTCGCCCACCTGTGGGGCGCGCAGACGCAGCGCTCCCTGCAGAATTTCGACATTTCCGGCGAGCGCCAGCCGCGCGAGATCATCCGGGCGCTGGCGCAGATCAAGCGCTCCTCGGCCGTGGTGAACCAAGCGCTCGGGTTGCTGGACGAGAAGAAGGCACAAGCCATCGTCACGGCGGCCGACGAGGTCATCGCGGGCCAGCATCCCAACGAATTTCCGCTCGTGGTCTGGCAGACCGGCTCGGGCACGCAGACCAACATGAACGTCAACGAGGTGCTGGCAAACCGTGCCAGCGAACTGCTGGGCGGCGAGCGCGGCGACGCGCGGCTGGTGCACCCGAATGACGAGGTGAACCGCAGCCAGTCGAGCAACGACGTGTTCCCCACGGCCATGCACGTGGCGGCGGTGGACGCCATTACGCACAGGCTGCTGCCCGCCATCGCCAAGCTGCGCGATACGCTGGCCGGCAAGGCGCGCGATTTCGACGACATCGTCAAGATCGGCCGCACCCATCTGCAGGATGCGACTCCGCTCACGCTGGGCCAGGAGTTTTCGGGCTATGTGGCGCAACTGGCGCATGGCGAGGCGCATCTGCGCGCCGCGCTGCCGCATTTGTGCGAGCTCGCGCTCGGTGGTACGGCGGTGGGCACCGGACTGAATGCGCCCAGGGGTTATGCAGAACAAGCGGCGGCCGAGCTGGCCCGGCTGACGGGGCTGCCACTGGTCACGGCGCCCAACAAGTTCGAGGCGCTGGCCACCTGCGACGCACTGGTGCATGCACACGGCGCGCTCAAGACGCTGGCCGCCAGCATGATGAAAATCGCCAACGATGTGCGCTGGCTGGCCAGCGGGCCGCGCAGCGGCATCGGCGAGCTGTCGATTCCCGAGAACGAACCCGGCTCGTCCATCATGCCCGGCAAGGTCAATCCGACGCAGAGCGAGGCCGTGACCATGCTGTGCTGTCAGGTGTTCGGCAACGACGTGGCCATCAACATGGGCGGCGCCTCGGGCAACTTCGAGCTCAACGTGTTCCGCCCGATGATTGCGCACAACTTCCTGCACAGCGCGCGCCTGCTGGCTGACGGCCTGAACAGCTTCAATGACCATTGCGCGGTCGGGATCGAGCCCAATCGCGCGCGCATCGCCGAACTGGTCGCGCGCTCGCTGATGCTGGTGACCGCGCTGAACCCGCACATCGGCTACGACAAGTCGGCGCAGATCGCCAAGAGCGCGCACAAGCACGGCAGCAGCCTGCGCGAGGCCGCGCTGGCGTCCGGCTTCCTCACGGCGGAGCAGTTCGACCAATGGGTGCGGCCCGAAAACATGGTGGGCCGCACGGTGTGACGACGCCGCGTGGCCCGTAGCGCGGTGACGTGTTTTGCGGCGACAATTTGACTCCCACGGGATTTCCAGTCCCGATCCAGCCCGCTCAACCATTTGCACTTCATGCCCAGCACGCCCATTTATGAGGTTCGCCTCGCCACCCTGAACGACGCCCAGGCCGTCGCCGATATTCATGCCAGCGCGTCCCAGGCCGCCTACAAGGGGCTGGTCGCTGGCGACCAACTGGGCAGCTTGTCCGCCATCAAGCGCCTGTCGCTGTGGCGCGAGGCGATCGAGTACGGAGACCCCCAGGTGATCGTGGCGCTCGACGGCGGCATGGTGGTCGGCTTCGCCGGCTTTGATCGCTCGCGCGACAAGGGCACGCCGGCTACCACCGGCGAGATCTGGGCGATCTACGCGTCCCCCACGCAGTGGGGCCGGGGGGTGGGTCTGGCGCTGTGGGACGGCGCACGCGAGGGCTTGCTGGAAGAGGGCTGCATCAACGTGACCGTGTGGATCCCCCTGCGCAACGAGCGCGCCCTGCGCTTTTTCGAACTGGCAGGCTTCAAGCGGGAACTGAACACGGCCAAGACCGTGGCCATGGGCAGCATCAAGGTGGAAGAAATTCGCCTGAGGCGTCCGCTGGCCTGAGGCGACCGGGCCACGCTGGCGCGCGCGTCAGCGCAGATGCAGCAGGTTCGCCAGCAGGTCGAAGAACAGGCAGTACAGCGCGATGGGCAGGGGCAATCCCAGCAGCGTGCCGATCAGGTACCCGCGGAATTTGACGCCCGACATCGCGAGCGCCGCGTTCACTGCGGGCTGGGTCTGGAACACCGTGCGCAGCAGGGCGACGCTGGCGATCGGGCGCGCGTGCAGGTGGCCCAGTATCTTGTGGGCCCAACGGCTCTTGAGTTGCAGCAAGGCGTCGCCGCCCATGAACCGGATGATCAGGAAGGTGATCGCACACGACATGACGGCCGCGATATACGTCACCACGCCGCCCCAGACCCGGCCCAGCGCCAGCACGGCCGCCGCCAGGAAGACCGAGCCCGGTATCTGGATCAGGTTGCCGAGCGAGAACATCGCGACAAAGATCAGCACGCCGCCCAGCTTGTGCGCCAGAAACGCGTCGCGCAGGAACGCCAGGCTGAAGTTGTCGCGCAGGCCGGTGAACTGGAACACGGCGAGCAGCACCCCGAAAAAGACCATCACACCGATCAGGCGTCTGTACGGATTCATGCCCGGTATTTAAAGAAATAATGCCTCTAGCCCTTATGGGGTATAGGCTATCAGTTATCAAAACAATACCTGGTCAATCAACTTCGCATACGTCTGGCGCAGCTCGCGCTTGAGCAGCTTGCCGCTCGGGTTTTTCGGCAGGCTTTGCGCGAACACCACGTGCTTGGGGCTCTTGAAACCGGCCATGCCGGCGGCGCAATGCGCAATCACCTCGTCCGCGCTCAGACTCTGGCCGGTCTTGACCACCACCACCGCCGTGACCGCCTCGACCCAGCGCGGATGCGGCAGGCCGATCACCGCCACCTCGGACACCTGGGGCAGGCGGTAGATCATTTCCTCGACCTCGCGGCTGGCGACGTTCTCCCCGCCGGTCTTGATCATGTCCTTCTTGCGGTCCACCACGGTGATGAAGCCCTCGTCGTCGATGGTGGCCAGGTCGCCCGAGTGGAACCAGCCGCCATCGAACGCCGCCCGGGTGCGCTCGTCATCATGAAAGTAGCCCAGCATCAAATGGGGCGAGCGGTGCACGATCTCGCCGATGTCGCCCGCGGCCACGTCATGCATCTGGTCGTCCACCACGCGCGTTTCCACGTTCAGCACGGCGCGCCCGCACGAGCCCGGTTTGCGCAGCTGGTCATCGGGGCCGAGCATGGTGGCCAGCGGCGCGATCTCGGTCTGGCCGTACAGGTTCCACAGCCGCACCTTGGGCAATCGCGCGGCCAATTCGCGCAGTACCTCGACCGGCATGATGGAGGCGCCGTAGTAGCCCTTGGCCAGGCTCGACAGGTCCGTGCGATCCAGCAGCGGCGAACGCAGCAGCGCGATCCAGACCGTGGGCGGCGCGAAGAAACTCGTGATGCGGTGTTTTTCGATGAGTGGCAGCAGGTTGTCCGGCACCGGTTTGCTGGTGATGACGTTGGTCCCGCCCACATAGATGGCCGGACCGAAGAACACGTCGAGCTGGGCGCAGTGGTACAGCGGCAGCGCGTGCAGCGTCAGGTCGTCGGTCGCGATGCTCGCGTCCACCACACAGCTCACGTATTGCGACAGCACCGCGTCGTGCGTGAGCATCGCGCCCTTGGGCGCGGACTCGGTGCCGCTGGTATAGACGATCTGCGCCAGGTCGGTGCCGTCCAGCGCCACTTCGGGCGGCGCGCCGGTGCTGGCGGCCAGCGCATCAAAGGTGATCATGCCTGCCGCCGGCTCGCTCGGCTCTTCCGACGGCAGCCACACGAGATCGCGTACTTGCGTATCCAGCGCTGCGGCCGCGCGGGCCAGCTCGGCCAGGCCGCTGTCGGTGGCCAGCATCTGCGC
This sequence comes from Burkholderiaceae bacterium, assembly GCA_004322085.1. Classification (GTDB taxonomy): domain Bacteria; phylum Pseudomonadota; class Gammaproteobacteria; order Burkholderiales; family Burkholderiaceae_C; genus Rhodoferax_A. Next base: position 6,130 of record SCRR01000340.1, read on the forward strand.
GCCCGCGTGGCGCAGGATGTAGGCGACTTCGGTCTCCTTGAGCATGAAGTTGATCGGTACCAGCACCGCGCCCAGTTGCGCCAGCGCAAAACGCAGCGCGGCAAAGGCGTGCGAGTTGCGCGCGAGGATAGCCACGCGGTCTCCCTTGCCGACGCCGCGCCCGGCCAGCCCGGCCGCCACGCGTTCGCTGATGCGCTCGAACTCGGCATAGCTCCAGCGCGTATCGCCGCAGATGACGGCGGTCTTGCCCGGGGTGCGGCGCGCGCTGCGGCGCAGGATATCGGCCAGGGTCTGGCGTCGAATCATTGGGTTCATGTTGTCTCCTTTGTTGGGCCTGACTGCCAGCGTGCAGCGCATCCCTTGCAGTTTATGCGCTGGTGCCAAAGCAGGCACCGGTGGAACCGCGGCTCGGCGTCCGGGAGCGAAGCGTGCGTTTCAGGCCCCGTCCGCGCCCGACAGCCTTTGCACCCGGGGCAGGGAGATAACGCCTTCGGCGCTGCGCTGGGCCGCATCGACCGCCTGGGCGGCTTCACCCGATGGCGCCGGTGATGCATAGGGCATCAGCGATTCGGCGATTTGCTGGCGCAGCCGGGCGATTCGCTGCGCGTACATCACTGCCAGCGCAGCATGATGCTCGGCCGCAACCTCATGCTCGATGCGGGCGAGGCAGGCTTCTTCGAGGTATTCCTGGGCTTTGCGGATATGGGGTTCAGGGCGCGGGTGGAAAAGATCGAGTCGCATATCAACCTCCGATGACGAATTTTGTTTGGAACCTGTTGACCGAAACCAGACCTATTGAAGCAGAAATGGCGCTCAGTGCAAGCCTGTACAAACATAGGATGTTGCCGGATGCGGACATATTCCCGTGCAGCGACGATGCGCATTGACACGCTCCGGCGTTCGGGCACAACATGACGGGTTGCTTGCATGCAGCAAGCGTTCGATGTCAGGCCTTCACTCCTGGAGATACACCATGTCCGCACACACCTACAAGATTCTGGAGCTGGTCGGCTCATCCACCGAAGGGACCGATCACGCGATACGCGATGCGATCGCCAAGGCCGCGCTGACCGTCAAGAACATGGATTGGTACGAGGTGACCGAGTCGCGCGGCCATATCTCGGGCGGCAAGGTTTCGCACTACCAGGTCACGATCAAGGTGGGCTTCCGCCTGGAGTGACGCCGCCTGCGGGCGGGCTGGCGGAAGCGGTGAGATTCGAACTCACGGACGGTTTCCCGTCGCCGGTTTTCAAGACCGGTGCAATCGACCACTCTGCCACGCTTCCAAGCCTGTCATTTTAACCGGCGTGGAGCATGCCCTTGGTCTCGATGAACGAGATCACTTCGCTCAAGCCGGCGCGGGTTTTCAGGTTGGTCATCACAAAGGGCTTGAGTCCGTTGGCCGTGGTCCGCATGCGCGTGGTGTCGGCCTGCATCACACCCAGATCGGCGCCCACGTAGGGAGCCAGGTCGGTCTTGTTGATCACGAACAGGTCGCTCTTGGTGATGCCGGGGCCGCCCTTGCGCGGGATTTTCTCGCCCGCGGCGACGTCGATCACGTAAATCGTCAGGTCGCTCAGTTCGGGGCTGAAGGTGGCGGCCAGGTTGTCGCCGCCGCTTTCCACGAACACGATGTCGGCATTGGGGAAATCGACCAGCATATGGTCGATGGCCGCCAGGTTGATGGAGGCGTCTTCGCGGATGGCAGTGTGCGGGCAGCCGCCGGTTTCGACGCCCATGATGCGTTCGGCCGGCAGCGCGCCGCTCACCGTCAGCAGGCGTTGGTCTTCCTTGGTGTAGATGTCGTTGGTGATGACGACCAGGTCGTATTTGTCGCGCATGGCCTTGCACAGCATTTCAAGCAGCGTGGTCTTGCCGGAGCCGACCGGCCCGCCGACGCCCACGCGCAGGGGCGGGAGCTTCTTGGTGCGATGGGGAATGTGATGCAGGCTCATGATCGGAACAACCTCGAATATTGGGTTTCATGCCGGCTTGAGAGGATTGCCAGCATCGGGGCGAAAGCCTGGCGCTCGCCGTCCGCGAGCCGCAGGGCATGCGCCACGGCGGACGGGATTTCGTCGGCTAACCGCGCCAGTATGCGCTGTCCTGCGTTCTGCCCGAGCGGCACGGATTTGACGGTGGCCTGCACCATGTTCTCGGCCCAGCCGAACGCGAACGCGAGCAGACAGTCGCGGACACCGGCCTGCGTGGCCGAGGCCGCCAGTGCGAAGGTGACGGGGTAGGTCGCCCGCATCTGCGCGCAGGCCGCCAATCGGGAGGGCGTTGCCGTGTTCTGGTTGCGCAGCCACTGAAGCAGCGATTCGCCCATTTGCGCGGTTTGCAGGCGCAGCTCACTGGTTTCGCGGGTTTGCAGAATCCAGGCGTTGAGTTCGCCCGCCGACGCCAGATCATCACGGCGCCAGGCCGGGATGGCCCTGGCCACGACGGCCAGATCGCCGCGCGCCAGCGTCACATGGAGTTGCTGGGTCAGCCAATCCGATGCTTCTATTTCAGTAGCTACGAATCCATATCCTACAACGGCTTCAAACCCTTCGGAGTATGAAAATCCGCCGATGGGCAGGGCCGGCGAAGCGAGCCAGATGAGTTGCAGCAGGCTGGTCGCTGCCAAGGCGCCGGCATCGTCGGTCGGGCGCATCAATGATCGTGGTGGTGGTGCCCGTGCGCGTGATCATGGGCGCCGGCAGCGTAGGCGCCACCCTCGGGTTCAAACGCTTCTTCGGCCGGGTTCACGATCAGGTGCATGGATCGCAGCAGCTCGGCCAGCACATGATCGGGTTCGATCTTCAGGTGATCGGATGCCAGCTCGATGGGCACATGGCGGTTGCCCAGATGGTAGGCCGCGCGCGTCAGGTCGAACGCCGTTCCGTGTTGCGCGCACTGGGTGATGCGCAGCACCGCCTGCGGGGCGGCGATCACGCGGATCAGCGAGCCGTCCTCGGCGACCAGCACGTCGCCACCGCGCACCACGGTGCCGCGCGGCAGAAACACCCCCAAAGCGCGGTCCAGGGAGTCGGTCGCATCGAAGCGGCTTTTCTGGCGCACGTCCCAGTCGAGCGCGACAGTCGCGGCGCGCTTGACGAGTGCAGCGGCCAGGCCGCGGCCCTGGGGCATGAGTTTGTTGGCGATGAGCGGCGCAGAGGTCATGGTGATAGGGGCGGAAAAAGCGGATAATAACGCTTGTTATAACTTCGTTTCGTCGAGGCGCGCCATGTCTGCATTGAAGCTCACCCAGATCGGCAATTCCGTCGGCGTGATCCTGCCCAAGGAGGTGCTGGCGCGGCTGCGCCTGGCCAAGGGCGACACGGTGTTCGTGACCGAGGCGGCCAACGGCGGCGTGATGCTGACCCCATACGACCCCGAACTGGAGGAGCAGCTTGAGCTGGGCCGCGAGTTCATGCGCGAATTCCGGGATACCTTTCGCCAACTGGCCAAATGAGCCGCTGGAGGTGGCTCGACCGCCAAGCGCTGCTGCTGCTGCACGAGGAGAGTCTGGCCGAACACGGCGGCGCTCCCGGTTTGCGTGACCAGGGCCTGCTGGACTCCGCACTCGCCCGGCCCCGGAACCTGCTGGCCTATGGCGCTCCCGATCTGGCGGAGCTGGCCGCCGCCTATGGCGTGGGGCTGGCGAAGAACCACGCCTTTGTCGACGGCAACAAGCGCGCTGCGTTTCTGGCGGTCGGCCTGTTCGTCCTGGTCAATGGACAACGGCTGGAGGCCACCCAGATCGAGGCGACGATGACCATGCTGGGCGTTGCCGCCGGTGACGTTGAGGAAGCCGCCTTCGCGGCATGGATTCGCGCTCATTTGCGGCCTCGCCACGGCTGATCTCACAGCGCCAGCATCATGAAGCAACTGCTCGGGTCGGGCTCATAGCTCCCAAAAGGGCCGCAGCTCAAAAAACCATGGTGCAGGTACAGGCGGCGCGCGGGCGCAAAGAAGGGTTGTGAGCCCGTCTCCAGGCTCAGGCGGTGAAAGCCCGCGGCGCGGGCTTGCGCGATCACGTGGTCCAGAAGGCGTCGGCCGATGCCCTGGCCGCGCAGCATTGCCGCGGTGCGCATGGACTTGAGTTCGGCGTGATTTGCATCGAGCTGCTTGAGTGCGGCGGTGCCGACCAGGGCGCTGCCTTCCGCGCTGGGCAGCCAGGCCGACCAGAAGCGGACTTCGGGCCGACGCAGTCCCGCCAGATCCAGCGCGCGCACGCTCTCGGGTGGCGAGACGCGGCGCATGTCAGTCAAATGCTCTTCGAGGAACGCGGCGATACGTGGGTCGCTGAGGTCGTCCAGCCGGATCTGCAGCTCCATGGCGCGCCTCAGAACAGGAAGTAGCGTTGCGCCATCGGCAGGCTGGCGGCGGGTTCGCAGGTGAGCAACTGGCCGTCGGCCCGCACGGCGTAGGTCTGCGCATCGACCTCCATGCGGGGCGCGTAGTCGTTGTGGATCATGTGGCGTTTGCCCATGCCGCGAATGCCTCTCACGGCACTGAGGGGTTTGGCCAGCCCGAAACGCTCCTTGACGCCGGCCCGCAGGCCGGCCTGCGAGACGAAGGTGAGCGAGGATTTGGCCAACGCGCCCCCAAAGGCGCCGAACATGGGTCGATAGTGCACGGGTTGCGGCGTCGGAATCGACCCGTTCGGGTCGCCCATGGCGGCCATGGCAATGAAGCCACCTTTGAGGATGAGTGCGGGCTTGACGCCAAAGAAAGCAGGCGACCAGACCACCAGATCGGCCCATTTGCCAACCTCGATCGAGCCGACCTCGTGCGCGACGCCATGCGCGATCGCCGGATTGATGGTGAACTTGGCGACATAGCGCTTGACCCGAAAGTTGTCGTGCCTCTCGCCGTCGCCCGGCAGCTTGCCGCGCTGCTGCTTCATCTTGTGCGCGGTCTGCCAGCAGCGCAGGATGACCTCGCCGACCCTCCCCATGGCCTGCGAGTCGCTCGAGAACATGCTGATGGCGCCGAGGTCGTGCAGCACGTCTTCGGCCGCGATGGTCTCCTTGCGGATGCGGCTTTCGGCAAAGGCCAGGTCCTCGGCGATGGCTGGATTCAGGTGATGGCACACCATCAGCATGTCCACATGCTCGTCCAGCGTATTGATCGTGTAGGGGCGCGTCGGGTTGGTGGAGGAGGGCAGCACGTTGGCCTCGCCCACGACCTTCAGGATGTCCGGCGCGTGGCCGCCGCCGGCGCCCTCGGTGTGGAAGGTGTGGATGGTGCGGCCCTTGAAGGCGGCGATGGTGTCTTCCACAAAACCGGATTCGTTCAGCGTATCGGTGTGGATCGCGACCTGGATGTCGGTGGCTTCGGCCACGTTCAGGCAGTTGTCGATGGCGGCCGGGGTGCAGCCCCAGTCTTCGTGCAGCTTCAGGCCGATGACGCCGGCATCGATCTGCTCGTGCAGGGCGGCTGGGAGGCTGGTGTTGCCCTTGCCGAGAAAGCCCAGGTTCATCGGGAAGGCATCGGCCGCCTGCAGCATGCGTTCGATGTTCCAGGGGCCGGGCGTGCAGGTGGTGGCCAGGGTGCCGGTGGCCGGCCCCGTACCCCCGCCGATCATGGTGGTCACGCCCGAGCTGAGTGCTTCTTCGATCTGTTGCGGCGAGATGAAATGGATATGGCTGTCCACGGCGCCGGCGGTGACGATGCGGCCCTCGCAGCTCACGATCTCGGTGCCGGGGCCGATGACCATGTCCACACCGGGTTGGGTGTCCGGGTTCCCGGCGTTGCCGATGGCGGCAATGCGCCCGTCCTTGAGGCCGATGTCGGCCTTGACGATGCCCCAGTGGTCGATGATGAGGGCGTTGGTCAGCACGCAGTCCATCGCGCCCTCGGCGCGCGTGCGCTGGCTTTGCGCCATGCCGTCACGGATGGTCTTGCCGCCGCCGAACTTCACCTCCTCGCCGTAGCCGCCGCCGCGCAGCGTGAAGTCCTGCTCCACCTCGACGATCAGGTCCGTATCCGCCAGGCGCACCCGGTCGCCTACCGTGGGGCCAAAGATTTCGGCGTAAGCGCGTCGTCCGATGCTGGCCATCACACGGCTCCCTTGAGCGGCGCGTCAAGTGCACCCATGACATCACCGTGGAAACCAAACACCTTGCGCGCCCCGGCGTAGTCCACCAGTTCCACCGTGCGCTGCTGGCCTGGCTCGAAGCGCACGGCGGTGCCCGAGGCGATGTTCAGGCGCATGCCGCGCGCCGCCGCACGATCGAAGCGCAGCGCGGCGTTGGTTTCCGCGAAATGGTAGTGCGAGCCGACCTGAATGGGCCGGTCGCCCGCGTTTTGCACCACCATGGGGAGCGTGCGGCGTCCCGCGTTGAGCACGTGCTCGCCATCGTCGGTCAAGAGTTCCCCCGGGATCATGGGTATCCCTTCAGGTCAATTGCAACAGCAACGCGCCGCCGAGCGTGGTGACGGCGCCGCCGGCCAGGCGCGGCCACCACGGGCTGCGCGAGCGCAGCGCCAGGCCCAGCCCCAGGCCGGTGACATGCAGGGCGGCCGTGCACAGCAGCATGCCGGCCAGGGTGGGCCAGATGCTGGCGTCACCCACGAGTTCCGAGCCATGCGCCACGCCATGAAACATCGCAAACAAGCCGACCAGCGCCGCCGCCAGCGCCGCGGGTGCGTGTGTCCGCGTGGCCACCAGCAGCCCCAGGACCAACAGGGATGCGGCGATCATGGGCTCCACCGCGGGCAGGCGCAGCCCCGCCAGGCCGATCAGCGCGCCGACCAGCAGCATGGACACGAAGGCCAGCGGCGTGACCCACAGGCGGCGCGCCGTCAGCGCGCTCCACAGGCCGACCGACAGCATGGCGCCCAGGTGATCGGCTCCGGTCAGCGGGTGCAGCAGGCCTGCCACAAACCCCCTGGCGTGATGGGCGCCGCCGTCCAGTCCGGTATGCGCCAGCGCCCAGACGGGCAGCAGCGCCGCCAGGCCAAGCAGGAAGGTGCGGATGTGTCGTGAAGTCATGCCGGGATCTCCATAGATAGTGGGGTGGGACCATCAGACGATGGGCTGGTGCACCGTGACCAGTTTGGTGCCGTCGGGAAAGGTGGCTTCCACCTGGATGTCGGCGATCATCTCGGCGATGCCGTCCATCACGTCGGCACGGGTCAGGATGGTGCGGCCTTCGCTCATGAGCTGTGCCACCGTCTTGCCGTCGCGTGCGCCCTCCATCACGGCGGCGGAGATCAGCGCCATGGCTTCGGGGTAGTTGAGCTTGAGCCCGCGCGCACGCCGGCGCTCGGCCAGCAGGGCAGCCGTGAAGATCAGGAGCTTGTCTTTTTCGCGCGGCGTCAGTTCCATGGGGTGCAGATCAGGTCAGGCGGAATGGGCGATTCATTGTGCAGCAACTTGCGTTCCAGGCACACCCCCGGCGCATTTTTCAGGTGCGACTCCGCCGTCTGGCATCCGACGCACCTTGCAGGTGCCGCGCGGTGCCTGAAACGGTGCATTCGTGAGCGATTTCGATGACTGCACGCTCGTGAGCGGGACGCACGGGCCTGGCATGGAGCTTGCTGATAGGGGATCGATCTGATCGTGGATCGACCAACTTTTGGAGAAGAGAAATGGACCGACGAGGGAATCTCAAGGCAATCGGTGTGGCGGCTGCCGTTGCCAGCGGCGCATTTGCCTTTGCACCACAGGCCTTTGCCGCCGACACCATCAAGGTCGGCGTTTTGCATTCGCTGTCGGGCACGATGGCGATTTCGGAAACCGCGCTGAAAGACATGGCTTTGATGACCATCGACGACATCAACGCCCATGGCGGCGTGATGGGCAAACAGCTCGAACCCGTGGTGGTCGACCCGGCCTCCAACTGGCCGCTGTTCGCCGAGAAGACCAAGCAATTGCTCGGGCAGGACAAGGTCGCGGTGATCTTCGGCTGCTGGACCTCGGTTTCGCGCAAGTCGGTGCTGCCGGTGCTGGAAGAAATGAACGGCCTGCTGTTCTACCCGGTGCAGTACGAGGGTGAGGAGTTGTCCAAGAACGTGTTCTACACCGGTGCCGCGCCCAACCAGCAGGCCATTCCCGCAGTGGAATACCTGATGAGCAAGGAGGGCGGGGCCGCCCGCCGCTGGGTGCTGCTGGGCACCGACTACGTCTATCCGCGCACCACCAACAAGATCCTGCGCGCCTTCCTGCACAGCAAAGGTGTGAAGGACGCGGACATCATGGAGACGTACACCCCGTTCGGCCACAGCGACTACCAGACCATCGTGGCCGATATCAAGAAGTTCGCGGCCGGTGGCAAGACGGCGGTGATCTCGACCATCAATGGTGACTCCAATGTGCCGTTCTACAAGGAACTCGGCAACGCCGGCCTGAAGGCCAAGGACGTGCCCGTGGTGGCGTTCTCGGTCGGTGAGGAAGAGTTGCGCGGCGTCGACGCCAAGCCGCTGGTGGGCCACCTGGCGGCCTGGAACTACTTCATGAGCGTCAAGAACCCGACCAATGCGGCCTGGATCAAGCAATGGAGCGAGTACGCCAAGGCCCACAAGATTCCGGGCCAGACGGACAAGCCGCTCACCAACGACCCGATGGAGGCCACCTGGATCGGCATGCACATGTGGAAGCAGGCGGTCGAGAAGGCCAGGAGCACCGACACCGACAAGGTGATCGCCGCGATGGCTGGCCAGACCTTTAAGGCGCCGGACGGCTTCACCGTCGAGATGGACCCCAGGAATCACCATCTGCACAAGCCGGTGCTGATCGGCGAGATCCGCGCCGACGGCCAGTTCAATGTGGTGTGGAAGACGCCCGAGCCGATCAAGGCCAGGCCGTGGAGCCCGTACATCGAGGGCAACGACAAGAAGCCTGATTACCCCGCCGGGAAATCAATGTAAATCCGCAAACTTCGCGCACGCCATGTCGCATCGCCAACCCCCTTGCAAGGGCAACACCAGCGGACCGACAACGCCGGGCCCGCGGGGTGTCTGTATTTGAGAGATGCCGTGCACACACTGCTTCGCACCCTCTGTTTTTGTGTGGCAGCGTTCACGCTGCTCGCTGCAGTGCCGGCCCATGCGCTGACCAGCGCCGAGGCCCAAGCCATGGCGTCCGGCGACACCGAGGCGCGCATCGCCGCGATCAACAAGGCGGTGCTGGGCGCCGACGCGAAGACTGTCGACTTCCTGCAGGCCCTGGCCGACGATGCGGTCAAGACCACGGCCGGCCATGTGATCGTCGTGAAAGACGGCAAGGGGTACGAGCCCGTCACCGGCGCCCCACTCAAGGTGCCCGACGACGCCGAGGACGTGATCAACAACAACCTGCTGCGCAGCACGCTCGACACCGCGCTGGCGGCCCTCAAGCTCGCCAGCCCGGACCAGGCGGTACGCGCTGCGGCGGCACAGACACTGCTGGCCGAGCCCGACGAATCGCGCCTGCCGCTGGTGGAGAAGGCGCTGGCGGCCGAACAGAATCCGCAGATCAAAGAGAAGCTCGAGCGCGTGCGCGCGGCGAGCCTGCTCGACAGTGCCGACAAGTCGCGCCGGCTCGCGGCCGCCGCGATGCTGGCGCACAGCCGCGGCCCGGAAACCAAGCTGCTGCTCAACGAACGCCTGGGCAAGGAGGGCGACGCCGAGGTCAAGGCGGCGCTGCAGGCCGCGGTGCACAGCATCGACGGCCGGCTGGTGTGGGGCGACCGCATCAACGCCATCTTCAGCGGCATCAGCCTGGGTTCGGTGCTGCTGCTCGCGGCGCTGGGCCTGGCGATCACCTACGGGCTGATGGGCGTCATCAACATGGCGCACGGCGAACTCATCATGATCGGCGCCTATGCCACCTACACGGTGCAGGGGCTGTTCCAGAAGTACCTGCCGCCGGCCCTGTTCGGGGGCTATCTGTTGGCGGCGATTCCGGTCGCCTTTCTCGCGTCGGCGCTGGTGGGCGCGATCCTCGAGCGCGGCGTGATCCGCTTTCTCTACGGCCGGCCGCTGGAGACGCTGCTCGCCACCTGGGGCATCAGTTTGATGCTGCAGCAACTGGTGCGCTCGATTTTCGGCGCGCAGAACGTCGGCGTCGAAAACCCGGGCTGGATGAGCGGCGGCTTCACCACGCTGGGCAACGTCGTGCTGCCGTGGAACCGCATCTGCATCATCGCCTTCGCGGCGCTGGTGCTGCTCGGCATGGGCTGGCTGATCGGGCGCACGCGGCTCGGCCTGTTCGTGCGCGGCGTCACGCAGAACCGGCCGATCGCCTCGTGCATGGGCGTGAACACGGCGCGCATCGACACCCGGGCCTTCGCGCTCGGCTCGGGCATCGCGGGGCTGGCGGGCTGCGCGCTGAGCCAGATCGGCAACGTGGGCCCCGACCTCGGCCAGCACTACATCGTCGACTCCTTCATGGTGGTCGTGATGGGCGGCGTCGGGCAGCTCGCCGGCACGGTGTACGCGGCGCTGGGCCTGGGCATCCTGAACAAGTTCATCGAGGGCTGGGCCGGCGCCGTGCTGGCGAAGATCGCGGTGCTCGTCTTCATCATCGTCTTCATCCAGAAGCGGCCGCAGGGCATCTTTGCCATCAAAGGACGGAGCGCGGAGACATGAGCCAGGTCGTGCTTCCGTCACGAGGGTCGCTGCTTAGCGCCAAGGGCTGGACCGCCTTCTGCATCGCGCTGATCGCGGTCTGCGCGCTGGCGCCGGTGCTGCACCTGGTGGTGCCCGCGGGCAGCGTGTTCCACATGAGCGACTACGCGGTGGCACTGGTCGGCAAGATCATGTGCTATGCGATCTGCGCGCTGGCGATGGACCTGATCTGGGGCTACACGGGCATCCTTTCGCTCGGCCACGGTGTGTTCTTCGCGCTCGGCGGCTACGCTATGGGCATGTACCTGATGCGCCAGATCGGCCGCGACGGCAACTACAAGAGCGATCTGCCCGACTTCATGGTGTTTCTCGACTGGAAGCAGTTCCCCTGGCATTGGACCTTCTCGGGCAGCTTCGTCGCCACCCTGATCCTGATTGTCGCGGTGCCGGGCCTGGTAGCGCTGGTGTTCGGTTTTTTTGCCTTTCGCTCGCGCATCAAGGGCGTTTATTTCTCGATCATCACGCAGGCCATGACCTTCGCCGCGATGTTGCTGTTCTTTCGCAACGAGACGGGCTTCGGCGGCAACAACGGCTTCACCGACTTCAAACGCATCCTGGGCATTCCGATCGCGACGCAGCCAATGCGCATGACGCTCTTCGTGTTGACCGGCGTCACGCTGCTCGGCTTTTTCCTGTTCGCCCGCTGGCTGATTGCCAGCAAGTTCGGCCGCGTGCTGCAGGCCATCCGCGATGCCGAAACGCGCGTCATGTTCTCGGGCTACAACCCGCTGCCCTATAAGCTCACGATCTGGGTCATCTCGGCCGTCATGTGCGGCGTGGCCGGCGCGCTCTACGTGCCGCAGGTCGGCATCATCAATCCTGGCGAAATGAGCCCGGCCAACTCGATCGAGATCGCCATCTGGGCCGCCGTCGGCGGGCGCGCCACGCTAATCGGTCCGATCCTCGGCGCCTTCATCGTCAATGGTGCGAAGAGCTGGCTCACGGTCGCCTACCCGGCGTATTGGCTCTATTTTCTGGGCGCGCTGTTCATTGGCGTGACACTGTTCCTGCCGGACGGCGTCGTCGGGCTGGTGCGCAAGTGGCTGGCGCACGAGAAGGCGCCGATGGAGGGCGTTCGCGAAGCCCGTCTCGCCGTTGCGAAGGAGGAGGGTGTCGAGGGCGGCCGGCCGGCGCCGTCGCTCGATGTGGCTGCGGAGGGCGCACGCTCATGACCCCCGATCTGATGGACGCCGGCACCGAGCGCATGGCGAAACACCGCGAGGTCGAGGCGCTTGGGCGCACCGCATCGGGCGGACGCTCGGCCGGTTACAGCCGCGTCGCCACCCCGGGCGAGGTCGATGTGACGCACGGCCGCATCCTCTACCTCGACGACGTGAGCGTGAGCTTCGACGGTTTCAAGGCGATCAACAAACTGAGCCTGGACATCGCGCCGGGCGAGCTGCGCTGCATCATCGGCCCCAATGGCGCCGGCAAGACCACGATGATGGATATCATCACCGGCAAGACGCGGCCCGACGAGGGCTCGGTGTTCTTCGGCAGCACCATCGACCTGCTGCGGCACCGCGAGGCCGAGATCGCCCAGATGGGCATAGGCCGCAAATTCCAGAAGCCGACGGTGTTCGAGCATCTCTCGGTGTTCGAGAACCTGGAGATCGCGCTCAAGACCGACAAGGGCGTCCTGGCCTCGATGCGCTTCCGGCTCGGTTCGGCGCAGTCCGACCGGCTGGCCGAGGTGCTGCACACCATCGGGCTGGATGCCAGCGTCTCGCGCCAGGCCGGCAACCTGAGCCACGGGCAGAAGCAGTGGCTGGAGATCGGCATGCTGCTGATGCAGGACCCGAAGCTGTTGCTGCTCGACGAGCCGGTGGCGGGCATGACCGACGAGGAAACCGCGCGCACCGCCGAGCTGTTCCTCACGCTCAAGGGCAAGCACTCGCTGATGGTGGTGGAGCACGACATGAGCTTCATCCGCACCATCTCGGAGATCGTCACGGTGCTGTGCGATGGGGCCGTTTTGGCGCAGGGTACGCTGGATGAAGTACAGGCTGACGAGCGGGTGATTGAGGTTTACCTTGGAAGGTGATATGGGGCGTCACTTTGACTCCGGTGTCGCCGCGACTCTTTTCGCGTGCTGTGCGACGGCGGCGGACGCTGTGCCCGGTGCGGGCCGACGTCTCCGGTCCGTCGGACTTCGCTGCTGCTCCTCGCGACAGGCGGGGTCCGCAGAACTCGCTCCACTGCGTTGCGCTCAGACAGCTGCGGCCCCGATCCGCCCGCCACTGCGGTGCTCGCCGGAGACTCGACGGCCGGCACCGGGCACAGCGCCCGCCACCGTGGAAGCGACTGGGCTGCGTCCGGAATGCGCGGACACGGACCGTCGCGCCACCCCGAAGCCTGGCAGGCGGCGCGGGTCGGGCGATCCCCCGCGCAGGGCGAGCACCGCAAGGCAGCCCGAAGGGCCGGCGTAGTGGGGTCGAACGGCCCGTACCGCATGCCGGGCGTGCTTCCGAGGGAAGCGATCGACAATGATCAACAGTGATCAACAAGGAACGCAAGTCATGCTGACAGTCAAAAACATCAATCAGTACTACGGCGGCTCCCACATCCTGCGCGACGTGAGCCTGCAAGCCCACCAGGGCAGGGTCACCGTGCTGCTGGGCCGCAACGGCGTGGGCAAGACGACGCTGCTCAAGTCGCTGATGGGCCTGGTGCCGATCAAGACCGGCACCATCGAATTCGACGGCAAGGCGATCCACAACGCCACGCCCTACGAGCGTGCCCGCGCCGGCATCGGCTTCGTGCCGCAGGGCCGCGAGATCTTCGCGCGACTCACGGTGCAGGAGAACCTGCGCATGGGCCTGGCCGGCAAGAGCGCCGGCACGCCGATCCCGGCCGAACTCTACGCGTTGTTCCCGGTGCTCAAGCAGATGCTGCATCGCCGTGGCGGCGACCTGTCGGGCGGGCAGCAGCAGCAACTGGCCATCGCGCGCGCGCTGGCGGCCGGGCCGAAGCTGCTGATCCTCGACGAGCCCACCGAAGGCATCCAGCCCAGCATCATCAAGGACATTGGCCGCGTGATCCGCATGCTGGCCGACCGGGGGATGAACGGTGAGCAGGTGGCGATCGTGCTGTGCGAGCAGTACTACGATTTTGCGCGGGAGCTGGCGGACGATTACCTCGTGATGGAGCGCGGCGAGGTCGTCGCGCGTGGCCTGGGCCGGGATATGGAGGCGCAGGGCGTACGGGCCATGGTGGCGATCTGATTTGCTGTTTACTATTTAATTGATAGCCATTGGTGAACGTCCCATAAGGGGTACAGGCACTTTCAGCAATATATTCCGGGGCTGCGAGCCGTTACCACGCGTCACTGGCCGTGGCGCTCCTCGCCAACACGCTGCGCTACAAAGACCGAACAGCCTCAGGGGCTGGGATTGTGGTGTCGTACGCTGGCTACGTCGCCCAGATGCGGGGGCTGGCGGGGGGCAGCTGCCACAACTCGGTGCGCCACGCCTGCCACACCTGTCGCAACAATTGCATGGCCGGCTCGACCACCGGCGCCAGCACGCGCAGCACCACGATCTGCGCGTTGGGGCTGGTGGCGCCCGCGCTGTCCCGCAGCCCATGCGCGTCGGCTCGCGCGCGCGCCAGATCGAGCAGGGTGTCACGCCGCACCCGCGTGATTGGCGCGCCGGCCACGAAAAACAGCGAGGCCATGCACCGATGTCCGGCCAGCCCGACGGGACTGCCCAGCAGGCGCTGGTCCGCGGCGTCGATGCGTCCCCGTTCGAGCCACACGCCGGGCACCTCGATGTGCAGCAGCAGGCTGCCGCGTTCGAACGGCTGGCCGGCGCCCGGCAGGCCGAGCGCCGTCACGTCCCAGCCGATCAGTTCGGCGCCCGGCGCCGGCCGCAGGATGAGGTGGTTCTCGGCGCGGCAGCCGCTATAGCAGATCGCTTCGAGTGGCAGCCATTCGAGCCGCGCACCGGCGTCGAGCGCGATGTGCGTGCGCTGCACCGCCGCCTCGCCGGCAGAGCGGTAAAAGCGCGCGGCGCCGGGCGTGGTGATCAATCCGTGGCTGGCGCCGGCCGCATGCACGTCGATGGCCAGCGTGTCGCCGCCGACCAGGCCGCCCGGCGGATGGACCAGCACGTTGTGGCAGGTGGCATCGCCTTCGGGATACAGGCTTTGCAAAATGCGCAGCGGTCCGTCGTGCCGGAAGCGCGCCACACTGCGGCCGGCTTCAAGGCTGTAGTCGAGCTGGAGTCGTGCGTGCCAGGGCATACGCGTAGTCTAAGCGGCCCCAGCGACCGTGCGGGCCACCCAATGTGTCGCGCCTGCGTGAGTTCGAGGCGGACACAGTCTTCTTCTTCGCGGTGGAACAGCGATCCGGGCCAGGTAGGAGCCGGTCCATTCGCGGCGCACCCAGAACCCCAGTGCCGGGGCAAATTACAGCAGTTCGGTGCGGGCGCTGCCCCGGTGCACCCTGTCGCGGCGCTCGATGCCAGAGAGCAGGCGCTCATGGCCGAGTTGCTCAGCGCGCTGTCCAGGAATTGATTGCTATTGTAAATATAGCGATATATCTAACAACGACGGTGATATTTTGCCATTTTATTCCACAACGTCGCGCGCCAGACAGTCCAGACCTGGCGCAGCAGGTGCATCGCGGGCTCGACCACCGGCGAGTAACCGCATTTCCGGTTTCTTGATGGGGCCGGAAATTTGGACGAGAATTCTGCCCGCGGGGCTGGGCGGTCACGGACCCGAAAACCGGCTCACACCCCTCATGACAATACGAACGAGGCGAGGAGATGGCGATGCGCAAATCGGTAGCGGTGCTGGGTGGCGGAATCGGTGGCCTGACGGCCGCGCACGAGTTGGCCGAGCGGGGCTTCGATGTCACCGTCTACGAGCTGAAGGCAATTCCCGGTGGCAAGTCGCGCACCTTGCCCGCGACAAACACGGGCAAGGATGGACGGCCCGACCTTCCGGGCGAGCATGGGTTCCGGTTCATTCCGGCGTTCTACCGCCACCTCCCCGATTCGATGAAGCGAATCCCGTTCGGCACCGGCACTTGCCACGACAACCTCACGCCGACGAGTCGAATCGAGATCGCGCCGTTCGACGCCGAGCCGTTGGTGGTGCCGTCACGCTTCCCGCAGTCGCTTTCCGACGTGCTCCTGATCCTCAAGGACGCCTTCGGCACCCGCTACGGGTTGCTGCCCGGCGAGCTCGAATACTTCGCCGACCGGCTCTGGCAAGTGATGACCTCGTGCACAGAGCGCTGTCTGCACGAACTCGAGGCCCTGTCCTGGTGGGAGTTCGTCGGCGCCGAGGAGCGTTCGCAGGCCTACAAGACCTTCCTTGCTGAGGGCCTGTCCCGCTCACTGGTTGCGGCCAACGCCAAGGAAGGCAGTGCCCGCACGATAGGCAAGGTGCAGGTCCATCTGCTGTTCGGTGACTTCGACCTGGCCGCCGGCAGCACCGATCGCGTGTTGAATGGCCCGACCAGTCCGCAGCTCCTGCTGCCATGGATTGCCCACATCGAGGGCTTGGGGGGCCGCTACCTGACGCAGCACCGCGTCCGGGCGATCCATTGCACCGGCGATCTCGTCAGCGGCGTGCAGGTCGAGGACGTTGTCTCGGGCAAGGTCACTGATGTTGTTACCGACTACTACGTTTGTGCGATGCCGGTCGAGGTCATGGGGCCGCTGGTGAGCGACGACATGATCAAGGCGGATCCGTCGCTCGCCACCCTGCGTGGTATCTCGACGCAGGTCCGGTGGATGAACGGTATCCAGTTCTTCCTGCGCGTGGACGTGCCGGTGATCCACGGCCACGTGCTGTACGTGGATTCCCCGTGGGCCATCACCTCGATATCGGAAGCGCAGTTCTGGAAGGGCTTGGACCTTTCGAAATACGGCGATGGCACGGTACGCGGCATCCTGTCGGTCGACATCTCGGACTGGACGACGAAGAAAGGCCTGTTCGTCAAGGACTATGCATACAACCTGAAGCCGGACCAGATCGCCGACGAAGTCTGGCAGGAACTGAAACTGGCACTCAATCAGGGCGGCGCGATACTGTTGCGTGATGAGGACAAGGTCGGCTATTTCCTGGACACCGACATCATCTGTCAGGATCCCGCGCGGCCGCAACGCGACATCAACCTCGAACCCCTGTTCATCAACGAGCCGAACAGCTGGGACAAGCGCCCACAGGCCGGCACCGCGATCGAGAACCTGCTGCTGGCCTCGGACTACGTGCAGACCAACGCCGACCTGGCATGCATGGATTCCGCCAACGAGGCGGGGCGGCGCGCCGTCAACGCGATTCTCGACCGCACCGGCTCGGACGCGCCGCGCTGCGCGATCTGGGACATGGGCATGCCGGCGCTGTTCTTCCCCTACCGCCTGTACGACCAGATGCTGTGGGATGAAGGCAAGCCCTGGACCGGCGGCGTGGACAGGAGCGCGCAGGGCGGGGCCGGCTGGGCCGAATACTCCGCGGCGATGGCACGGCATACCCATGAACTCGGCGATCCGCTCGTCCCGCCGGTCGGCTTGAAGGACATCTCGACGGCTACCGTGACCCTGGCCGACGACGCCTACCATCTGCAGGACTACCGCGGTGCGTCGCACATGTTCTGGTACACGGAGTGGTGGTACTTCAATTGGGTCGACCCGAAGTCCGGCAAGTCGGGCATGGTGACCTTCGCCGCGGTCAACGGCACCGACATCGACTTGTGCGGCGTGGTGAGCCTGAATGCGGCGGTGTTCGATCCGGGTGGCAGCGGCGTCACCCTGAAGATGGACTACCACAGCATCTCGGAATTCTGGGCCTCCGCCGCACGCGCCGACGTAACCCTGTTCGGCAACACGCTGCGGGTGATCGACGCCGGCACCTATCAACTCAAGGCGACCAGCGAGGACGGCACGGTCTCAATGGCGCTCGTCTATACACAGGCCGACGCTCCGCAGGTGCTGGCGAACAACGTCCATGGCACCAGCCCGTGGGAGATCAGTTCGTGGCTCGTGTACATGCCGTCGGCGCGGGTCAACGGCTGGGTCACCGTGAACGGCCAGCAAATCGATCTGGTCGACGCGACCGGCTACCACGACCACGACTGGGGCAAGTGGTTCCTGCCAGGCAATGTCTGGGCCTGGGCCGCATTCTCCGATCCCTCCAGGCAGATCACTTTCGACGTCGGCCTGCATGCTGCATTCCAGAAATCGGTGGCGTACTTCCGCTACGGTGATTTGAGGCTCATGTTTCCTCAGGAATCTTTCAACTCCGCGTTCTCGGACTGGGCGCAGTGGGAGGTGCTGTGGAAGTACCCCCAAACTGTGACGTTCGCGGCGCTGGACTCCACGGGCCAGTACAAGACCGAGATGACATGGAAGGTCGCGCAGACAGCCACCTTATGGCGCTACCCGCTGATCGTGTTCGAGCAGTCGGCACGGTTCCAGGGGCGTCTGTTGAAGAAAGCCGGGTGCGACTGGGTCGATGTTGTCGCCTTTGACGTGCTCGGCTTCTGCGAATACACGAGCAAGTGGATTGGCGGGGGGCCGACCTGAGTTGAGCGTCGCGCGAGCCCACGCGCGACGGGCGCCTACTTGCGCGACATCTGCAGCACACCGGTCCATTCCGGGCCGGGGTCTTCGGCCAGCAGCGCGTCGCACCGCTTGCGGTACTCCAGCGCGACATGATCCTCGGGACACGCCTGCACGGCGGCGTCGAATCCGATGCGCGCCTCGGCCCAGGCCCGAGCGTGGTATGCGGTCCAGGCGTTCTGGTAGCGATCGAGCATCGCGGCCTTGACGCTACGGATCGCCGGTGGATCGGCGTCGAACACTTCATAGACGATCACCGGCACCAAACGACCTACCAGCACCACCCGTCCGATAGGGCGCATCAGAAAGGCGCCGGGGTGCACCATGCTGCGGACCGTCTCGTCGCCAACGAGCAGCGGCACCGACAGCTGCTTCGTCAGGCCTTCTATTCGCGCCGCGAGATTGACCGGATCGCCGATCACGCCGCACTTGATGCGGTTGGGCCCGCCGATCGTGCCCAGCATCAGGGCCCCGGTATTGATGCCGATGCCGATCGACACTGGTGCCTGCCTCGCGCGGGCGCGTTCGGCATTGAAGGCCTGCAGTGCGCGCAGCATGCCAATGCCAGCGGCCACGGCGTCGTCAGCGGGACCATCGAACAGTGCCATGATTGCGTCGCCGATGTAGGTGTCGACGAATCCGCCCTTGGCGAGGATCTCCGGCTCCATGTATCCGATATAGGCGTTGATGAAATCGATGCTCGCGTGCGGATCCAGGCCCCCGATCAGTGGCGTGAAGCCGCGAATATCCGAGAACAGCACCGACAACGACTTCGACGCGTGATCGCCGAGCCGCACCTCCTGGATGTTCTCGCGCCCCAGAGAGGCCAGGAACTGGTAGGGCACGAAGCGCGCATGGGCATTGGTCAGCGCGACCTGGGCGTCGAGCGAGCGCTCCAGATCGCGTACCAGGACGCCGTTCTCGATCGAGATGGCCGCCTGCGACCCGATCACCTGCAGGAATTCGACCCGGTCGGGCGTGAAAGCACCCGCGACGAGATCGTTCTCGAGCAGGATGGCACCGGTCAGCTCGCCGTTGCGCAACATCGGTGAGCACAGGACCGAGCGCGGATGCGCCATCGTGACGTAGCGATCAAGGTGGAACGTCGGATCCCGCAGCGCGTCGTCGATCACCAGCGGGCGGCGGGTGCGCAGCACCAGCTGGACGGCGGCCACGAAAACGTCGGCCTCATCGAGCGGGCCACCCCTCAGAACATCGGCGTCGGCCCGATCGACGTGCGCGGTCGCCAGCACGCGCCAGTCGCCGTCGCTGCGCACGACCAGCACAACCTGCCGCGCGCCTGCGTTCGCGAGCAGCAGGTGGCACAGCTCGCGCACGACGTCGGGCAGCCGCAACTGCTCGGCGACAGCCTGCGCCGCCCGGGTAACCGCACGCGCGTCCAGGGCCGCGCCTGAGCCCGAACCTGCACTTGAACTGGGACTCGTGCTCCTCGTCATCTCTTCTTCGGTCATCGGGCCGGGTAACAGGCCGCGCAGCTCCGGATAGCTTTCGTCAAGGCGGCGGGCCAGTCGCTGCGCGCCCCAACGGCTCCATGCCCGCCGGGCCTCCATGCGATGGGCGTGGGCGACAGTCAGCAAGCCGGCATCGGCCGCGCAGTCGGCGGCGAGCTGGTGCGCGAGTGCTTCATCGTGCGGATTGCCGGCAGGGAGCGCCGCGATGATGGCGCGCTCGTGGCATTGCAGCGCGCCGGCCGTGTCGCCGGCGCCGCGCTTGCGCTCACCTTCGACGATCTCCCAGTGCGCCAGGAACGTCGTCGGTACCCGCTTGGCCCATGCGAAGAGTCGCCGCTGGTTGGCGGCGACCGTCCACTTCCACCGCCGTCGGGGCCGGCCGTCGCGCGCCACGGCGAGCAGCGCCAGTGACTCATAGAACTGGAACAGCGGAACGAACAGCTGGCCATCGATCCCCGCGCGGTGCGTCCGGCACCCGGCCGCCGCCGCCAAGGCGTCATCGTACGACCCGCCGAGATAGGCCTTGAACGAGCGCCAGGCGTGAACATAAGCCACCGAGGTGGCGTCGCCGCTTTCGGTCGCGAGTTCCAGAACGCGGCCCTCGTCGATGTCGCCGACAACGACCGGTGGATCGTCGCGAAGCCAGGCGACGATATCGCGGACCAGCAGCATCACAAGGCCGACCTTGCGCTGGTTGTGCTTCAGGATCGCTTCGTGGTGGGCACTGGTGGATACTGCCAGAGCCTGCAGATCCTGCCCGGCGAGCAGCGCGTGCGAATCCAGGCCGTAAAAGCAGTAGCTGTAGTACTCGAGGTCGCCCGTCTCCAGGCCCGCCGCAGCACCGAGACGGAATGGCTCCATTGTGTCGGCGAGCGGCTGGCTCCACGGCAGGATGAACAACCCGTTCAGGAAGCGCAGCTTCGCCTCGAACTCGCGCGCGCCAGTGCGGTCCATCACGGCAAGCGCGAGCAGTCCGAACGCGAGGCCGCCGTCGTAGTCGCCGAGCACCGCACACATCGCCAGGCCATAGCACACGTAGCCGAATGCCGACTGCGGCGTCGTTCCATGGCGGATCGACCTTTGCACGAGCGCGAACACCAGTTGCGGGAACAGCTGCGGCTCGTTCGCGTACGCCGCGGAGCTGACTGCGACCAGCACGCGCATCGCGACCTGTATCGCGGTGTCGCTCATCGGTGGCAGTTCAACGAGGCCCGCGACGGGGTGGCCCCGCAGAACCCACTTGGTGTGCAGCAGTTCGAGCACCACCTGCCGCTGCCGGCCGCGCCGCGGCAGCACGACGCCGAGCTCGGCGAGCACGGGAATGGCGACGTCGAGTGCCTCGCCGTACGCCATCGCGCTGACCAGCAGCTGGATCTTCACTGCGGTCGCGCGGGCTCGCTCTACCTTGGATGGCGTGTGGCGCACGATTTCGTCGTGCACCGCCTCCAGCCCAGACCGGTCCGAGAGCAGAAATGCCGCCTTCAGCGCTTCGAACGAGAGCGCGCGCATCGTGTCGCCAGCCGTTGTCCAGGCGTCGGTACCGAGCAGTTCGCGCCCGGTCTCGGCGTAGCGGCGGGCCGCGTCCCACGCCATGGAATCGTTGGCCTTCCTTGACGCGCGCAGAAACAGCAATGCAACCTCGGCACACTCGCGAGCATTGTCAAGGTCGGCACGGGCGGCTTCGAAATGGGTGGCGATGTCGAACAGGCGGTCGTCGACCTGGGCTGCGCCCGACTTGAGCAGCTGCGAGCCGACGCGATGGTGGGCGCCCGCACGCCGCTCGACCGGAATCATCCGGTACGCGGCCTGCTGCACCCGGTCGTGCAGGAAGGCGTAGACGACCTGGCCGGCGCCCTGTGCGTCCAGGGCCAGCGCCGTGTACTTGTAGTCGCCCCCGACGGGAACGAGGATATCGTCGTCCAGCGCGGGGGCCAGATCAGCACGCGCCTGCTGCGTGGTGCGCCCGGCGACATGCGCCAGTGTCGCGAGGTCGAACGTGTGGCCGACCACCGCGGCGAACTCGAGTGTCTCGCGGGTGGACGCTGGCAGGCGTTCGATCCGGGCAATGACCAGGTCAACGACGTTGTCGGTTGTGTGCCGCTGCCGGACAAGCTGGAGGTCCCACGCGTAGGCGCCGCGCTGCGGGTCGAAGCGCAACAACCCGTCACGGCTCAGGTCGCGCAGGAACTCGCCGACGAAGAAGGGGTTGCCTCCGGTTTTGGCGCTGACGAACTCGGCGAGGAGTTCGACCGAATCGATGGGCGCGCGGGCCGCTGCGGCCAGCAGCGTGGCGACGGCGTGGCGATCGAGCGGCCCGAGCGTGAGGTGTATCGGGCGGCCGCCGGGGCGCTCGTCGAGCTCACGGACAAGCAGGCGAAACGCATGTGAGGGCCCGACTTCGGTGTCGCGCATCGCCACCACGACCAGCAGGTGCGTCGTATCCGCGTCGCTCAACAAGGTATGGAGCAATGCGAGCGACGCCGCGTCGGCCCACTGGATGTCGTCGAGAAACAGGACCAGGGGATGCTCGGCACTGGCCAGTGCGCGCACAAAGCGGCGAATCACGAGGTTGAACCGGATCTGGGCCTCGGACAGCCCAAGCGCTGGCACCGCAGGCTGGGGTCCGAGCACCAACTCGAGCTCGGGAACCAAGTCCAGCAGCACCTGCCCGTTTGGCGCCAAGGCTTCGCCCAAGGCGGATCGCCAGGCCGCGAGCCGGCTGTCGGGCTCGGTCAGCAGGCGCCGCGCGACCTGTCCAAAGGCCTGGATCACCGCGGTGTAGGGCAGGTCCCGGCGCAACTGGTCGAACTTGCCCTGCACGTGCAACACGCGTGCTGCCGACGCGAGCCGGGCGATCTCGCCGATGAGTGTGCTCTTGCCAACGCCGGACGGTCCCTCGACGACCACCAGCTGGACCGCGCCGGCGCGGCTGCGTGAGAGCCCCTCGTCCAGCGCCGCAACCTCGGCCGCGCGACCGATGAGGTTTTGCGGGATCCTGAACTCGTCGGCTGCGTCGTGCTGGCCGATCGAAAACGGCTTCACGGTGTCGCCTTCGAGTGTTTCGAGGCAGCGCGACAGGTCGGCCTGCACACCCAAAGCGCTCTGATACCGCTCTTCAGCATCCTTGGCGATCAGCCGCAGGATAAGGTCCGCCAGCACCTGCGGCAGCCCGGGCCGCAGCTTGCGAGGCGACAACGGCACCTTGGCGATGTGCTGGTGCACCAGATCGAGAGGATCCTGGCTGCGGAACGGCAGTACGCCCGTCGCGAGCTCGTAGAGCGTGATCCCGAGGGCGTACAGATCGACGCGGCGGTCGACCGACCGGTTCATCCGGCCTGTCTGTTCCGGTGCCATGTAGGCCAGCGTGCCTTCGAGTTCGTTCGGGGCTATTTCGCGCGCCATCTCGCGGGCGATGCGCACCGCGTAGCCGAAGTCGGTGAGCCGGAGCTGGTGGTCGCCGACGACAACCACGTTCGCGGGCTTGATGTCCTTGTGAATGATTCCGCGGGCATGCACTGCGGCGACGGCCCCCGCGAGCGCGTGACCCAGCTCAAGCACGGTGCGCAGCGGTAGCCGCGGCGACACTATGGATGACATCACGACGCCCCCGACGTCCTCGAGCACAAGGGCGTGGCCCAAGTCCCAGCGCTCGACGCCAATGGCACGGACCACGACATCGGCGGGCAGCAGGTGCGTGACCTCCACTTCGTGGTGCAGCCGGGCGATGACCAGCGGTGTGGGTTGCGACGCGGTCGGGATCTTCAGGACAACCGGTCGGCCATCGCGTTCGCGAATGGCCCGCCAGGTTGCATGTGTCGCGCTGCGCCCAAGCCACGCCAGCACCCGATAGCCGGAGACATGGATCGACGCCTCAGGCGCCGTCGCCGTCTGGATGATCTTGTCGTACACCTTGTCCCTTCTCAGATCTTTTTCTTTTGGCGGTTGGCGGGGGGCGGCGGGCCGCATCGGACGACCCCGGCGTCCCGGGTCGTGCAAGGCACGGGGCCGGCGTCAGCTCGCGAGGCAGTGCAGTCGCACCCGCGCAGGGGAATTTAACCACCTGTTACCAGCATTGTGGGCTCCGGATTGACCCTGAGTCGACTTTTTTGACCGCGAAGCTGAGGCACGGCAGACCGATCGTCGCGGAGTGACGGCGATCGGGAACGAGCGATGGGCAAGCGTGCCTGACCTTGCCCCTGAATTGTGTAGCTCTTAGCCCACCGGTGGTGCAGCCTTTTTACGCTGCACTGCAGCAGGTTCAGGACGCTGGGGTGCGCCCGTGTGGCGCACCGCTTCAGGTCAAAAACTGCAATGCGGCGAGCTTGGCGTAGGTGCCGCCCTGCGCGACCAGCGTCTCGTGCGTGCCCTGTTCCACGATGCGGCCGTGGTCCATCACCACGATGCGGTCGGCCTGCTGCACGGTGGCCAGGCGGTGCGCGATCACCAGCGTGGTGCGGCCCTGCATGGCCGACTCCAGCGCCGCCTGCACCATGCGTTCGCTCTCGGCGTCCAGTGCGCTGGTGGCCTCATCGAGCAGCAGCAGCGGCGGGTTCTTCAGCATGGCGCGCGCGATGGCGATGCGCTGGCGCTGGCCGCCGGACAAGCGCACGCCGCGCTCGCCCAGGAAGGTGTCATAGCCCTCGGGCAGCGCCGTGATGAATTCGTGCGCAAAGGCGGCCAGCGCGGCGGTGCGGACCTGCTCGTCGCTGGCGCCGGGCCTGCCGTAGCGAATGTTCTCCAGCGCACTGGTCGAGAAAATAACCGCGTCCTGCGGCACGATGCCGATGCGTTGGCGCAGGTCGTGCAGGGCCATGTCGCGTGTGGCCACGCCATCGAGCCGGATCGCGCCCGTGGACGGGTCGTAGTAGCGCAGCAGCAACTGGAACACCGTGCTTTTGCCGGCGCCGCTGGATCCCACCAGCGCCACCGTTTCGCCGGGTGCCACGCTCAGGCTGAAATCCGTCAACGCGGCCTGCGTCGGGCGCGAGGGGTAATGGAATGTGATTGCTTCAAAAACAATAGCGCTTCCTGTAAATGTGACGGGGGCTGCTACTGGTTTTGACGGTGAAACAATGGGCGAGCGCGATCCCAGCAACTCCATCAGCCGCTCGGTCGCGCCGGCCGCGCGCAACAAGTCGCCATAGACCTCGCCCAGCACCGCAAATGCGCTGGCCAGGATGATGACGTAGAGCACCGTCTGGCCCAGATGGCCGGCCGACATGTGCCCTGCCACCACGGCCTGCGTGCCCTGGTAGAGCCCCCACAACAGCGCACCGCTGGTGGCAATGATGATGAACGCGACCAGCACCGAGCGCGCCTTGGAGCGGTGCACCGCGGTTGCGAAGGCGTTTTCGGTCGAAGTGTCGAAGCGCGCCGCTTCGCGGTCTTCGGCGGTATAGCTTTGCACCACGGGAATCGCGTTGAGTATTTCGGCAGCGATGGCGCTGGAGTCGGCGATGCGGTCCTGGCTGGCGCGCGAGAGCTTGCGCACGCGCCGGCCGAACCACAGGGCGGGCAGCACGATCAGCACCAGGATTACGAACACCGTGAACATCACGTAGGGGTTGGTCCAGACC
>SCRR01000341.1 GCA_004322085.1 Burkholderiaceae bacterium
GTGCCGAATTCCAGCAGGGGAGTGCCTTTTTTCACCACTTGCCCGGCACTGACCAGCAGAGCGACAATCTGGCCGGCACGCGGCAGACTGATGGTTTGCAGGGCATGGGTGTCGGGCGACACCACGCCGTAGCCGGACACGGTGTCGGTCATCGTTTGCTGCTTGAGTGCCACGGTTTGCACCTGCACGCTGGGGCTGTCCGCGGCCCACGCCGGAGCCGATCCCAACAGCAAACTCAGCAAAAGTGCTGCGCAACGCGTCATCGACCACTCCCAGGGTTGGTTTGTTCGGGAAGATCGGGGCCCAGCAGCGTTTCCAGTGCAATCTGCTGCTCCATCAATGCTTCCTGCAGATTGATGGCTTCTGTCTTCTTGTCCAGCAGCGCGGTTTGCAGCCGCACATAGTCGGGTGCGGCGAGATTGCCCGCGTGGTAAGCAGCTTCGGCTCGTTGCGCGACGGTTGTGAGTTCTGCCACGCCGTGTCGGGTTTGCTGCAACTGGCTTTGCAGTAGCGGCAGATTGTCCAGCGCCACGGCGACTTCGCTGTAGGCACTGTTGAGTCGGTTCTGATATTCGTCAAAGAGCTTTTTTCGTGTCGCGTGTTCAATGGCAATATTGCCCCGATTGCGGTTGAATATCGGCAGGCTGAGCGTCAGACCAAATCCCATCGTGTAGAGCCCGCTGGTGTCACGCGCACGTGTCAAGCCAACGTTCAGCGCCGGGAACTGCGCCAGCACCGCGCCCCGGAATTTCTCCTCCTGCGAGCGATAGCCGTCACGCAGCGCCTGCAGGTCCGGGCGTTGATCGAGGCGTTGTTCCAGTCCGGCACGCACCTTGGCTGCGTCAATCGGTGCAACGCTGGGTTCGCCCGTCAGCCGCAACGGCGCGTTGCTGGCGAGTCCCAGCAGGGCGTCGAGGCCGGCACGATTTTGCAGACGGCTGCGTTCCAGTTCGCTGATCTGTCGCTCGATGCCTTGCAAGGCGACCAGGTCGGCACCAACGGAATCGATGGTGACGTTTCCAGCTGCGAGCGCCTGCTGGCTGCGGCGGTAGCGATCCACCAGCAGCGCGCGGGCCGGCCGCAGTTGCTGCAGCAATGCGTCCTGCGCGGTCAGCTTGGTAAACAGCAATCGTGCCTGGCTCACCACCTGCCATTCCTGCCATAGCAAATCTGCGTTGACTTGCTGTTCGCTGGCGACAGCCGCCCCTTTCCTGGAGGATCGCAGCAGTAGGGCGCTGACGTCGTAGCTCAGATTCAGATTGAAGGCATTGGTATTGCTCGGCGTGCCGTTGGTGGGGTGGTCCGACGTGACGCCCAGTTGGGGGTCAGGCAGCAGACCCGCGGCGAACGACTGGGCGCGGGCGATGCCCAGAGCATCTCGCGCCTGCTTGAGTTGCGGATTGTTCGCCACCGCAAGCATCGCCACCTCGTCCATGTCCAGGCCATCGGCCGGATTGAAAACGTGGCTGGACAGGCGCTGGAACGGCAAACCGACCGGATTGATGACGATCCCGGCGGCGGACTGGGGCAAATCTACCCTCTGGGGCAAGGGTTTTAGGGCATAGCTTGCACAACCGGCAAGACCAAGTGCCATCAGGCCGGTGGCCCAGAAACAGGTTTTCATTTGATGCGATGGGCGTGTGGTCCCAAGAGTCAGGTGCAATTGCCGGTCGTTCCATGTGGTGTTGACTTGGAAGGATGCGTACCGGATGGAAAGCCGCTCTCATCGCCGCTTCGGCGGGGTTGAGACTGCTTTTTGGCGGACGGTCATGTAGGCCACCAAACCGAGAATGATGACAAGAAAAACCATGCTGGTGCTCACAGTTCCCAGGCCCAGGCCACCATTGCTCAAAGGTTGCGACAGCAGATCGCCACAGGAGGCGCCGAACGGGCGGGTGAGCACATAGGCAATCCAGAACGCGGCGATCGCGTTGGCCTTGAAAACGTAATAGGCGACGGTGACCGCGGCAATCAAGCCACCATAAATCAGTGCGGCGGTGGCATAGCCGAGGTGCATGCCTTCAGCAGCAAGGTCGCCCGCCGCCGTACCCAGCGCAAAGGTGAACAGGATGGCCGCCCAATAAAAGAGTTCGCGCCGGGTCGTGGTGATGGTGTGGATGGACAAGGTTCGCTCGCTGGCATACCACGCGGCAAATGTCGCGGCCAGCGCAACACCGAACACGACTGTCGTCGTCTGCAGCGGCACGCCGAAGCCGTCGACCAGGTTGTCGGTCAAAAGGGTGCCGAAAATGCTCAGCAGCACCACGGTCATCCAGTAGATCCAGGGGGCATATTTTCTGGCGGTCATCTGGGCGACCAAAAATGCGACCAGCAGCACCCCCATGGCCATCGCGGTGCCGGTCAAGCCAAGATTCAGATGGACGTTGAGAAAGTCCGCCGCCGTCTCCCCGACGGTCGTCGCCATGATTTTGATGATCCAGAAAAAGAGCGTGACTTCCGGGACTTTGTTCAGCATTCTGGCGCGGCGGTCATCTGCGGTGATGTGCACGGGTTTCTCCTGTCGGGGTAGACAATGTTCGATGTGGCAAACACGACTATCGCCAGCAATACTTAGGAGAACCTTAGTGCATCGCGTGGGCCACGCATCGGTGCGTTCTTCATGCCAGCCCCCTCGCGTGATCGAGGCGTGCCAGCTGCCTGCGTCGCCAATGCAGGTAGAGCGCCGGGATCAGGTTGGTGCTGCGCAGCGCGCTCCAGATCAACCCGCCGAGGATCACAACGGCCAGCCCCTGTTCCGGCGCGGCGCCTTCGCCCAGACCCAGTGCGGTTGGCAGCATCCCCAGCGCTGCGGTAATGGCAGTCAACACGATCGGTCGGAAGCGCACCTGAATTGCCTCGCGTACCGCTTCCTCCACCGGCATGCCGGCGATCTCGTTGCGTCGCGCTCGATCGAGCAACACGATGCTGTGGCGCAAGCCGATGCCGACCAGGGTGAGGAAGCCGAGCATGCCCGTTGCATTCAGCCCCACGCCGCTGATCACCAACGCCACCGTTCCCCCGGTCAAGGCCAACGGGATTTCAAGCAACAGCAGGCCCGGGATCAACAAGCCGTCGAACTGTAGCAACAGAATGCCGACCATGATCGCGAACGCAGCGAGCGTCGCGACGAGCAGGCCCAGCGCGGCCTGCTCGAGCTCAGCGTCCAGGCCGCCGAAGCTGATGCGGTAGCCGGGTGGCATGTGCAGGCCAGCCAACGCCTGCCGGGCGGCAGCGGCGGTACTACCCAGCGGCCCGGTCGGTGTGGCCAGGATGTCCAGCGTCCGCGCGCCGGCGATGTGGCGTAGCTGGTTGGGCGTTTCGACCAAGGCCAGTTGGGCCAGCTGGCCCAACGGCGTCCAGCCTGCGGGCGTGCGGATCGGCAGCGCGGCGAGATCTTCGACAGAGCGTTGCGGCGCATCGCTTAACCGCAAATAAAGGTCGAGCGGTACGTTGCCCTCCGGCACGCGGCTGACGACCTGTCCGTTAATTAACGGAGCAAGCTGCGCATTCAGCGATTGCGGTGTCAGGCCGTAGACCGCAAGCGCTTGCGCCTTGGGCTCGATCTGCAGTTGTGTGACGGGATAACCGTCGTTGTTGAACACGTCGCTCAGCGCCGGAATACGGCGCAGGCGCACCGCGATCTCTTCCGAGAGATGTCGCAGTTCGGGTACGCTGGTGCCGAAGACGTGGATCACGAAGGGCTGCGGCAGGCCCGAGAGGCTTTCCCCGACCCGCTCGATGGTCGGTGTGCCCACCGCGAGCTGCACACCCGGGAGCTGCGACTCCCGGCGAAGGCGCGAGCCGATGGCGTCCAAGGCGTTGACGCTGATCCCCGGCTTGAGCGCCACCTGGATTTCACCGGCATAGGCGGGCTCGGTGTAGGTGGTCGACGATGCGGAGCCGATGCGGGCGTAGACATGCGAGACGGCCGAATCCAGCAGCAAGCGGCGCGTGATCTGCTGTACAGCCGCACGAGTATCGAGCAGAGAACTTCCGGGCGGCAGCGTGAAAGACTCCAGCAACACGCCTTCGTTGGGCAGCGGAAGAAAGCTGACCGGCACCAGCACCAGGCCGGCCAGACTGAGCAGCAGCACCGCAAAGGTCAGTGCGAGACTGGTGCGCGGTGCGCGCGAAACCCAGTGAAACAGCCTCTCGTTCCAGTGCTGCAAGCGCTGCAGCAGCCGACGCCCGCCGGTCGTTCCCGGGTGCAGCCGAGCCCGGACGAAGCCCAGGCCGAGGGGAATGAGACTGAGCGACACCAGCAGCGACGCCAGCAGCGCCAGGATCATCGCCAGCGAAAACGGAATAAAGAACAACCCGACCAGTCCGCCGACGAACAGCAGCGGAACGTAAATGGCAATGTTGGTGAGAGTCCCCGTGATGTCCGGAATGACGATGCTTCTGACACCGCTCCAGATGCCCTGCCAGTGCGCGTCCCCCTGTTCCCAACGGTGATGGATGCTCTCCAGCACGATGATCGCGTCGTCGGCCAACAACCCCACGGCAACTGACAGCGCCCCGAGGGTCATCAGGTTCAGCGTCTGTCCGAACGCATGCAGGGCGGCGATGCCCAGCGCAAGTGAAAGAGGAATGCTCAGGGCCAGCACCACGATACCTCGCCCCGCGCCGAGCGCCCAGAACAAGACGAGCGCGGCCAGCACAGCGCCGATCAGCAGGTTGCGCCCGAGATCAGTCGCGACCAGGCTCACGATGTGTCCCTGGTTGTAGGTCTGCACCCAGTGCACTCCTGGGGGCAGTTGCGGTAGCGTCTTGTCCAGCGTGTCTTGCACCGCCCTGGTGACGCCAAGTGTCGACGCTCCGGGCTGTTTGATAACGGTGAGGGCCACACTGGGATGGTCATCCAGCGTCACTGCATTGTGCGTGGGCTCGG
This sequence comes from Burkholderiaceae bacterium, assembly GCA_004322085.1. Classification (GTDB taxonomy): domain Bacteria; phylum Pseudomonadota; class Gammaproteobacteria; order Burkholderiales; family Burkholderiaceae_C; genus Rhodoferax_A. The sequence goes on from SCRR01000341.1 coordinate 4,892, forward strand.
CGGAACGAACAACGCGCGCCAGTGCCCGCAGGGGAATCGGCCCGCTCGGGGTGGCGACGGGGAGCTGCTCCAACTCCTTGATATGCACGGGCAAGTTACGCGCCTCGATCAGCACGTCGTTGTGCCCCAGCGTGAGAAACCCGGCCGGTTCCAGCAGAATCTGGGAGCGCACCGCCCGTACGATTTGCGTCACGCCCACGCCGTAGCGGTGCATCGCTTCGAGGTCGGGCTGAATCCACAAAGCTTCGTCGCCAGCGCCATAGACTTGCACGAACTGCACACCGGGAATCGCCCGCAACGCCGGGGCGATGTCGGCCCGCACAGCGCGCTGCACCTGGGCCGGTGCGACGCCGGCCGGAATCTGCGCGGTGTAGTCGGCGACCTCGTTGATCGCGTTGCCCATGATCTGGGCCACGGGGCGTGCTTGCGCGGGCAACTGTCCCCGGGCGCGATCGATGGCCCCGTTCACCGCCTGCAGGTCGGCCTGTGCCGCGCTGCCCTGGCGAAAGCGCACGTCGATATCGACCGTTCCGTTGCCCATGACCGAGCGCACGCTGCGCAGGTCGGCCAGCGTCAGTATCTGGCTCTCCAGGGGTGTTACGACGAGGTGCTCAAGCTCGGTGGCGGTGGTTCCCGGCAGGTGCGCGGTGACGCTGATCTGCGGGTAGTCGAACTGCGGCAACACCTCTACCGGCGTGTGTACGAAGGCGTCCAAGGCCCACAGGAGGACCGCGCCAAGAATAAGAAGCCACAGCACCCGGCGCTGCAACAGGTGCGGTATGGACACGTCGGTTTGCATCGCTCAGTCGGGTGGCTGGTAGGTCTGGGCGATGCCCCGGTGATATTCAAGAAAAGCATCCTGCGCCACGACCTGCTGTCCAGGATGCAAACCGGAGGCGATCCAGGTCTGCCAGCCGCGCGTCGGACCCGGAACCACCTTCTGTGGCCGGTCTCCCTGGGCGGTGTGGGCAAGCACCCACCAGTTGCCGCGGTCAAGAATCAAGGCCGACGTGGGCACGACGACCATCTGGCGTACTGGCCCAGCGAGCGTGACCGTTCCCCATTGCCCGTTGACCCAGGTCGCGGAGACGTGGTTCGACGTCGCGACCAATCCGGCGCTTCGACCCCCATCGGTCGCGACACCCGGTGCGATCGCTGACACCTCGATCGGAATGGCAACGCCTCCATCGACCGGCTGGAAGCTGCCGGTCATGCCCACGCGCAGCAGTGCGGCATCGGTACCGTAGTACGCCGCGCGGATCCAGAGATTACCCGCAGGCTGCAGCGTCAGGATGGTTTCGCCTTGCAGTGTTTGTTCGCCGTCCGCTGCCCGCACTGCCATGACGGTCCCTGCGGTCGGGGCACGCAACGTCTGCAAATCCTGGGCTTCTCGAAGCTGGGCATTGGCCGTGAGCGCAGCAGCACGCGCGGCGGCCAACTCGGCTTGCGCGGCATTGATGGCCGCTCGGGTAGCCAACTGGGTCGCGAACAGGCGGCGATTGATCTCCAGCGCCTGGCTCGCGGCGTCCTCGTGCGCCTGCGCGCTGTGCAGTGCCTGCTCGCGCGCCGTCAGCAAGGAGTGCATTCGCGGACCTGTGATACGCGCCAGTGCCTCGCCGGCTGTCACGACACTGCCAGGCACGACGCGCAGCGCGCTCAACGTTCCAGGATTGACAACGCGCACCTCGATGAGCGCAATCGGCTCGACCTGGCCATAGGCGCGCAAGGAGTCCGTGAATGCCTGGGCGTGCACGGTGACGACATCGTTCCCGTTTGCGCCGGCCGCCAGCGCGTGTGTAGCGACGACTGAGCTCAGGAGCGGGATCGCGACAATAATCGCAATTGTCCATTGCGGACTGGGTAACTTGCATCTCATGAGAACCAGGCAAGCAGAGGAGGGAGAAGGTGCTCACCGTAGTGGACGCCCAGTGCGCAGGCGATCAGGAGCGCACCGATCAGGGACACTTCTGCCGAGGGTAGCCCAGCCAGCAGGCGGCCCGGAGACGCCTCAAGCTCTTGCAACGGTGACAGAAGCCTGGCGATTCGCCTTTGCAATGCTTGCAAATTTCCGACCAGGAGCGCATCCGTGGGCACGCCGAACTTCCACAGGGTGCCGCGTGCTGACGGCGTCGCAACCGATTGCCGGACCGTGGCGAGAACGGCAGCGGCAAGATCGACTCCCGAGGCCCCGTTGCGGCGCGCCTCATCATCGCGGGCGCACTCCAGGACCTCGAGCCAGGCGTTGAAGCGCTCGCGCGCCCAAGGCCACGGCCACTGCATATCTGTCGCGATCTGCGCGAGCCAGATGCGAAGGGGATCACAATGCCGCACATGCGCCCGCTCATGCTCCCAGGCCGCGCCGACCTGCCCTTCGTCCAGCGCTTTGGCAAGAAAGGGCGAGAACAGAATTCTGGGCCGTAACAAGCCCGCGGTGCAGATATCCCTTTCGGCTGGCTTCTGAGCAAGCGCCCAAATCGCTCTCAAAACTGCGCGCACCGCGACCAACGCAAAGGGCAAGCATGCGCCGATCAGCACCCACCGATCAACGTAGTCATGCACGGGATCAGGCTCCTGCAAGGCCCAGCCGCAAAGCCAGGCGGCAACAAGAAGCGTCGGCACAACAGGCAACCACAAGCGCAGCCAGGCGCTACGTTCTGCAGCGCGCCCACCCCCTGCGGGCAGGGCTCGCAGGGAAAGCAGCGCAGCCGGCTGCAGAGCCAAACCGCCGAGCAAGACGACCAGGATCGTCAACAGTGACTCACGCTCCATGTTCCGGACTCCTCTTGGTCTTGATCGCCCGCTCAAGTTCTTCCAATAGACCTGGATTGAAGTCGTCAACTGCATCGACCAGGGCCGCCACGGCAGCATGTGGCGCGGCCCCCAGGAATCGGCCTACCAGATACCGTGCCCGACCCCGCTCCACTTCCCGTCGATCGACCGCCGGGCTGTAGACGAATGCATTGCCATCCCGCCTGCGTGCAACTAAACCCTTTTCTCGCAGGCGATCCACGACTTTCGCCGTCGTCGTATACACGTGACCAGCGGGAGCCCCGAGTCGTTCGTATAGTTCGCGCACCGATGCTGTACGAAGGTCCCAGAGCA
>SCRR01000416.1 GCA_004322085.1 Burkholderiaceae bacterium
CTTTTAGTAACGGCCTCCCTACTTTCCGCTGCCGCCATGGCTGCGGGTGCTCAACAGGTGCGCCAGTCCGTGAACGCTGGTCAGGAAATCAAGCAAAGCGTCACTAACGTCGGCGCATCCAAAACAAGCGCGGAGGTGCACGCTGACCTGGCACTCTGGAAGCGCGCGGGGCTGGATAAGTTCTGGCGGGGCCGCGGCGTCCCGGACACCTTCCGTCCCGAATACAAAGCTGCGTATGCAGAATACGTCCGCTTGCGTTGGGGACCCGAATATCAAAATGAAGTGCAGCGACAGTCGGCGAAGTAGGTAGAGTCGATAAATTCTTTCTCTACGAGGGGATAGGTGACCGACACCGCGCACGACTGATTGACGTGTCAGCATGCGCGGTATTTTTTGTGCGCTCAGCAGAGCGCGTCCTCACTCGGGGATACCGGGCAACTAACATTAGGTCTTTTATTTAACGCGTTACTTTAGGAAGCACGATCTCGAACAGCATGTTTGCGCCGTCACTTTTTGCCGTAATCGTACCGCCGTGTGCGTCAATAATCGATTTCACAATCGCCAGGCCCAAACCCGCCCCTTCTCCTTTGCGCTGGCGCGAGGGGTCCGCGCGGTAAAATCGATCAAACAGCCTTGGTAGATGGTCTGGGTTGACCGCCAATCCCGGATTCTCGACGCGAACAATGACTCTGTCGTGGGCGCTGGCTTCAAGGGCAATCGTTATCGCTTGCCCCGAAGGGGTGTAGCGAATAGCGTTAGATAATAGGTTGCTAAGTGCGCGGCGGATCATCAACCTATCGCCCTGAACACATACGGCTGGGCCTTTGCTTATCAATGAAACAGACCGTTCTTCGGCCCACGCCTCAAAATAGTCAAAGAGCGTCCGCACCTCTGCGGCTAAATCCACAATGACAAGTTCGGGTTTGAGCTGATTGTTATCGGCCTGAGCCAAAAACAGCATATCGCCGACCATTTTGGCCATACGCTCGTATTCTTCCAGGTTCGAATATAGGATTTCTCGATACTGTTCAAGATTGCGCGACTGCGAGAGCACTACTTCGGTCTGCGTCTTCAGGTTCGTTATGGGCGTACGCAGCTCATGAGCGATATCTGCCGAGAAATTGGATAGCCGTCGAAATACATCTTCAATGCGATCGAGCATATCGTTAAATGACACGGCCAGCTCAGTCAATTCCACAGGAACGGACCGGGTCTCAAGTCGTATATGTAATCGATCCGATTTGATTCGACGAATTTCCCGGCTGATGCGGCGCAGGGGCGCATGGCCTTGATATACAGCAAGCCATGTCGCCAGGATGGCAATGAGGCAAGCGGCTAAGGTAATAAGCTTCAGGTAGCGGTGAAAGCTCTCAAGATAGTGCAAATGGAAATTGATGCCGGTGGCTATCGCTAAGTTCAAGGGCTTATTGTCCGAGGAGCCATTTTGCCTTATCTGC
>SCRR01000342.1 GCA_004322085.1 Burkholderiaceae bacterium
TCGCGAGGCGCTCGCTCTCCAACAGGTCGCTGATCAGGTCGCGCATCTCGTTCAGGTCGCGCAGCAATGCGTCGCGCTCAGTACTGCTTTCTGGGGTGGCCGGCAGCAGTTCGGCATTGAGGCGCGCGCGCGTCAGCGGCGAGCGCAGCTCGTGGCTCAGCGCCAGCAGCAGCGCGCGCTTGGCATCGAGCATGCCCTCGATGTCGTGCGCCATGGTGTTGATGCGTCGCGCCAGGTCGCCCAGCTCGTCCTTGCGGCGCAGCGGGATCGGCTGGTCGAACTGGCCGCCACCAAAACGCTCGGCCCCCGCGCGGATGTCGTCCAGCGGACGCAAGAGCCGGCGCACATAGCTGTAGGCGCCGACGATCAACGCCAGCAGCAGCGCGAGCGTGAGCCAGCCGATGCCATGCGGCGCGTTCTGCCAGTTGGGCATGTCGAGCGAAAAGCTCACGCGGTCGCCGTTGCCCAGCGTGCGGCTCAGGACATCCGATGCGTGCCCCTCGCCCCAGTGCCGCGCGCTGCGCTCCGGGTTCGAGTCCCAGTCAACGCCCGGCCCCCGGATGCGGATCGCGATCGGCAGCCGCTGCGTCAGCGCCTTGGCGCGCGCGATGTCGGGCGGCGTGCCAATCTCGGCAGTGAGGCGGTCAATGTAGTCGGTAATGAGTGGCAGGCCGGCGTCGCGCCACCCGCTGGCAAACGTACCGCGCATCCCGGCGATGAACACCAGACCCATCGCCAGCGCGAGCAGCAAGAACACCGTGATGAGCCGCGCGCGCAACGAATGGCGCCAGCGATGCCGCCAGCGGCGACGCTCCTGGTGACGTGCCTTGTGGCCCATCAGGCCTTGCCTACCGCGAGCGCATAGCCGGCGTTGCGCAGCGTCTTGATGCAGTCAAGCGGCTCCAGCTTTTTGCGCAGCCGGCTCACCACGATGTCGACGGCGCGCGTGTAGAGCTCGGCCTCATGGCCGCGCAGGCGGTTCAGGATGTCGTCGCGGCTGAACACCTTGCCGGGTTCGGACGCGAGCAGCGCCAGCAGCTCGAACTCGGTGCCGGTGAGCTCGACCGGCTCGCCCTGCCGCAGCACCTCGCGCCTGTCGAGGTCGATCGCGAGCCCGTCGAACACGCGGCGCTGCGGGCCCGCGGCCACCGGCGGCGCCACGCGCTGGCGGCGCAGGATGGTCTGCACACGCACCACCAGTTCGCGCGGCTCGAAAGGCTTGGGCAGGTAGTCGTCGGCGCCGAGCTCGAGCCCGATCACGCGGTCCATCACATCGCCGCGCGCGGTGAGCATGACGATCGGGATGTCGCTCTCCTTGCGGATCTCGCGGCACAGCGCAAAGCCATCCATCTCGGGCAGCATCACGTCGAGGATCGCTGCGTCGTAGTGCACCGCGCGCAGCCTGGCGAGGCCCTCGCTCGGCCGCGTCGCGCTGTCAAGCGTGCAATCGAAGCGCGCGAAGTAGCTGGCCAGCGGCGCCGCCAGATGTTCGTCGTCGTCGATCAGCAGGATGCGGGGCATGGGCGGATTATGTGGGACGCCATCGCCGCCGCAATATCAGCCGCGATGACCCCAACGGCGACCGCCCTTGGCCATGAAATCGCGCACCTTCTGCTGCTGCGCCGGATTTAGGTTGTCGAAGAAGTCGGCGGCCGCCGTGATGACTTCCGGGCTGCCGCTGCGAACGGCGGCGATCTTCTCGTCGACCATCTTGCTGGCGCCGGCCTGGTCGAGCCTGGCGCCGGCGAACAGCGACTGGAACTGCGAGCGCGTGCCACCGGCACCGCCTGCGTCGCGCATCGCGATGCGTTGCGCCTGCAGCTTTTCGACCAGCACATTGAGCTTCTGTTTTTGCGCGGCATCGAGGTCGAGCTTGCCACCCACGCGCTCGACCATGTGGGCGCGGAAGGCGTCTGGGTCACCGGCCCAGCCACTGCGATGCGCGGCACAGGCGCCCAGGCTGCCGGCCACGATCGCGGCACCGGCAATACCGAAAAGAGAACGTTTGATCCACGGCTTCATTGGAGACTTCCTTGTAGG
>SCRR01000451.1 GCA_004322085.1 Burkholderiaceae bacterium
CTTCGGCTTCGAAGTCGGTATGCGGGGTGATCGTACCCGGCTTGGCCAGCACCTGGCCACGCTCGACGTCGTCGCGCTTCAGGCCGCGCAGCAGCAGACCGGCGTTGTCGCCCGCCTGGCCCTGGTCCAGCAGCTTGCGGAACATCTCCACGCCCGTCACCGTGGTCTTCTGAGTGTCGCGGATGCCGACCACTTCGATTTCGTCGCCGACCTTGATGATCCCGCGCTCGATACGACCGGTCACCACGGTGCCGCGGCCGGAAATCGAGAACACGTCTTCCACCGGCATCAGGAACGGCTTGTCGATCGCACGCACCGGCTCCGGTATGTAGCTGTCCAGCGCGTCGACCAGCTTGATGATCGACGGTACGCCGATCTCGCTCTGATCGCCTTCCAGCGCCTTCAGCGCCGAACCGTGGATGATCGGCGTGTCGTCGCCCGGGAAGTCGTACTTCTCCAGCAACTCGCGCACTTCCATCTCGACCAGCTCGAGCAACTCGGCGTCGTCGACCATGTCCGCCTTGTTCAGGAACACCACGATGTACGGCACGCCGACCTGACGCGACAGCAGGATGTGCTCCCGGGTCTGCGGCATCGGGCCGTCCGCGGCCGAGCACACCAGGATCGCGCCGTCCATCTGCGCCGCACCGGTGATCATGTTCTTTACGTAATCGGCATGCCCCGGGCAGTCCACGTGCGCGTAGTGCCGCACCGCCGACTCATATTCCACGTGCGCCGTCGAGATCGTGATCCCGCGCGCCTTCTCTTCCGGCGCCGCGTCGATCGCGCTGTAGTCCTTGAACTCGCCACCAAACCGCTCTGCTCCGACCTTCGTCAGCGCTGCCGTCAGCGTCGTCTTGCCGTGATCCACGTGACCAATGGTGCCCACGTTGACGTGCGGCTTGGTGCGTTCGAATTTACCCTTTGCCATGCGCGCTAAACCCCGAT
>SCRR01000343.1 GCA_004322085.1 Burkholderiaceae bacterium
CTTCGAATAACTAACCGAGGAGTCTTGATGAAACTCAGATTTGCGGGAGCTGCCTTGGCAGTAGCCCTGACCCTACCTTCCTTCCAGGCCCAGGCGCAAACCGAAATCCAGTGGTGGCATGCCATGAGCGGACCGCTGGGCGATTGGGTCGGCGACCTCGCCAAGGACTTCAACGCAAGTCAAAAGGAATACAAGGTCGTTCCCACCTACAAGGGCACCTATGGCGAAACGCTGACGGCCGGCATGGCGGCATTCCGGGCCGGCAACGCACCCGACATCCTGCAGGTGTATGAAGTCGGCACCGCCACCATGATGGCGGCCAAGGGCGCGGTCAAGCCGGTGGGTGAAGTCATGACCATGGGTGGCGCCAAATTCGACAGCAAGGCCTACATTCCGGCGGTGGCGGGTTACTACACGGCGCCCAATGGCCAGATGCTGAGCCTGCCGTTCAACAGCTCCACGACGGTCTTCTATTACAACAAGGACGCATTCAAGGCCGCAGGGATCGACCCCAACAAGGCGCCCACCACGTGGCCCGAAGTGATTCTGGATGCCGCCAAGCTCAAGGCCGCCGGCTCCAAGTGCCCGTTCACCACGAGCTGGATGAGCTGGACCCAGCTGGAGAGCTTCTCGACCTGGCACAACGTGTTGTTCGCAACGCTGAACAACGGCTTCGGCGGACCGGCAGCGCGGCTGGTCTTCAACTCGCCGCTGCACGTGCGCCATTTCGAAGACCTGTCCAATATGGCCAAGCAGGGGTTGTTTGTCTACAAGGGCCGGGACAATGCGGCCGACGTGTCGTTCCCATCGGGTGAGTGCGCGATGATGACGGGCTCCTCCGGCCTGTATTCACGCGTTAGCAAGGAAGCCAAATTTGCCTACGGCATCTCGACCCTGCCCTACTACCCGGACGTCCCCGGCGCGCCGCAAAACACCATCATCGGTGGCGCCAGCCTGTGGGTAATGGCGGGCAAGAAGCCGGAAATCTATAAAGGCGTGGCAGCGTTCTTCAAATACCTGTCGCGGCCCGACGTGCAATCGGCCAGCCACAAGCGTACTGGCTACCTGCCGATCACAACAGCGGCCTACGAGCTGACGGAAAAATCCGGCTTCTACAAGGAGCATCCGGGCACCGATGTGGCCGTGACGCAAATGATCCGCAAGACCACCGACAAATCGCGCGGTATCCGTCTGGGCAACTTCAACCAGATCCGGACCATCATCGACGAAGAAACCGAGCAGATCTGGACCGGCAAGAAAACACCGAAAGAGGCGCTGGACGCTGCCGTGACACGCGGCAACGAGCAGCTGGAGCGGTTCCAGAAGGCCAACAAGTCCTGAAGGGATTTCTCGCGCCGGCCCTCCCTGCTCCGCGGGGAGGGCTTCATGTTTTGACTCATGGAAAAACGCGTCCTGTTCCGCTCCCGGTGGTTGCCGTGGCTGTTGCTCGCCCCTCAGGTGACCGTCATCGCGGTATTCTTCTTCTGGCCGGCCGGGCAGGCGATGCTGCAATCATTCCAGTTGCAGGATGCCTTTGGCCTGTCCACCCAGTGGGTGGGCTTTGATAATTTCAGAGCCCTGTTCACCGACTCGGCCTATCTCAATTCCTTCAAGATCACCGCGCTCTTCTCCGCACTGGTCGCGGGCCTGGGCATCGGCCTGTCGCTCATGCTGGCCGTCTTTGCAGATCGCGTCATTCGCGGCGCGCTGTTTTACAAGACCTTCCTGATCGTGCCGTATGCGGTCGCGCCGGCCGTCGCGGGCGTCCTGTGGCTGTTCATGTTCTCGCCCACGCTGGGCGTCGTGGCCTACGCCTTGCGCAGCCTTGGCGTGGACTGGAACTCGCTGCTCAACACGGGCGATGCCGTCGCGCTGATCGTGATGGCGGCGGTGTGGAAGCAGATTTCCTACAACTTCCTGTTCTTCATGGCAGGGTTGCAGTCGATTCCCAAATCATTGATAGAGGCAGCCGCAATTGACGGCGCAGGACCCTGGCGGCGCTTCTGGAGCATCCAGTTCCCGCTGCTGTCGCCGACCACCTTCTTCCTGCTGGTGATCAACATGGTCTACGCCTTCTTCGACACCTTCGCCATCATCGATGCCACCACGCGCGGCGGACCGGGGCAGGACACGATGATCCTGGTGTACAAGGTTTACAACGACGGCTTCAAGAACGGCGACCTGGGAGGTTCGGCGGCCCAGTCGGTCGTGCTCATGGCCATCGTGATTGCGCTGACCGTGGTGCAGTTCCGCTATGTAGAGAAAAAGGTGCAATATTGATGAAGGCGCCGCATCATGGTTGAACGCAGCCCGTGGCTGACCGCCCTCGCCCACGTGGTCATGGTCCTGGGCCTGCTGGTCGTGGCATTTCCGCTGTACCTGGCGTTCGTCGCGTCGTCCCACACCGCGCAGGAAATCATCCAGGCCCCGATGCCGCTGTTGCCCGGCGGCCACCTGTGGGAGACATACAAGACGGCCCTGCTGGGCGGCGGTGACGGGGCCGGCTCAACCGCCCCGGTGGCGCGAATGATGTGGGTCAGCCTGGTGACGGCGCTGGTCATCACGTTTGGCAAGATCGCCATTTCGCTGCTGTCGGCGTTTGCCATCGTGTACTTCCGCTTTCCCTTCAAGAATTTCTTCTTCTGGGCCATCTTCGTCACACTGATGCTGCCGGTCGAGGTGCGCATCATGCCGACCTACAAGGTGGTGTCCGATCTGGGCATGCTCAACACGTATGCGGGCCTGACCATTCCGCTGATTGCGTCCGCCACGGCCACATTCCTGTTTCGGCAGTTCTTCCTGACCGTGCCCGATGAACTGGTGGAAGCGGCGCGCATGGATGGCGCGGGACCGATGCGCTTTTTCAAGGACATCCTGCTGCCGCTGTCCAAGACCTCGATTGCGGCGCTGTTCGTGATCCAGTTCATCTACGGCTGGAACCAGTACCTGTGGCCGTTGCTCGCCACCACCAGCGAGGACATGTACCCGGTGGTGATCGGCATCAAGCGCATGATCGCCGGGGGCGATTCGGCGAACCAGTGGAATGTGGTGATGGCCACCGCCATCCTCGCCATGGTGCCACCGGCCATCGTGGTCATCCTGATGCAGAAATGGTTCGTCAAGGGCCTGGTCGATACGGAAAAATAAAGATCAAAAATGGCATCGATTTCGCTCAAGAACATCACCAAGCACTATGGCGCCGGCAAGACGGCGGTGCAAGTCCTGCACGGCATCAATGCGGAAATTGCCGACCACGAATTCGTGGTCATCGTGGGCCCTTCCGGATGCGGCAAGTCCACGCTGCTGCGCATGGTGGCGGGGCTGGAGGAGATCAGCGGGGGCGAAATCGCCATTGGCGGGCGGGTCGTGAACGACCTGGAGCCTGCGCAGCGCGACATTGCCATGGTGTTCCAGAACTACGCGTTGTATCCGCACATGAGCGTGTTCGACAACATGGCCTATGGATTGAAAATCGCCAAGGTGCCGGCCGCCGAGATCAGGGTCCGTGTCGACAAGGCTGCCGGGATTCTGGAATTGGCCCATTTGCTGGAGCGCAAACCCCGTGCGCTGTCGGGTGGGCAGCGCCAGCGCGTCGCCATGGGCCGCGCCATCGTGCGCCAGCCGCAGGTTTTTTTGTTCGACGAGCCGCTGTCCAATCTGGACGCCAAGCTGCGCGTGCAGACCCGGCTCGAGATCCAGAAACTGCACCGCGAGCTGGGCATCACCTCGCTGTTTGTCACACACGACCAGATCGAGGCGATGACGCTGGCGCAGCGCATGATCGTGATGAACGCAGGCCGCATGGAACAGTTCGGCACACCTGAAGAGGTCTATTCCCGCCCTGCCACCACCTTCGTTGCCAGCTTCATGGGCGCGCCGCCGATGAACCTGCTCAAGAACGGGCCCAACGCCGCGCTGGGCGGCCCGAGCGGCGCCCTCATGGGGATTCGCCCCGAACATCTGCGGATCACGCCCACGGGCTGGGCATTGCAGGTCGAGGCGCTGGAAATGCTGGGTGCGGAGCGGCTGGTGTATTGCCGTATGGGCGGCGAAGAACTCATCGTGCGCACCGATGAAAGCCAGGTCGCGCCCGCCGTTGGCAGCACGATCAACGTGACGCCACGTGCCGACCGCGTGCACTGGTTTGACGCGGCGACAGGACAGCGCTTGTGACAATCTGGCCCTACCCGCGCTGGATAGCGCACCGCGGCGCCGGCAAGCTGGCGCCCGAAAACACCCTGGCCGCATTCCGGCTCGGGGCCCGTTACGGCTATCGCATGTTCGAGTGCGACGTCAAGCTGTCCAGCGATGGCGTGCCCTTCCTGATGCACGACACCCTGCTTGCGCGCACCACCAACAGTCGCCGGCATCTCGGCACCGCGGCCAGCGACATCGGCGGCGAGCACCCCTGGGGCCTGCTCGCGCAACTGGATGCGGGCAGCTGGCATTCGCGCGCCTTTGCGGGCGAGCCGCTGCCGAGCCTGGAGAACATTGCGCGTTACTGCCTGCGCAACGGCCACTTTCTCAATATCGAGATCAAGCCGACGCCCGGCGTGGAACGCCCTACCGGCGAAGTCGTCGCGCAGCATGCGCAGCGGCTCTGGCGGGATGCCTCCACGCCTCCCCTGCTCAGCTCCTTCAGCGTGGACGCACTGCGGGGCGCGCAAGCGGCCGTGCCGCAATTGCCGCGCGGCCTGCTGCTCGACACGCTGCGGCCCGATTGGCTGGAATCCGCGCTCGAACTGGGTTGCGTGGCCGTCGTCTGCAACCACGCTCTGTGGGACCCTTCCACTGTCACGCAGACCCACAATGCCGGGCTGCGTGCCTTAAGCTACACCGTGAACGACGAGTGGGCGGCGCAGCGGTTGCTGGCGCTGGGCACCGACGGCATCATCACCGACCGCGTCGATCTGTTTGCGCCGCAGACTTGAACCGGCCGGCTCAGTGGCGCCAGCCGCGCCCCGTCAGCCACTGGCTGGTGGCACAACCCAACACCAGCGCCGTGTAGGTCGCCATCTTGCCGTCATTCCCGAAATACCACAGTCCAAGCAGCAAGGCGATTGCGCCAACAACAAAGTTGATAGCTGCCTGTGACCACCACGTCAGGGTTGCACGGCCTTTTCGCATAAATATCCGGGCGGCCATCGACGTCACAACGGCCACGAACAGTGCCGGCGCCAGGAAATTCAGCAGTTGATTGAGCAGGTCCAGCGGTCCCATGATGTTCCGTTTTGCAGGCCGGGCGCGGCATGTTGACATAGCCCAATACGCCGCCCGGCCACAAATTTTATAATCTGCGGATGGCAGTCTGGGCTTTGGGCATCAACCACACGACCGCGCCGCTCGATCTGCGCGGTCGTTTTGCGTTTGCCGTCGATCAGATCGAGCCGGCATTGCACGGCTTGCGTGCGTCCATGGCGCGGCACCCCGAGGTGGCGATCATCTCGACCTGCAACCGGACCGAAATCTATTGCGCCGGGGAAATCAGGGCGACAGATCACGCCATGGACTGGCTGGCCCACACCGCCGGCGTGTCCCCCGAGTTGCTGCGGTCGCACGCCTACACTTGGGCAGACGGGCCGGCGGCGCGCCACGCGTTCCGGGTCGCGAGCGGGCTCGATTCCATGGTACTGGGCGAGCCCCAGATTCTGGGCCAGATGAAGGACGCGGTGCGTGCGGCGGAAGAAGCCGGGGCGTTAGGGACCACGCTGAACCAGCTGTTCCAGCGCTCGTTTGCGGTAGCCAAGGAGGTGCGCACCTCGACCGAAATCGGCGCGCATTCCATCAGCATGGCCGCCGCTGCGGTGCGCCTCGCCGGCCAGTTGTTCGAAGACCTGGGCCAGATCAAGGTGCTTTTTGTGGGTGCCGGCGAGATGATCGAGCTGGCGGCCACCCATTTTGCGGCGAAAAACCCCAAGGCCATTGCGATCGCGAACCGCACGTTGGAGCGCGGTGAGAAACTGGCGACCCGCTTCGGCGGCGAAGTGATGCGCCTGGCCGATCTGCCGGCACGTCTGCACGAGTTCGACGCCGTGGTCAGCTGCACTGCGAGCACCCTGCCCATCATCGGCCTGGGCGCGGTGGAGCGGGCCCTGAAGGCGCGCCGGCACCGCCCCATGTTCATGGTCGATCTGGCCGTGCCGCGCGACATCGAGGTCGAGGTCAAGGCACTGCAGGACGTTTACCTGTACACCCTGGACGATCTCGCCGCCGTGGTGCAGACCGGCCAGGCGAACCGGCAGGCGGCGGTGGCGCAGGCCGAGGCCATCATCGACGCCGGCGTGCAAAGCTTCATGCACTGGATGGATCAGCGCGGCAGTGTGCCGCTGATCCAGCAACTGAACACGCAGGCCGACGAGTGGCGCGCAGCCGAAATCGCCCGTGCCCGCAAGCTGCTGGCCAAGGGCGAGGATGTCGACGTCGTGCTGGAAGCGCTCTCGAAGGGCCTGACCCAGAAGATGCTGCACGGCGCCATGGCCGAGCTGCATGCGGGCGACCAGGCCGCGCGCGAACGCGCCAGCGTCGCCATCGAGCATTTCTTTCTTCGCAAAAGCCGTTAGGGCCACCTCATGAAACCCTTCCTGCGCGCGCGGCTGGAGCGTTACGCCGTGCGTTTGTCCGAGCTGGACTTTCTGCTCTCGCGCGAAGACATCATGCGCGACATGGGTCAGTTCCTGGTGCTCTCGCGCGAACACTCCGATGTGGCGCAACTGGTGAGCCGCTACCAGCGTTATCAGCAGCGCGAGAGCGACCTGGCGGCGGCCCAGGCCCTGCAGGCCGACGCCGCCAGCGACGCCGACATGGCCGAGATGGCGCAGGAGGAAATCACCTCGGCCGAGGCCGAACTGGCGCAGCTGCACGCCGAGCTGCAGCGCATGCTGCTGCCCAAAGACCCGGACGACGCGCGCAATGCGTTCGTGGAAATCCGCGCTGGCACCGGCGGCGACGAGTCGGCGCTGTTCGCAGGCGACCTGCTGCGCATGTACTCCCGCTATTGCGAGCACCGCGGCTGGAAGACCGAGATCATCAGCGAGTCCCCGAGCGAGCTCGGTGGCTACAAGGAAGTGGTGCTGCATGTGACCGGTCAAGGCGGCAATGTCGCCTCCGGCTCCGGGGTCTACGGCGCGCTCAAGTTCGAATCCGGCGGCCACCGCGTGCAGCGCGT
>SCRR01000344.1 GCA_004322085.1 Burkholderiaceae bacterium
TCACGCGTTTTCACGGCGCAGCAGCTGCTCAATTTGCCCGGCTACACGATCGTGGTGCGCATGGACAGCTGGCGCGCCGCCCCCGACCTGTTTCCCGATGTGCTGACCGCGCTGGTCAGCGTCATGTCGATCGCGCTGGTCTCGGTACTGGTCCTGCTGGCCAAGGACACGCGCCGGCGCCTGCGCGCCGAACGCGGCCTGGCCGATGCGCTGGCGTTTCGCCAGGCGATGGAGGATTCGCTGGTGACCGGGCTGCGTGCGCGCGACCTGCAGGGCCACATTACCTACGTCAACCCGGCCTTTTGCCAGATGGTGGGCTTTGCGCCGCAGGAGCTGCTGGGCCACAACGTGTCGGCGCCGTACTGGCCGCCCGAGCAGGCCGATGAATATGGGCAGCGTCACACGATCCGCATGAGCGGGGGCAGTCCACCGCCGCGCGAAGGCTTCGAGTCGATGTTCGTGCGCAAGGACGGCACACGCTTTCCGGTGCTGATCATCGAGGCGCCGCTGATCGATGCGCAGGGCGTGCAGACAGGCTGGATGGGGGCCTGCCTGGACATCAGCGAGCAGCGCCGCGTGCAGGAGCTCACGCGCGCCGCGCAGGAGCGGCTGCAGGCCACCGCGCGGCTGGCCACGGTGGGCGAAATGGCCTCGCTGCTGAGCCATGAACTGAACCAGCCGCTGGCGGCGATTTCCAGCTACGCCACGGGCTCGATGAATCTGCTCGGGGATGGGCCGCCGGGGCCCGAGGGCATGGCCTCGCTGGCGCTGGCCATGCGGCGCATCGCCGAGCAGGCCGGGCGTGCCGGCAAGGTCATCAAGAGCGTGCACGACTTCGTGCGCCGGCGCGACGAGGCGCGTGAGGCCGTGCCCCCGCAAGCCCTGTTCGATGCGATCATGCCGCTGGTCGGGTTGCAGGCCACCAAGCTTGACGTCCACGTCGAACTGGTGCTGGAAACCGACCTGCCGCCCGTGCTGTGCGACCGCACCATGGTCGAGCAGGTGCTGCTGAACCTGGCGCGCAACGCGATGCAGGCGATGGACCAGCCTGCCATCGTGCAGCGGCGGCTGGTGCTGGCGGTGCGGCGCGCGGGCACCACGCAGCGCACCGCCCATGCCCCGGGCTGGCTGGAGTTCTCCGTGGCCGATGGCGGCCCCGGGATTGCGCCCGAGGTCGCGCCAAAACTGTTCACACCGTTCTTTACCACCAAGGCCGAGGGCATGGGACTGGGTCTGAGCCTGTGCCGCACGGTGGTGGAACAGCACGGCGGCTTCCTCGCGATGGAGCCGAACCGGCCGCAAGGCATGGTCTTCAAATTCACGCTGCCCGTGGCGCCACCCGTCCCGGCTGCGAATCATCATTAAGATGCCCGCATGCAGCCGCCATTGAACGCCACCGTCTATTTGATTGATGACGACGCCAGCGTGCGCGAAGCGCTGGCCTGGTTGCTGCGCTCGCGCCATGTGCCCAGCGAGTCGTTCGACAGCGCCGAGGCGTTCGAGGCGATGCTGCACCGGAGCTTTACGCCGGCCCAGCCGTGTTGCCTGCTGCTCGACGTGCGCATGCCGGGCCTGAGCGGTCTGGCGCTGTTCGAGCGCTTGGCCCAGCGCGGCCTGACGCAGCTCATGCCGGTGATTTTTTTGACGGGGCATGCCGACGTGCCTACCGCCGTGGACGCTGTCAAACGCGGCGCCTTCGACTTTTGCGAAAAACCGTTTTCCGACAACGCGCTGGTGGACCGGATTGAGCAGGCGCTGCAGCAGTCGGCGCGGATCCTGCAGGCGCGCAGCGCCCGGACCAGCGTGCAGTCGCGCCTGGCCGGCCTGACCGAGCGCGAGCAGGACGTGATGCGCCTGGTGGTGCAGGGCCTGCCCAACAAACTGATTGCCGACCAGCTCAATATCAGCGTGCGTACGGTGGAGGTGCACCGCTCGCGGGTGTTCGACAAGATGGAAGTCAAGTCGGCCGTGGAGTTGACCAATATGCTACGAAATATATAGCACAATGTATATTATGTATAAGGGTTCAGTGCTTGTTTTGTTCTGAAGTCGCGATGTCCGCCGCATCCTTCGGAGCCGGCTCCGGCAGCGTCAATTCGCCCCGCTTGCGGCCCGAGAACATGGTCCACCAGACCAGCAGCAGCAGCAGCACGAGCGCACCCAGGGCCTCCAGCAAAAGCAAAATCATGAATCAACTCCTGTCGCGAATCTCGCGCTGTATCGCCAGTGCAGCGATTGTAGGGATGCTGTGGAGCTGCGCCAGTGCGCCGCCCTACAGCGCCGAGGGTGCAGCCGGTATAGCGGCCACGGCGCCCGGCGTCCTGCCCGGCGACACCGGCCCGCTGCCACCGGCCCTGCAACACGGCAAGAGCCGCTGGGTGCCGGTGCGTTGGGCCGATCTGCCGGGCTTTGCCGACGACAAGCTGTTCGAGGCCTGGAACGCCTGGATCAAGAGCTGCGAACGCCCCGGCCCGACCTTTGCCGCGCTGTGCGGCGACGTGCGCCGCCTGAGCATCGGCACGGGCGACGAGCGGCGCGCCTGGATGATGCAGCGCCTGCAGCCCTACCGCGTGGAGCCGCTCACGGGCAGCGCCGGCAGTTCAGAGGGCCTGTTGACCGGTTATTACGAGCCGCTGCTCGACGCCTCGCGCCTGCCCGCGCCTGGTTACGGCGTGCCGCTCTATCGCCCGCCGGCCGGCCTGAACCAGCGCCGACCCTGGTACACGCGCCAGCAGATCGACACCCTGCCCGAGGCCCAGGCCGCATTGCGCGGGCACGAGATCGCGTACCTGGCCGACCCGATCGATGCGCTGATCCTGCAGATCCAGGGCTCGGGGCGGC
This sequence comes from Burkholderiaceae bacterium, assembly GCA_004322085.1. Taxonomy (GTDB): domain Bacteria; phylum Pseudomonadota; class Gammaproteobacteria; order Burkholderiales; family Burkholderiaceae_C; genus Rhodoferax_A. The sequence continues at coordinate 2,842 of SCRR01000344.1, forward strand.
TGCGCATCACCGAGCCCGACGGCAGCCAGCACCTGGTGCGGTTGTCGTTTGCGGGCACCAACGACCAGCCCTACCAAAGCGTGGGGCGCTGGCTACTCGACCAAGGCGCCACGCGCGACGCCACCTGGCCCGGCATCCGCGCCTGGCTCGCGCAAAACCCGCGGCGCGTGAACGAGCTGCTATGGAGCAACCCGCGTGTCGTGTTTTTTCGCGAGGAGCCGCTGTCACCGCTGGACGCGGCCTTCGGCCCGCGCGGCGCCCAGGGCGTGGCGCTCACGCCGGGGCGCTCGATCGCGGTGGATGCCACCAGCATCCCCTATGGCACGCCGGTCTGGCTCGCTTCCAGCGGCCCGCTCGTGAAGCTGGACCGACTGGTGCTGGCGCAGGACACGGGCACCGCCATCGTGGGCGCGGTGCGGGCCGATTATTTTGCTGGCTCGGGTCCGGCAGCGGGGGAACTCGCGGGGCGGCTCAAGCAGCCGCTGCGGCTCTGGGTTTTATGGCCAAAACAGGTTTTAACCCAATAGGGATAATGGTTTATAGCTATTCAAAAGATAGTATCAGCTGTTTGACCGGCTTTCCATTGTGCCTCAGTAGTTGACGTTGACCACCACCGTGTCGGTGTAGGTGTCGGGCTGAAAGTCTGCCGACGGCGCGCGCGCATAGACGCTGTACGACTGCGCGACGCCGGTACCGGTGCCAGCCATGCCGTTGCCGGCGCTGGTGGTGGTCGCGGTGTTGCCCCAGGCCGTGCTCAGCCCCGCGTTCTGGTACAGCTGGTACGGAACGGTGCTGGCATTGCCGCCGGTGCCCGACATCACGCCGGTGCCTGCGGTGTTGTTGTTGGACGGCAGCAGTCCGATGTAGTACGGCGTGGTATTTGTGCAGGTTACCGCGATGCTGGTATTGCCCGGGACGTTGGTGGCCGTGGGCGCGACCGTGCCGAGGTTGAGGTTGGCTCCGGCAGTCACGGTGCACTGCTTGGCCACCACCGCGCTGACGGTGAACGCGAAGTAGACGCTCTCCTGCGAGCCGCCGCAGCTAGCCGGCGCGGTGTCGCCTTGGGCGTCGTTGATTGTGAGTGCGGTGTCGCCGTTCTGGTAGACGTCCTGGTAGCTGCCGGGGATCGCGCCGGTCTGGCCGCCCAGTACCCGGCCGTACAGCGTGGCCTGGCCATTATTCGTGCTGGTGCCCTTGGTCAGCGTGATGGGAACCTGCACTGGCGTCAGGAAGCTGCCAAAGAACTGGCTGCCCCAGACGTTGGTGCGGTTGGCGTTCTGGTACAGCTGGAATTGCAGCGTGTTCGATCCGCTGCTCATCAGTCGCGGATTGGTCTGCCGGCCGCCGGGCTCGCCGATGCTGAAGCACAGCAGCGCCGAATGGGTGTTCTTATTGTCGGTGTTGCTGCAGCTGTAGTTCAGCGTCGCGGTCACATCCGTCTGGCTCGCCAGCGGATTGACCGTGCCGAAGTTCAGGTTCGTCATCGACGCGCTGGAGCAGGTGATGCTGCCGGCCGCGCGCGCCGGCGCCGCGCCCAGCAGCAGCGCGAGCAGCATCAGCAGTGGCAGCAGTGGCAGCAGCGCCTTCAATCGGTATCGTGGCGATGGATTCATGGCTTGGCCTTTGGGGTGCAGGCGAGCGGCCCGATCTGCGGGATCGTGCCGTCCGCGGGTCTTTGGTAGTCGAAGCGCGCGCCGCAGCGGCCCGACGGCGTCTGCACCGTGAGCAGGTTGTGCGCGGCCAGCGTGTCGAGATACACGTCGCCGTCGTAGCCGACGAGTGCGCTGCCGCTGTTGCCGTTCACTTGCACCCGGCTGCCCAGCGGCAGCGGCTTGCCCGCCGCATCGACCAGCGTGACCGAGGCCGAGCGCACCGGCGTGATGCCGAACTCGACCAGCGTGCCGGCGCGGTCGCTCGGCGTGGCGACCGCATCCACCCGGGCGATGCGTAGATCCGCCGGCAGGTTCATCGGATCGATGCCCAGCTTGTTGTTCTGGTACGCGTTCAGCGGCGTCACCAGCAGTTGGCCGTTGCCGTCGGTGCGGCCGACCGGGCGGTTTTCCAGCAGCACCGGCACACCCGGCACGCCGTCGGTCGAGACCAGCGCGAACGCGTCGTTGATCTGGCGCGCAGCGAACGGATGGCCGCCCATGAACACCAGCGCGCCCTGCGCGTCGCCGTAGGCATAGTTGGTGCCGTTGAACGCGCTCACGCCGGCGGCGTAGCGGCCCCAGCGGCCCAGGTAGTCGAGCTCGCCCTGGCCGCCGCTCTGGTCGTCACCCTGGCGCAGCGCGGCGTTCCAGCCCCAGCCGCCTTCGCTCGGCGTCGCGCGGCTGGTGCTGGCGGTGAAGAAGTTGCCGCTGTTGTCGTGCTGCATCCCCACGCTCGCGCTGGTGCGCGCGTCGATCGCCCAGGTCAGGTTCACGAATACGCTGCGCAGGTTGGTGTTGACCAGGTCCTGATTCGCGGTGACAGAAAGCGTGGTGGCGCGTCCCAGCGACTTGAACCAGCCGGCGCTGGCGTAGCGCGATGCGGTCTGGCCCGGGTACTGCTGGTACAGGTAGCTGAGCGAGAAGCTGCCGATGTGGTCGGTGTTGTAGCCGACGGTGGCGCTGCCGCTGGCGCGCGCCGGGAGACTCCCGTACAGCGCGGCCACGTCCTGGTAGCTGCCGTCGGTGCGGGTGCCGCTGAACGCGACGTTGAACTTGCTGTCGGTCCAGTTGTAACCCAGACTCGCCTGCGAGCCGGTCTGGCCCGATCCACCGGAATGCGCGAGCGCGCCGGTCAGCACGCCGGCCTGTCCCAGCAGCCAGGCGCCGCCCACCCCGGCGTTCGCCAGTCCCGTGGTCACCTCGGCGTGCGTCTCGAACGTGAAGCTGTTGGAGAGGCCGTAGCGCCAAGTGCCGCTGGTGATCAGGTCCCGTCCATAGTCGTTCGACACCAGGCCGTAGTTCTGGCGCACCTTGCCCAGTTCCACGGACCAACTCGAGAGTCCCTGTTTGAGCAATTGCTGCGTGCCG
>SCRR01000436.1 GCA_004322085.1 Burkholderiaceae bacterium
GGATCGCGTCCAGTCAGAGCGCACCGATCCCCTTCCCGACTGGAAGGTGGATGAGTTGGTCGCGCCGACGAACCGGCGCCTGCAGGTGCTCCTCGCGCACGGCGTGACCAACGCCGCAGCCATCGAGCATTACTTTTTCGACCGAGACGAGGAGAACAGGAGCGACTATGCGACCGGCCAGTGAATTCACGAACCCCGAAGCCCTTGCGAAGAGCATCCTGAGTTTTGCCCAGGGGTATCGCTCCCTACTGGTCCCCCAGCCGAAGGTGCTGGCCGATACGGTCATGACGTTGGGCATGCTCGTCCCCTTGTCGGACAAGGTGCTGCCGCTCAAGAGCTACTTCAACATGGTGCAGACGCTGCAGCGGTCCGCGTACATGGCGCGTGCGCTGTCGCTTGAAGTGACGCGCGACATGCCCGTCGGCACACCGGATGAAGTAGCGGTGCGCGATGCGCGCGCACGTGACATCGAAAACGAGGTGCGCCAGTTCGGCATCACGGGCATAAGCCATCAGTTCGCGCAACTGGTGGACAACAGCCATCTTTCCGATGACGAGCGTCAACAGGTGTGGCGCCGTCGTGAAGAGCGTCTGGCACAGGACGCACAGCAGCACCTGTGCACGGAAGACGTCTTCATGCTCGCCTGTGCCTTCCTGGATCTGGATGTCGCCAAGCAGGGATCGATCTATTACCTCAAGGGCGAATCGCCCGACTTCAAGGAGACGAAAAAAAACCGCAATCCGATCGCCCTAAAGGACGGGAAGACGCTCAAGTCGCTCTCCAGCGGATTGGGTCGCCCGACGGATGATCGTGGCACGGTCGAGCGTGGGCAGATCGAGAGCGGATACAACCACCTGGCAAAGCTCAACCAGCTGCACAACACCATGCTGGACGTCGTGCGGTGGATCAAGGAAGGCGAGCGGATGAATCCGCCTGTCACTCGCACGAAGGTAATGGTGCGCAAGCACTTCGGCGACATGTCGCACACGGATTACGAGCGCATCATGTCGATGGCCCGGCGTGAGGGTCTGATCAGTTTCCGCAATCGGGTGAAAGACCCGAGTAACAACTACACGCTGCGGCAACACAACCACGAGTTCATCGTGGAGATGTCCAAGAAGATCGGGCGCACGCCGCAGAAGACGCTCGATGACTTCATTGAAGACATGCGCAAGCATCTGGACAAGATGGCGGCGCTGAAAGCCAAGAAGAAGACGATGGCCGGGAGCGGGGACTGACCATGGGCTCGCAGAAAGAAGAAGGTCCACAAGTCAGCCCGGAGGAACTGGCGCGCATCGAGCGTGCATCGCGCCAGTTCATCAGCTACACGAATTTCATCCGCTGGGCGACGAACTTCAGGGCGGACGAGATTCGGGCACACCCGAAACACCGGGCGGTGAAGCTCCTCTCGCCGGTGCAATCCGGACGTTTCTCCTTCGCGATCGAGGGCGACACGATCCTCCTGGGTACACAAGACTTCGAGGGCGTGTGGATGAACACGATGCCCTGGGATGCCGGTTACGTGTCCGATCGTCTGTACCTGTCCGTCAACAGCACCAAGATCATGGATGCTAATCTCCATGCGCTGGTGCTGGGCTTTTTCATCGACGATGAGGTCAAGCGGGCGCGCATGCGCAGCGCCAAGTATGTCCAGGTCGTGCCGGTGCGAGCGACGGACGGCCGCGTGGTGGACGTGCAGCGCCCCCTCGGGCTTGGATTCCCCATTCGGCCGGGAGATGTGGTAAACGACTTGCGTGAACAAGCGCAGGAACGAGTCCGTCAACAGGACGCGTCGCGCTGGTTTTAGCGGCCACCCACGAGTCCCCTGCCATGACCTTGAAGCTCGACAAACTGACCGTCGAAGAACTCGACGACGTGATTGCCCAGGCGCAGCAGCGCAAGCAAGTGGCCTACGAAGAGCAGAAACAGCAGGCGCGCGCTCGCGTCGACGCAATCCTGGCCGACACGGGCTTCACGCTGAATGAGCTGTATGGCGTCGGTGCAAGTCGCAAGTCGGCCAAGCGCAGCCTGGCGACCAAGAGCAAGAAGCCGCCGAAATTCCGTAATCCCGACAACCCGCAGGAAACCTGGTCGGGCTACGGCGGGCGGATTCCCCGCTGGTTCGCCAATGCGATCAACAAAGGCGTCCCGGAATCTGCCCTGTTGGTCGGCGGGGCCAAGAAGGCGCCGCCCGCCGCCAAGAAGGCCCTCGCCCGCATCAAGGCTGGGCGTGGTGCGCCGAAGGCAGCCAAGGCGCCCAAGCGCCGCTGAGCGGTTATAGGGATCGGTGCGCAGGTGGGGTGGAAGCACTTGCCTTGAATTATGGTTAGTTGTACAAATATGTACAACACCATGAAAGCATCCGCCCTCCACCATGAACTGCAGTCCCTGGGACGCCGGCAACGCTGGTGCGTCAGTGATGCCACGCTGCGCGGGCTGTTCCCCGAACCGCGCAACACCTTCTACACGGC
>SCRR01000345.1 GCA_004322085.1 Burkholderiaceae bacterium
GCGCGGTGCTGCTCGTGGCCTGCAACTTCACTCCGGTGCCGCGCACGAACTATGTCGTGGGCGTGCCTTACGGCGGTGCTTGGCGCGAAGTTCTGAACAGTGACGCCACGCTCTACGGCGGCGGCGGCTGGGGCAATCTCGGCGGCGTGCAGGCTGCGCCGGTGCCTGCCGCAGGCCGGCCGCAGTCGCTTACCCTGACCTTGCCGGCGTTGTCGACGCTGGTGCTCAGACACGAAAGCGATGACGAAAAAGCATGACCCGAAGCCAGAGTGTGTCGGGCGCGTCCGTGCCGTGGTTGACGCGGTGCGGCCGTCGGTCGACGGCGGGCGCTTTGCCGTCAAACGTATCGTCGGAGACGAGATGGTGGTCGACGCCGACTGTTTTACCGACAGCCACGACGTTCTTCGCGTCATGCTGCGCTGGCGGACCGTGGGCGGCGCGAAGTTCAGCGAGGTCGAGATGGTCGCGCTGGGCAACGATGTCTGGCGCGGCGCCTTCACCTTGCCGACGATTGGCCGATATGTCTATACCGTCATTGCCTGGGTTGATCATTTCGCGTCATGGCGGCACGAGTTGGTGCGCCGTGTCGACGCCGACGATGTCCGGGTCGCGGCGCAGGTCGGCGCGATACTTCTCGACGAGGCGGCGACGCGCGCCCCTGCCAGCGATCGCAAGACGTTGACCGCCGGGGCGGCGAAGCTACGCCAGGGTGCGAGTGACGCCGAGAGCGATCCGGACTTGTTGAAGAATCTGGCACTCGACGAGACACTCACGACGCTCGCGCTCGCGTACCCCGAGCGCAGCCTTGAGGTCGCATATCCCGTCGAGCTGCCGCTGATCGTCGATCGCCAACGGGCGCGCGCGAGCAGCTGGTACGAGATGTTCCCGCGCTCGGCGGCCGCCGAGCCGGGGCGCCATGGCTCGTTTGCCGATGTCGAGACCCGGTTGCCCTACATTGCCGAGCTCGGCTTCGACGTACTTTATTTTCCACCGATCCATCCCGTCGGGCGTGTCAGGCGCAAGGGAAAGAACAACGCCCTGCTGGCCGAAGCAACCGATGTCGGCAGCCCCTGGGCGATTGGCGCCGATGAGGGCGGCCACACGGCGATCCTGCCCGAGCTGGGCACGGCCGCAGACTTTCGCCACCTGGTCGCCATGGCGTCCAATCTGGGTATCGACATTGCCTTGGACATTGCCTTTCAGTGCGCCCCCGATCATCCATGGGTGAAGGAACATCCGAACTGGTTTCGGACCCGCCCCGATGGCAGCGTGCAATACGCCGAGAATCCACCGAAGAAATATCAGGATATTTACCCCTTCAACTTCGAGACCGACGACTGGATCGGCCTGTGGGAAGCGCTCAAAGGCGTGTTCGAGTACTGGATTGGCGAAGGCGTGACGATCTTTCGAGTCGACAACCCGCACACCAAGCCCTTCTCATTCTGGGAGTGGGTCATTCGAGAACTCAAGTGCGAGCATCCGCAGCTCATCTTCCTTGCCGAGGCCTTCACCCGGCCCAAGGTGATGCATCGGCTGGCCAAGCTCGGCTACACGCAGTCGTATACCTACTTCACCTGGCGGAACACGAAGCGCGAGCTGATCGAGTACTTTACCGAGCTTTCACAGGGGTCGGGACGCGAATACTTTCGTCCCAACGTCTGGCCGAACACTCCCGATATCCTGCACGAGCAACTGCACGGGGGCCGCCGGCCGGTGTACGTGGCACGGCTCGTGCTCGCGGCAACTCTGGCCGCCAGCTACGGCATCTATGGGCCGGTCTACGAACTGCTCGAGGGCACGCCACGTGAGGCGGCAAGCGAGGAGTACCGCGACTCCGAGAAATACCAGCTACGCCACTGGACTCTGGATGATGCTGGCAGTCTGCGTGGCCTGATCGCGCGGATCAACCGTATCCGGCGTGAGAACCCGGCGCTCCAGCACGACTGGAATCTCGTCTTCTGTGGCACCGACAACGATCAACTGATCGCCTATGCCAAGCAGACCGGCGACAACGTTATCGTCACCGTCGTCAACCTCGACCCGAATCACGTGCAGTCGGGCTGGGTCGATCTCGACCCGCACGCGTTCGGCGTCGATGAATCCGCTCAGTACCAGATGCACGACCTGCTGACCGACAAGCGCTTCCTCTGGCAGGGGCGGCACAACTTCGTGATGCTCGATCCAGCTCTCGTTCCTGCGCACGTGATGCGCCTGCGCCGGCGGGTACGCAGCGAACGTGACTTCGACTACTTTTTATGAAACCCGGTGCCGACCCCGAACTTGTCGTCGCGCAGCAGGCGGCTACGGCGCCATCCGGCGATCCGCTCTGGTACCGCGACGCAGTCATCTACCAGCTCAACGTCAAGGCCTTCTTCGATTCGAATGACGACGGCTTCGGCGACTTCAAGGGTGTAGCAAGCAAGCTTGACTACGTCAAGGAACTGGGCGTCAACACGATCTGGCTGATGCCGTTCTATCCATCTCCGCTGCGCGACGACGGCTACGACATCTCGCAGTACGACGGTGTGCATGAGCAGTACGGAACGCTCGACGACTTCCGCGAGATGCTGGACGAGGCGCACAAGCGCGGCATCAAGGTCATCACGGAGTTGGTCATCAATCACAGCTCCGATCAACACCCATGGTTCCAGGCGGCCAGAAAGGCGCCCGTCGGCTCCCCCGAGCGCGACTTCTATGTCTGGAGTGAAACCAACGAGAAGTACCGGGGCACGAGAATCATCTTCACCGATACCGAAACGTCAAATTGGACTTGGGATCCGGTGGCCAAGGCCTACTTTTGGCACCGATTCTTCAGCCACCAGCCGGATCTCAATTTCGACAACCCGAAGGTGCTTGAGGCCGTACTGGACACGATGCGTTTTTGGCTGGACATGGGTGTCGACGGCTTCCGGCTCGATGCCATTCCCTACTTGGTCGAGCGCGATGGCACCACGAACGAGAATCTGCCGGAGACGCATGCGGTGATCAAGAAGTTGCGCGCGGCGATCGATGCCGAATATCAGGGCAGATTCCTGCTTGCCGAGGCCAACATGTGGCCCGAAGATGTTCGCGAGTATTTCGGCGACGGCGATGAATGCCACATGGCGTATCACTTTCCTCTGATGCCGCGCATGTACATGGCGATCGCCCAGGAAGATCGGCATCCGATTGTCGAGATCATGCAACAGACACCCGAGATTCCCGAAGGTTGCCAATGGGCCATCTTCCTGCGCAATCACGATGAACTGACGCTCGAAATGGTGACCAGCAAGGAGCGTGACTACATGTACAACACGTATGCTTCCGACAAGCGCGCTCGCATCAATCTCGGTATCCGCCGGCGCCTGGCGCCGCTGATGGAAAACGACGTCGACCGCATCAAGTTGATGAACGGCATGCTGCTGTCGATGCCCGGTTCGCCGATCATCTACTACGGGGACGAGATCGGCATGGGCGACAACGTCTTTGTGGGTGACCGTAATGGTGTGCGCACGCCAATGCAATGGAGTCCGGACCGCAACGCAGGCTTTTCGCGCGCCGACCCACAGCGCCTGTACTTGCAGCCGATCAGGGATGCGGTTTATGGCTACGAGGCGTTGAATGTCGAAGCGCAGTCGCGCGAGGCGGGCTCGCTGCTCAGTTGGACCAAGCGGATGCTCGCAGTGCGAAAGTCCAGCTACGCCTTCGGGCGCGGCAAGCGTCGCTTCCTCAAGCCAGGCAACCGCAAAATTCTCGCTTATCTGAGCGAGTATCAGGAGGACATGATCCTCACCGTCTTCAATCTGTCCCGCGCAGCGCAGCCGGTTGAGCTTGATCTCTCGACCTGCAAGGGCCGCGTGCCGGTCGAGATGCTGGGGCGAACGCCGTTCCCGCCGATCGGCGAGTTGCCGTACCTGCTGACGCTGCCATCCTATGGCTTTTACTGGTTCCGTCTTGACGCTGGCGCGGAGGTCCCGAGTTGGCACCAGGACGGTGTTGCCCTGCCGGACCGGCCGACGCTGGTGCTCTTCGACGGTTGGACAAGCTTTTTTCGAAATCGTGTCATGCCGTGGCGGATCGGCATGGCTGAACGCATGCGTATCGAGTTCGAGACGGAAGTCCTGCCGCGCTTCATCGAGGTCCAGCGCTGGTACGCTTCCAAGGGTGCGCCGATCAAGCGCGCGCGGCTGGTCGATCACACCATCTGGGGAGGCGGCGTGATCAGCTGGATGTTGCCGATTCTTCAACTCGACGGACCCGCGGAGGAATCAACTTATTTCACTCCGCTCGCGCTGGCGTGGGAAGACAGCGACGAAGCACGCTTCGGGTTGCTCGAACCGGTTGCACTGGCCAAGGTGCGCCAGCAGGCCAATGTCGGTGTCATGAGTGACGCTTTCCACGACGAGGCGTTCTGCCGGGCGATCATCGAGGCCATCGCCCAACGCAAGGATGTCACCACCGAGTGTGGCCGGCTTCGCTTTCGGCCAACGACACTGTTCGACAGCGTTGTCTCCGACGTTTCAGCGGTGCCGGTTTCGCGCCCCAGTGCATTGAGCAGCAACACGGTCGTGACCTTGGGAGAGAAGATTTTCCTCAAGGGCTACCGGCGGTTGCGCGCGGGGATCAACCCTGAGATCGAGATGGGCCGTTTCCTGACCGAGGTCGCACACTACCCGAACTGTGTACCGGTGCTCGGCGCCGTGGAGTATTTCGGCGAAGCGGACCGGGTGATGGCGCTGGTGCTGGTGCAATGCTATGTTGCGAACCAGGGCGACGGCTGGGACTTCGCGCTGGGCTACGTGGAGCGATTTCTCGAGGAGGTGCGCATCGCCCCCGACGCTGAGGCAGCATCCATGGGAGATCGACACGGCGGGTTCCTCGAGCATGCGGCCACGCTCGGCAAGCGAACTGCCGAGCTTCATCTGGCGCTGGCCAGGCACACGGGTGATCCGGCATTTGACCCCGAGCCCCTCGCACCGGACGATGTTGCCGGCTTCAGGCAGCGCGCGGTCGGCGAAGCGGGCACGACCCTGGTGCTGTTGCGTGATCGGCTGGCCCAGTTGCCGCTGCCGGCCCAGGCCGGCGCGCAGGCGCTGCTCGCCCGGCAGGCGGTGTTGCAAAGCCGTATCGGTGCTGGCGAGGTAAGCGTCTCGGGGGGTATCAAGACACGCTACCACGGTGATTACCACTTGGGGCAGGTCCTCGTGACAGGCGACGACTTCGTGATTATCGATTTCGAGGGAGAACCGGCGCGTACTTTTGACGAGCGTCGCGCCAAAAGCTCACCGCTGCGCGACGTCGCTGGCATGTTGCGATCATTTAACTACGCGCGCTGGTCGGCGCTCAAACACGTCACGCACAATGCCGACGATTTCAAACGCCTTGAGCCGGCCGCGCAGCAGTGGGAGCTGGCCACGCGCCAGGCCTTCCTGACCGCCTACGAGGCGACGACGACCGCAGGCGGATCGGCACCTGTTGACGCGCAATTGCTCGCGCTGTTCGAGATGGAGAAAGCGCTCTATGAACTGCGCTACGAGCTGAACAACCGTACCGACTGGGCCGAGGTGCCGCTGCAAGGCCTGTTGACCCTGATTGGTGAAGGCGCGGCTCGCTGAGACGGCTGCTCCGGCCCCATTGCCAAACTGGAGAACGCATCGTGGAAACCCTGGACATTTACCTCGAGCCGGCGCGGGTCATTCTTGGCCAGATTAGCGCATTTCTGCCGCGTCTGCTGATCGCTGTCGTGGTGGTCGTTGTCGGCTGGCTTCTCGCCAAGGGCGCGCGTGTCGCTGTGACCAAGGCGTTGCGTGCGATCAATTTCAACGTGCTCACGGAGCGCTCGGGCTTGGATGGATTCCTGCGACAAGGTGGCATGACTGGGGGCATCACAACCATTGTCGGTATCGTCGTGTATTGGCTGGTGATCCTGGCCGCTCTGTTGATCGCCTTCAATGGACTGGGCTTGACCTACATCACCGATGTGCTGAGCCGTGTGGTGTGGTTCATCCCGAATGTCTTTGTTGCGTTGCTGGTGCTTGCGTTCGGATCCTACTTTGCACACTTCGTCGGCGATACCGTTGTCGCCTACTGCCGCAGCAGCAAACTGCAGGATGCGACACTCCTGGGCAAGCTCGCACAGTACGCGATCATGGTGTTCGTGGTGCTCATCGCGCTGGATCAGATTCAGGTCGGCGGCGATATCGTGCGCGAGAGCTTCCTTGTGATTCTCGCCGGCATCGTGTTCGCGCTGGCACTGGCGTTCGGAATCGGCGGCAAGGACTGGGCCGCCGAACGGATCGAATACTGGTGGCCGCGTGACAAAAAAACCAAGGATGCTGCCGACGACAAGCCTCCACGCTAATGGGTAGCACGGCCCGGCCGATTGCGACCGTTCAACTCCCTGACCGGCACGGCAGCAGCGTGTAGGCGCCAATTCCAGTTCTCCAATGACGAGCCCTGCATGAAGAGACAATGAAGACGAGTAAACCGATCACGGCAGTCTGGCCCGGGCGCGACTATCCGCGTGGCGCGCATTGGGATGGCGAAGGCGTCAACTTCGCGCTGTTCTCGGAAAACGCCGAGAAGGTCGAGTTGTGCATCTTTGACGACAGGGGGCGCCACGAACTCCAGCGCATCGTGCTGCGCGAGCGCACGGACTACGTCTGGCACTGCTATCTGCCCGAGGCCCGGCCCGGGCTGGCCTATGGCTACCGTGTGCATGGCCCTTACAAGCCCGAGGAGGGGCATCGCTTCAATCCCCACAAGCTGCTGATCGACCCCTACGCCAGGGATCTGATCGGGCAGTTGCGCTGGGGGGACGCACTCTATGGTTATACCGTCGGCAGCAAGCGCGAGGATCTGTCCTTCGATCGCCGCGACAGCGCGTCACTGATGCCAAAGTGCCGCGTGCTTGAGCCAGCCTTCACCTGGGGCGATGACCATCATCCTTGCGTGTCATGGCAGGACACGGTTATCTACGAATTGCATGTCCGCGGCTTCACGATGACGCATCCCGACGTACCGCCTCAGCTGCGCGGTACTTACGCGGCACTTGGCTGCGCGCCGGTGGTCGACTACATCAAGCGTCTGGGTGTGACCACCGTCGAACTGTTGCCTGTGCACGCCTACTCCAATGACCGCTACCTGGCCGAGAAAGGCCTGCAGAACTATTGGGGCTACAACTCACTGGCCTACTTTGCACCGGAGATGCGCTATTGCGCCTCGGGCAAGATCGAGGAATTCAAGACCATGGTGAAGACGCTGCACCGTGCCGGGCTCGAGGTCGTCCTGGACGTAGTCTACAACCATAGCTGCGAAGGCAATCAGATGGGGCCCACGCTGTCGATGCGCGGCGTCGACAATGCCCCCTACTACATGCTGAACGCGGAGAACCGGCGTTTCTACGAGGACTTCACAGGTTGTGGCAATACCGTCAATCTGGAGCACCCGCGTGCGCTGCAACTTGTGATGGACTCGCTACGCTACTGGGTTGAGGAAATGCACGTCGACGGCTTTCGCTTCGACCTTGCGTCAGCGCTGGCGCGCGAGTCGGGCAAGGTCGAGAACCTGGGCGGCTTCTTCGACGCCATCCGTCAAGACCCGGCCCTGAACCGCGTCAAACTCATTGCCGAACCCTGGGACCTGGGCTTGGGCGGGTACCAAGTGGGCAACTTTCCGCTCGGCTGGGCCGAATGGAACGACCGCTACCGCGACGGTGTGCGGGGCTGGTGGAAGGGCGATGGTGGCCTGGTGGGCGGCCTTGCGCGCCGACTCACGGGCTCGCAGGATCTTTATGGCTGGTCTGGCAAGGGGCCGACGGCGAGCATCAATTTTGTCACTGCGCACGACGGCTTCACGCTGCAGGATCTGGTGTCCTACAACGAGAAGCACAACGAAGCCAATGGCGAGGAGAACCACGACGGCCACAACCACAACCTGTCGTGGAACTGCGGTGTCGAAGGTCCGAGCGACGACCCCGCTATCATTGAACTGCGCGAGCGCCAGAAGCGCAACCTGCTCGCCACGCTGCTGCTGTCTCAGGGCGTGCCCATGCTGCTGGCCGGTGACGAGCGCAGCCACACCCAGCAGGGCAATAACAACGCCTATTGCCAGGACAACGTAATGAACTGGCTGGACTGGACTTCCACAGCGGAACGCGAAACCCTGACGGCCTTTGTGCGAGGCTTGATCGAGCTGCGCCGTACCCACCCCTCGTTCCGGCGCCGCAACTTCTTCCAGGGCAAGCCAATGGGGGACGACACCGCCAAGGACGTGTGCTGGCTCAAGCCAGACGGCACCGAGATGACACCGCAGGACTGGGACGACGATCAGGCACGGTGTCTTGGGGAACTGATATCTGGCCACGGCATCGTGGAGCGCGGACGCCGAGGCGAAGCACTGCACGACGACGATTTCCTGTTGCTGTTCAATGCCCATCATGACGAGATCTTCTTCACGCTCCCGCCTGCGGGTGATGGGGGCGGCTGGCGGTTGCTGCTTGATACGGCGACGCAAGCCCTGCCGCCCGCGGCGAGTGAAGTTGGCGTCGCGTCGCTGCCAGCGCGGGTGCAACCGAACTATCCGTTGCAGGCTCGGTCGTTCGTGCTGTTGAGTCACGCGCAGACCCGCGCATGAACCAGGACCAAGTCATGCTACCGGCCCAGGTCCGTGGCAAGCAAGGTGAGCCTGTGATCGCGGTTGCGCGGATGCAGGTAACTCACCCGATTGCGTTCAATATTTCGGTAAGGTATGCTCGTTGCCCACCGGTGTCCACGCCGCAACAATTCTGACAATGTCCAGCAAAGAAAGGATCCCATGTCTCCCAATCATTCCCGCCTGCTTGCCGCCGTTTTAACCGCCTTTGCCGCTGCCGTTCCTGCGGGCGCGGCATTAGCCCAGGATGTCGTACTCGGCGCATCGGTCCAGTTGACCGGGCCGATCGCCAACACCGGACGGTATTACCGCGATGCCTATCAGTTTGCCGTCGACAAGATCAATGCGGCGGGCGGGGCCAAGATTGCAGGCAAGTCGCACAAGCTGGCGCTCAAACTGTA
>SCRR01000346.1 GCA_004322085.1 Burkholderiaceae bacterium
GCGGGTGTAGTTCAATGGCAGAACGGCAGCTTCCCAAGCTTCATACGAGGGTTCGATTCCCTTCACCCGCTCCACAGCCTGCCGTCGCGTTCGCTACATCGGCTCTTGACCGTTCAATGCATAATGCGCGGTTTCCACGCGTCCGGCCATTAACACCAGATTCCTCGGTAGCACCGCTGCGGCCGTTTAACAGACTCGAAAGTTCACCGGTGACCAACATCCTCCATCGAAGACGCCCCCGGCAACGGGCCGGTCTGGCAGGCTTGGGCTTCGCCATCGGCCTGACGTTGGCAGGCTGTGCCGTGGGGCCCGACTTCAAGGCGCCCGCCGCGCCCACAATCGCCAACCCACAAAGTCCATACACCAGTGCGCCCATGCCTGCCACGACAGCCAGTGCGCCCGTCCTGGGGGGTGAGTCACAGCGCTTCGCGATGGGTCAGGATATTCCCGCAATCTGGTGGAACGTCTTTCACAGCGAGCCGCTGGATCAGCTGATCCGGTCGGCCCTGGCCCACAGCCCCACGCTCGCCTCAGCTCAGGCCGCGCTGCGCCAGGCACGGGAAACCTACAGCGCCGACGCCGGTGCCAGGCAACTGCCGGGTGTTACCGGCCAACTCGGCGTTACGCGCGAGCGTGAATCACAGTTGGCCAGCCAGGTTCCCGGTGGCGTCGACCTCACCCTGTTCAACGCCTCAGTCAACGTCACGTACACCATCGATGCGTTCGGTGGAATTCATCGCGAGTTGGAGGGCCTGGAGGCGGCCGTCGATTACCAGCAATATCAGGTCGAGGCCACCTATCTCACGCTCACCGCCAACGTGGTCACAACGGCCATCCAGGAGGCGTCGCTGCGTGCACAACTTCGCGCAACACAGGATGTGATCGAAGCGGAGAGCCGCTCGCTCGCACTCATCGAGAAGCAGGCGACGTTGGGGGCGATCGCGCGAGGGACAGTCCTGACCCAGCAGGCACAGCTTGCGCAGACGCGCGCAACACTGCCCGGGCTCGAAAAAGCGCTGGCGCAAACACGTCATCAACTGTCTGTCTACGCCGGTCGGTTACCCTCAGACACTGGGCTACCCAAGTTCACGCTCGAATCGCTGCAGCTGCCGCAAGATCTGCCCGTCAGCTTGCCTTCGTCGCTCGTACGCCAACGCCCCGACATTCGCGCCAGCGAAGCGCTGCTGCATCAGGCGAGCGCCCAGATCGGCGTCGCTACCGCCAACCTGTATCCGCAGATCACGCTCAGCGGCAGCCTGGGTGCGCAGAGCCTGGAGCCCAGCCAGCTGTTCTCGGGACCGAGCTCGGCATGGAGTCTTGGTGCAGGTCTGCTACAACCGCTTTTCAATGGTGGATCGCTGCGCGCAAAAAAGCGCGCCGCCGTAGCCGCCTACGATCAGGCCCAGGCGCAATACCGGCAAACGGTACTCAATGCGTTCCTGAACGTGGCAAATACCCTGCGCGCACTCGATGCGGATGCGCAGGCGCTGAGTGCGCAGGCACAGGCCGCGGGACTGGCGCGCGACTCGCTTGACCTGGTTGAACGTCAATATCAACTCGGTGCAGTCAGCAATCTGGCTTTGCTCACTGCGCAGCAGACCTATGCACAGACCCGCATCGCGCTGGCGCAGGCGCAAGCCTTGCGCTACGCGGACACGGCAGCCCTGTTTCAGGCGCTGGGCGGTGGGTGGTGGAACCGTCCCGCACTGGCCGATGCCAGCGCGCCGCCCGCCGTGCCAACGCCAAAGTCACCGTAACGGTAAGCCATGTCGCGGCACCCAACTCTAAAAACATTCGAATCCCTGGAGGTCTTCCGATGAAGCGCACGACCAAACGCATGCTCATCATGCTGCTCTGTGTTGTCCTGCTAATTGCCGTGCTTGCCTTGGGCAAATTTCTGCAAATCAGGAAGCTGATTGCAAGCATGCCCAAGCCTGCCCCACAGATCGTGACGGCCGTGAAGGTCGAAATGCAGGACTGGCGGCCAACCATCAAGGCGGTGGGCACGCTCAATCCGGTGCGCGGAGTCAACGTTACGACCGAAGTGGCCGGCCTGGTGCGCACCATCCACTTCCATTCGGGCCAGGATGTGAAGGCGGGCGAGGTGCTGGTCGAGCTCAACGCCGACTCCGACAAAGCCCAGCTGGCAGCGCTGCAGGCCGCGGCCGATCTGTCCGCCTCGGTGCTGGTGCGGGACCGCCAGCAGTTCGAAGTGAAGGCAATCAGCCAGGCGCAGCTCGATGCCGACCAAGCTGACCTTCGCGTCAAGCGCGCCAGCGCGGCGCAGCAAGCCGCATTGGTGGCAAAAAAGACCATCCGGGCACCGTTCGCTGGAAGGCTTGGCATTACCGCGGTGAATCCGGGCCAGTACCTGAATCCGGGCGACGCCATCGTGACGCTGCAGACGCTCAATCCGATCTACATCGACTTCAGCTTGCCCCAAAGGCAGCTCGGCAGCTTGTCGCTGGGGCAGCACTTGACCCTGTCGAGCGACGCGTTCCCGGGCCAGTCATTTACCGGCAAGGTCACCGCCATCAATCCGAAGGTTGACCCGTCAACGCGCAACCTGCAGCTCCAAGCCACCGTGGCCAACGACAAGCTCCAGTTGCTGCCGGGCATGTTTGCCAGCGTCAATGTCGACACAGGCGCCGTCCAGCATTACCTGACGCTGCCACAGACGGCCATCACCTACAACCCCTATGGCTCTACCGCCTTCGTACTCAAGCCAGGCAA
>SCRR01000032.1 GCA_004322085.1 Burkholderiaceae bacterium
GGACAAGTCCTGGTACAGCGTCTCCGTCAGGCTGACCACGGCGTGCTTGCTGACGTTGTACACGCCCATGTTGGGCGGGTTCAGCAGCCCGGCCATGCTCGCGGTGTTGACGATGTGACCACGCCACGCGGGGTCTTTTTTGGCGGCCTCGAGCATCATCGGGGTGAACAGGTGCACACCGTGCACCACGCCCATGAGGTTGACGCCCAGCACCCATTCCCAGTCCTTGAGCGAGTTTTCCCAGATCAGGCCGCCCGCGCCGACCCCCGCGTTGTTGAAGACGAGGTGCGGCGCGCCGAAGCGCTCCTGCACGGCCTTGGCCAATGCTTCCATCTGCGGCGCGCTGGACACATCGACCTTGCGCGCCAGCACCTGGGCGTTAGCGGCCTGCATCTCGGCCGCAGCTTTGTCCAGTGCGTCCTGCTGCACATCGACCAGCACCAGGTTCATGCCGCGTGCGGCGCCAATGCGCGCGCATTCGAGCCCGAAACCCGAGCCCGCGCCGGTGAGCACGGCGGTCTTGCCTTTGAAATCCTGAATCATGCGTTTTCTACCTTTTTAAGAGCGAAGCCAATACGGGGAAAATGAACGTGCACCGTGCCGGCGCGGGCGTCGCTGCGCTCCAGCGTGAAGTGCGTGCGCGTGGCGGCGATTAACTCACCTTCGGTCGTCTCGGGACCGAAGCTCTCGGCCGCGATGCCGACGCGGCTGCCCAGCGCGATGCCATGGTCGTCCTGGAAGGTGCTGTCGGTCAGCAGCGTGTGCGGGACGGACGTGGCGGCCAGCGCGATGGCGTCAGTGGCGGCAAATTTCTCCATCGTGCCGTGGCCGATCTGTGCCATGCGGTCCATCCAGTCGAGCACGGCCGGGGTGAGTTGCAGAATGCCCGCCATCGAGGGCGTGCGCACGCGCGTGAACCACAGCGGGTGGTAGCAGGCAAAGTCGGCCACCGTGGGTGCCTCGCCGAGCAGGAAATCGGCCGTGTCGAGCATGTCGGACAGGCGCCGCAGGTACGACTTGTAGGCGGCAGTGGCATCTGGCGGTTTGATGCGCGTCATGTTCACGCTCATCGCGCGGCGGTCTTCGGCGAAGGCCTTGGCCGCTTCGGGCGGCGCCTTGGCGAACATATCGGCAATGCCGCCAGGCTGGAAGTTGTAGGCCATGGCGGCCCAGAACAGCGTCGAGTCGGCCCACTGGGCCAGCGTGCGTTCCAGGCCTTTGCCGGGCTCGGGATACAGCGACGGCGTGGGCGCGATGTGTTCGAGCACGTCGCAGATCAGCGCCGTGTCGCAGTAGATGTCGGCTCCGAGCTGCAGGAACGGCGTCTTGCGGTAGCCACCGGTGAGCGCGATCACATCGGGCTTGGGCAGCGTGGCCGGGATGACGACCGACTTCCAGGCGAGCTTCTTGTAGCCCAGGATGAGCCGGATTTTTTCAGAAAACGGCGATGTGGGGTAATGGTGCAGGATCAGTTCGTTCATTTCGGCATGGCCCTTTGAAGAATGGCGTTGAAGTCGGTCCCGCCGCCCAGCGTGCCGAAGGTCTGGCCCCAGTCGCCGCCCAGGCGTGAGCCGCAGAAGGCGTCGACGACGGCTGCCGGCGCGCTCTGCGCCAGCAGCGCGCCCTGCACCGCGAGCGCCACATCCTGCGCGAGGCGCCGCGCCTCGGCTTCGGTGGCGAGCGCCTGGATGCGGTCGGGCAACGCGGCGCTGGCGCGGTCGAGCGCTGCGTGCGCGCCGCGCGCCGGCGCCAATTCATGCTGCAGCGCGGCGACCGCGTCGCCCTTGCGCAAGGCACGCAGCAGGTCGAGTGCCATGATGTTGCCCGCGCCCTCCCAGATCGAGTTGACCGGCATTTCGCGGTAGACGCGCGCCATGATGCCTTCGCCGCCGTCCTCGATGTAGCCATTGCCGCCCAGGCATTCCATCGCTTCCTGCGCCAGCGCGCTGCCACGCTTGCAGATCCAGAACTTGGCGATGGGTGTCAGCAGACGCGCCATGAAGCGTTCGTGCGCGCCGTGCTTCGGGTCTGTTTGGAGATCAAAAGCTCTTGCAAGCCTTATTGCGAGAGCGGTAGCCGCTTCACTTTCAATAGCCATATCGGCCAGCACGTTCTTCATCAGCGGCTGCTCGATCAGCGGCTTGCCGAACGCGCTGCGCTGTGCGGTGTGGTTCAGCGCCAGGCTCAGTGCCTGGCGCATCAGGCCGCTGGTGCCGAGCGCGCAGTCCAGCCGCGTCATGCTGCCCATCGCCAGGATCTGGGGCACGCCGCGGCCCTCCTCACCCACCAACCACGCGCTCGCGCGCTCGAATTCGACTTCGGCGCTGGCGTTTGCCTTGTTGCCGAGCTTGTCCTTCAGGCGCTGGATGCGGATGGCGTTGCGGCTGCCGTCGGGCAGCACGCGCGGCATGAAGAAACACGACAGGCCGGCCGGGGTCTGCGCCAGCACCAGGAAGGCATCGCACATCGGCGCCGAGAAAAACCACTTGTGCCCGGTGATGGCGTAGCGCTCGCCCCAACCGTCGTGCCCATCAGGCAGAGCCTGACTGGTGTTGGCGCGCACGTCCGAGCCGCCCTGCCTCTCGGTCATGCCCATGCCCATCGTCACGCCGGGCTTAGCGTGCCACGGTTTGAGCGCCGGGTCGTATGCGCGGCTGGTCAGCCTGGGGCCCCAATCGGCATACACGGCCGCGTTGTCGCGCAAGCCGGGCGTGACCGCATAGGTCATCGAGATCGGGCACAGTACCGAGGGTTCCAACTCGGTAAAGAGCATGAAGCCGGCAGCGCGCAGCACGTGGGGGCTGGCTGCGCCGTTGCCCTGCCACGGCGTGCCATGCAGGCCGGCCGCCACCGCCGCCGTCATCAGCGCGTGGTAGCTCGGATGGAACTCCACCTCGTCCAGGCGCCGCCCGAAACGGTCGTGCGTGTGCAGTTCGGGCGTGTGCACGTTGGCGAGCCGCGCATGCGACTGCATGGGGGCCGAACCCACGGTTGCGCCCAAGGCCTGCAACGGCGCCAGGTCCAGCCCGGGCGCATTGAACCTCAAGGCGTCGCGCAGCGGCCGGTTGGTGTCGAACAGGTTGTAGTCGACCAGCGGCGCGGGCTGGTTGAACACTTCGTGGGGATCGTGTGCAGTTGCCATGACCGGCTCCTTACCGTGCGTGCGGATCCATCAGATCAGCTTGACGAGTTGCTTGCCGAAGTTCCTGCCCTTGAGCAGGCCCAGAAAAGCTTCCGGAGCGGCCGCGATGCCTTGCGCGATCGACTCACGCGGCTTGAGTTTGCCGGTGGCGACCAGCTTGCCGAGTTCCTCCAGGGCTTGCGGCCAGAATTCCATGTGCTCGCTGACAATGAAACCTTCGAGCTTGACACGGTTGATCAGGAATAGCGCGGGGTTGGCGAGGGGCAGCGGCGCACCGTCGTAGCCGGCGATCATGCCGCACAGCGCGACTCGCGCGAACGCGTTCAGACGCAGCATCACGGCGTCGAAGATGTAGCCACCAACGTTCTCGAAATAGCCGTCGATGCCGTTCGGACAGGCTTCCTTGAGAGCGGCGCTCATGCTCTTCACGTCGGGGTTCGCGCGGTAGTCGATGCAGGCGTCGAAGCCCAACTCTTCAATCGCGTACCTGCATTTTTCGGGGCCGCCCGCGATGCCCACCACGCGGCAGCCGCGCGCCTTGGCCAGCGCACCGAACGCGCTTCCCACGGCGCCCGAGGCGGCGGTGATGACGACCGTTTCGCCCTGTTGGGGCGCGATGATCTTGACGAGGCCGTACCAGGCCGTGACGCCCGGCATGCCCACCGCACCGAGGTAGTAAGACAGCGGCACATGCGTGGTGTCGACCTTCCTGAGCGCGCCAAGCACCGATGCATCGACCACGCTGTATTCCTGCCAGCCACCAAAGCCGACCACCTTGTCGCCCGCGGCGTACCTGTCGTTGCGGCTTTCGACGACTTCGCCCACAGTGCCGCCCTGGAACACGGCGCCCACGGGCTGGCTGGCGGCATAGCTCTTGGTGTCGTTCATGCGCCCGCGCATGTAGGGGTCCAGGCTGAGGTAGTGGTGCCGCACCAGCACCTGGCCGTCTTGCAGCGCCGGCGTTTCGCTGCGAACCAGTCTGAAATTGCTGGCAGTGGCCTCGCCGCTCGGGCGATTGTCGAGAAAGATCTGTTGATTGAGTGGCATGAAGCAGTCCTTGTGAGTTGAATTTTTTACTATGAATAAATGAGCCAGCTGTGAAGATGGGAAGAGGGTTTTGGCGCCTTTTCTCTCAAATTCAGGAATATCAGTCCGTGGAAATCACGCTCTGCGGGTGGCCGCTCTTCGCGCCGATGGGCCGCCGTTTGACGTACTTGAATGTGCCCGTTGCGTGCGCGCAGGCACGCCCTGCGGCATCAAAAATCGTGCCTTCGGTGAAGGCCATGGTGGCGGTGCGATGCATCAGGTGGCCCCTGGCCGTGAGCGGGCCACGCGCCGGCTGCATGAAGCTGGTCTTCATCTCGATGGTGACCACGCCCATGTCCTTTTGCACGCTGCGCGCCGCCACGGCCATGGTCACGTCGAGCAGTGTCATGCTGGCGCCGCCATGCACTACCGAGAACGAGTTGAGATGCTCCGGCCGCGCCTCGTAGTGCAGCTCCGAGTGCCCGCCCTCGAACAAAGCCAGCTCGAAGCCGAGGTGGGTGACGAACGGAACTTCAACGCCGAAAGTCTGGCTCATCATGTCATGCGGCCCCGAGCACCACGCTGACCCCGCCGTCCACCGCGAGCCACTGGCCTGTGATGTGCTTGCCGGCGTCGCTCGCATACAGGAGCGTGATGCCCTTGAGGTCTTCATCATCGCCCAGGCGGCGCAGCGGCGCGGCGCTGGCCATCTTCTCCTCCCCGATCGACTTGATGAGGCCGGCTGCCATCTTGGTCATGAAAAAGCCGGGACAGATCGCGTTGACGTTGATGCCGTACTTGCCCCACTCGGCGGCCAGCGTGTGCGTGAAGCCGATCACCGCTGACTTGGAGGTGTTGTAGGCCAGTGTGGACATTTCGGGCGGGTTGCCGTTCAGGCCCGCGATGGAAGCGATGTTGATGATGCGGCCGGTCTTTTTCGGAATCATGTAGCCGTTGGCGACCTGCTGCGCCAGGATGAAATAGCCGCGCACGTTGAGGTTCATCACCTTGTCCCAGGCGGTCACCGGGTGGCTCTCGGCCGGCGCGCCCCAGCTGGCACCGGCGTTGTTGACCAGGATGTCGATGGCGCCCATGCGCTCGAGCGTCTGGTCAGCCAGGCGGCGCGTTTCTTCTTCTTTGGAGCAGTC
>SCRR01000347.1 GCA_004322085.1 Burkholderiaceae bacterium
CGCTCCAGAAACGTGCCCAGGCGCATGAAGTACAGCGCCTCGTCCATCAGCATGGTCCCCAGAGTGACGCCACGCGATAGGTGCGAGCGGAACTTGACCCATTCGAAGAACTGGCCCGGGTCGCGCTCGAAATCACCCGCGTGCAGCATGCGGTTGACCTCCAGCCAGGTCTGGTTCTGCGTTTCCCAGACTTCGGTGGTCAAGGTGCCGCGTACGGCCCGTGCATTCTCGCGCGCGGCGCGCAAACAGGAGATGATGCTGGACGGGTTGCCTTCGTCCTTCACCATGAATTCCATCACGCCTCGCGACGTGACCTCGCCATGCTTGCCCGCATACAGGGGTGACAGCTCGCTGATCGACAACAGCCCCTGCCAACCCAGTTGCGCCACCGCAGTGGACTGCGGCAACAGCGCGGTCTGGTAATTGACATCGATCATGCGCGCGGTGTTTTCGGCCCGCTCGGTGTAGCGGGACATCCAGAACAGGTGGTCGGCGGTACGGGACAGCATGTTCAACTCCTTGCACCTGATGACTGGGACTGGAACTGCGGCGGCGAGGTGGGATGCGCTTCGAGAACCCAGGTGTCCTTGGTGCCGCCACCCTGCGATGAATTCACCACCAGCGAGCCGTCCTTCAATGCCACGCGCGTCAGGCCGCCCGGCACCATCTGCACTTCCTTGCCCGACAGCACGAACGGCCGCAGGTCGATGTGGCGCGGCGCGATGCCGCTCTCCACAAAGGTCGGGCAACTCGACAGGCTGAGCGTGGGCTGGGCAATGTAGCCGCTCGGGTTGGCCAGCAGGGCCTGGCGGAAATCCTTGATCTCGGCCTGGGTCGAGGCTGGTCCCACCAGCATGCCGTAGCCACCCGCGCCGTGCACTTCCTTGACCACCAGGTCCTTGAGGTTGGCCAACACGTATTTCAGATCGTCCGGCTGGCGGCACATGTGGGTGGGCACGTTGTGCAGGACGGGCTTCTCGCCGAGGTAGAACTCGATCATCTTGGGCACATACGGGTAGATTGACTTGTCGTCGGCCACCCCGGTGCCGACCGCGTTGCAGATGCTCACGTTGCCCGCGCGGTAGACCTCGAGCAGGCCCGCGCAGCCCAGGGTGGAGGTGGGGCGGAACACCTGCGGGTCGAGAAAGTCGTCATCGACCCGGCGATAGATCACATCCACGCGCAGCGGGCCGCGCGTGGTGCGCATGTACACGAAGTTGTCTTTCACGAACAGGTCCTGTCCCTCGACCAGTTCCACCCCCATCTGCTGCGCCAGAAAGGCGTGCTCGAAGTAGGCGCTGTTGTACATGCCGGGCGTGAGCACCACCACCGTCGGATCGGCGGTCGCCGGCGGCGCGCTGGCGCGCAGCGTCTCCAGCAGCAGGTCGGGATAGTGCGCCACCGGCGCCACACGATGGGCGTTGAACAGGTCGGGAAACAGCCGCATCATCATCTTGCGGTTTTCCAGCATGTAGCTCACGCCGCTGGGCACGCGCAGGTTGTCTTCCAGAACGTAGTACACGCCGTCGCCCTGGGCGTCGGGCGCGCGCACGATGTCGATACCGCTGATATGCGAGTAAATCTGGTTCGGCACGTCCACGCCCATCATCTCGGGGCGGAACTGCGCGTTCTGCACGATTTGATCGACCCCGATCACGCCGGCCTTGATGATCTCCTGGTCGTGATAAACATCGTGCAGAAAACGGTTCAGCGCGCTCACGCGCTGCACCAGCCCCCGCTCCAGGCAGGCCCACTCATGCGCCGGAATGATGCGCGGAATCAGGTCGAACGGAATCAGCCGCTCGGTGCCCGAGCCGTCCTCGTCCTTGGCGCCGTAGACCGCAAACGTGATGCCGACGCGCCGGAAAATCATCTCGGCCTCCTCGCGCCGCCTGGCCATCATGTCGCCGGGCTGGCGCGCCAGCCATTCATCGTAGATTTTGTAGTGGTCGCGGATCTGCGCGCCGTGCGTGAAAAACTCATACGGCAGCCGGGTGTACATCTCGTCAAATTCGACCATGGCGATCTCCTGCATCCAGCTTAGCAAGTACTGGGCCACACGCCCGGCATTTTGCACCCGAGGCGCGTCGCCTGGAGCGGATCAGGGCACACGACTGCGCCAGTGGGGAGCCGCACGAACCCCCACGGGGCCGCCCGACTTGCTTTGACTTGACATGGATCAATACGGCCCCCGCTACAGCAATATATTCTGCTGCGTCCCGAATCGAACCCGTCAAATAACCAAACTCGTCAATGCAAACCACCGAAACGTACAACGACCATGTCGTGCGCCTGTTCCTGCTCGCTTCGGCTGTCTGGGGAATCATCGGCATGCTGGTCGGCATGTACCTCGCAGCGGAACTGGCCTGGCCGTTCTGGAACCTCGATATCCCGTTCCTCACCTTCAGCAAGCTGCGTCCTGACCATACCTTCGGCGTGATCTTCGCTTTCGGCGGCTCGGCGTTGATGGGTACCTGTTACTACAGCGTGCAGCGCACCGGGCACACACGCCTTGCCTGGGGCGGGCTGGCCAATTTCACATTCTGGGGCTGGCAGCTGATCTGTGTGCTGGCGATGATTTCGATGCCGCTGGGCCTCACCCAGAGCAAGGAATACGCCGAACCGGAGTGGTGGATCGACATCCTGATTGCGGTCGTCTGGGTCAGCTTCGGTGCCGTGTTCTTCGCCACTTTGGCGCGGCGCCGTATCCGCCACATCTACGTTTCGAACTGGTATTACGCCGCGTTCATCATTGCCGTCGGCCTGCTCCATATCGTCAACAACCTCGCCATTCCGGTGTCGATGACCAAGTCGTATCCGATCTATTCCGGCTCGGTCGATGCAATGGTGCAGTGGTGGTACGGCCACAACGCGGTGGCATTCTTCCTTACTGCGGGCTTCCTGGGCATGATGTACTACTTCGTGCCGCGCCAGGCGAAACAGCCACTGTGGAGCTATCGTTTCTCGATCGTCAATTTCTGGGCGCTGATCTCGATCTACATGTGGGCGGGCTCGCACCATCTGATGTACACGGCGCTGCCGGACTGGGTGCAATCGGTCGGCATGGCATTCTCGCTGGTGCTGCTGATGCCGAGTTGGGGCTCGGCCGCGAACGGGCTGCTCACGTTCAACGGCTCGTGGCACCGGCTCAAGGACGATCCTCCCGCCATGTTCATGGTACTTGCGCTGGTGTTCTACGCCGCCGCCACCTTTGAAGGCTCGTTGATGGCGGTCAAGACCGTCAACTCGCTGTCACACTACACCGACTGGACCATCGCTCACGTCCATTCGGGTTCGCTAGGCTGGGTTGCCATGATCACGATCGGCTCGCTCTACGCGATGGCGCCGCGCGCGCTCGGCCGTCCGGCGATGCATTCGCACAATGGCATGAAGCTCCATTTCTGGCTGCATTTATGCGGCACTTTGATCTACGTGATCGCCATGTGGATCGCCGGCGTGACCGAAGGGATGATGTGGCGTGCGACCAATCCAGACGGCGGGCTGACCTATTCCTTCATCGACAGCCTGATCGCGATCAAGCCGGCCTACATGTTCCGCTGGTTCGGCGGCGTGCTGATCTGGCTCGGCATGTGGGTGATGGCCTGGAACCTGTGGTACACCGCCCGCGACGCGCGCAAGCACATCATTGTGCCGATTCCGGTGCCAATCCCCGAACCAGTTTCCGAACAACTTCCACCACCGCTGCCGGTGGCCGCCTGAGGAGCGCACCATGGCATATCGTCACTTCGAGTTCATTGAAAAACATGCCTGGACGCTGGGCATTCTGACTGCGATCATGGTCTCGCTCGGCGGCCTGGCCGAAATCACACCGCTGTTCATGGAAGCCAACAAGGTACAACCGGCCGAAGGAGTGAAGCCGTACTCGCCGCTGCGCCTGGCCGGGCGCGACGTCTACGTGCGCGAAGGCTGCTACCTGTGCCACTCGCAGATGATCCGCGCGCTGCGCTTCGAGGCCCAGCGCTACGGCCACTACTCGACGGCATCCGAATCGGTCTACGACCGCCCGTTCCAGTGGGGCTCCAAGCGCACCGGTCCGGATCTGGCGCGTGTGGGCGGCAAGTACTCCGACGAGTGGCAGATCCTGCACCTGATGAATCCGCGCCAGGTTGTGCCGCAATCGAACATGCCGGACTACCCCTGGCTGGCCAAGGCAACCATCGACGGCAAGGACATCCAGGCTCGCATGCATGTGCTGCGCCTGCTCGGCGACCCCTACAGTGACGCCGACATCGCCGCCGCACCCAAGGAAGTCCAAGGCAAGACCGAGATGGATGCGCTGGTCGCGTATCTCCAGGGGCTGGGCATCGACAACGAACCTCAGGACAAAGCGGTCAACGCGGCTCCTGCAACCGACGGAGGCACACGATGAATCCAATCTGGGGACCGATTGCCGGTGCTTTTATCGTGCTGATGATGCTGGCCTTCATCGGCATCTGGATCTGGGCCTGGTTGCCCTACCACCGGCGCAGCTTCAGCGAACTGGCGCGCCTTCCAATGAACGATGATGACGGTGCACCCGACGCCACTATCGCCAGTGGAGATCGCCCATGAGCAGCTTCTGGTCGTGGTGGGTCATGGTGCTGATTGTGCTCAACCTTGGCATCTCGTTTTTCCTGTTTCTGTGGGGGCCGCACGCGAAGATTCCCACTCTCCCAGACGGCACCACCGGGCACATCTGGGCGCACGGTGCCCTGCGCGAAGGCATGCACCGGTTGCCTGGATGGTGGATCGTGGTTTCGTTCCTCATGTTTGCGGGCTGCTTCGGCTATCTGGTGCTGTATCCGGGATTCGGCAACTCCGCTGGCGCCCTGGGCTGGACCTCGCACCAGGAACTGGCCAGCGATACGGCCGCCAATGATGTGCGCCTGAATGCGGCGATGCAGCGCTTTGCCCGGACGCCGATAGAGACGCTGGCCGCGGATCGCGAAGCGCTGGCCATGGGCAAAGTGCTGTTTGGTGACAACTGCGCGGCCTGCCACGGCAGCGCCGCACATGGCAACCCCCTGCTGGGAGCGCCCAACCTTACCGACAACGACTGGCTTTATGGCGGCGACGGCAAGGCAATCCAAACCAGCATACTCGATGGTCGCCGCGGCGTCATGCCGCCCTGGGGCGCAGCGTTCGGTGAAACGGGCGTGGAAAATCTCGCCAACTACGTGCTCAGCCTTTCCGGCGCGCCGCACGACGCGGCCAAGGCGGTTGCGGGCAAGGCGCTGTTCGCAGCGTGCGCGGCCTGTCACGGCGCCGACGGCAAAGGCAATCAGGTGATCGGCGCGCCGAATCTCACCGATACGATCTGGCTCTATGGCGGCACTCTTGCAACGGTGGAAAAGACCATTCGCGACGGTCGCAATGGCGGCATGCCGGCATGGAACGCCCGCCTGGGCGAAAACGACGTGCGGGTGCTCGCGGCCTATGTCTACTCGCTCTCACACAACAACCCACCCCCGACCCGATAACTCGGGCCCACGCGATGCTTGCGACGCGTGGTACCGCCAACCGATCGTCTGGGTGGGCGCGGTCGTGTTGGCTGCGTCCGTTGCCGGCTGCATATGGTTGCTTGTGATTGCTGAACGCTACGCCGATCCACCCCTGCCGGTCGAAGGCCTGCAGATCATGAAGATGCCGTTGACGCGGCCTGCGCCACAAACAACCGGGGCTTCGTCTTGAACACGCCAGGCACGGCCTGCTGGCATTGCGGCGAGAGCTTACCTGACAACGCACCACTGGCGCTGGTCGCTGGCGTCAAACACCCTGTGTGCTGCCAGGGCTGCCGCGCGGCGGCCGAATGGATCAGCCAGCTCGGGCTGGACGATTACTACCGCCTGCGCAGCACCGTGGCGCCGCGCGCACCGGACCCGGCGCTGGCGCGGCGCAGCGCCGATGCATGGCAACGTCCGGAGCTGTCACGCCACGCGGTGCGCACGCTCGGGAGCGGACAGTGCGAAGCCCTACTGCTGGTCGACGGTATCCGCTGCGCGGCTTGCGTGTGGTTGATCGAGCGCGCACTCGGCGCGGTGGCCGGCGTACTGTCGGTCCAGGTCAATGCCGTCGCCCAGCGCGCGCGCATCGTCTGGGACCCCCGACGTACAACACTCGCGGCGATCCTGCAGGCGTTGGCGCGCACCGGCTACGGTGCACTTCCGCTGGACGCGGCAGCGCTCGATGACGTGCGCCGGCGCGAAGCGCATGGGGCGCTCAAGCGCCTGGCGGTTGCCGGCTTCGGTGCGATGCAGGCGATGATGTATGCGAGTGCCCTGTATCTGGGCGCGGCCCAAGCCATGGATGGGGCCACGCGCGAGCTGATGCGCTGGCTGGGCTTGCTGGTGGCTACGCCGGTGGTGTTCTATGCGGCGCAACCGTTCTTCCAGGGTGCATGGCGCGCGCTGCGCGCACGCACACTCGGCATGGACGTCCCGGTGGCGCTGGCGATCGCACTCATCTATGTGGCCAGCCTGATGCAGGCGCTGCAGGGCGGCGGTGAGGTCTATTTCGATTCCGTGTCCATGTTCGTGTTCTTCCTGCTCGCCGGACGCTACCTGGAAATGCGCGCGCGCCATCGCGCCGGCAACCTGGCCGATGCGATGGCGCGGCTGGTACCCGCCTTTGCCGACCGCTACGGCAAAGGCGGCACGCTGGAACGCGTCGGCGTACCTGAACTCGTGCCCGGTGACCGCGTGCATGTCGCGCAAGGCATGCGCGTACCAGCCGACGGTGTGCTCGACAGCGCAGACTGCCGGGTGGACGAAGCGCTGCTGTCAGGAGAGTCGGCGCCGCTGCGCAAACGCTGCGGCGACGCACTCACGGGCGGCAGCATGGTGATCGAAGGTCCGGCCATTTTGCGTGTGCAGTGCGTCGGTGCCGACACCGCGCTCGCCGGCATTTCGGCGCTGGTCGCGCGCGCGCAAAGCGAGCGCCCTCGCCTGGCGCGTGCGGGTGAGCGCGCCGCAGCGGGTTTCGTGCTGCGCACGCTGGCCCTGGCCGCGCTCTGCGCCGTCGGCTGGAGCTTTTTCGACCCAACGCGCGCCTTTGCGGCCACGCTCGCGGTACTGGTGGTGTCGTGCCCGTGCGCGTTCGCGCTCGCGGTACCGGCCGCCATCACGCGCGCGCTGGCGGTACTGGCCACGCAAGGTGTGTTCGTTGTACACAGCAACGCGGTCGAGAATCTGGCGCTGGCGAGCCACGCCGTATTCGACAAGACCGGCACGCTGACCGACGAGCATCTGGAGCTGGAGGCCGTCGATGCCACGGACCGTGAGCCTGCGCTCATGCTGGCGGCGGCCCTGGCGCGCGGCAGCCGCCATCCCGTGGCACAGGCCCTGGTACGCGCGGCCTCCAGCCTCGCCGTGGAGACCGCCAGCGACGTGCGCACCGTCCAGGGCGGCGGCCTTGCGGGTACGGTCGCCGGCCACGCCTACCGATTGGGCAGCCCGGCCTTCGCGCTCGGCACCGCGCAGGACGATCGTGATGCAGTGGTCCTGGCCGGCGAACACGGCCTCATCGCTGCGTTCAGCTTCAACGAGAGGCTGCGCCCCGGCGCCCGCGAGGCCGTAGCCGCGCTGCTCGCCAGCGGGGTCGAGGTCGAGATCGTCAGCGGCGACGCCGCGGCGAAGGTCGAGCGCGTCGCGACGCGCCTGGGTATCTCGCAATGGCGGGCGCGCCAGAGCCCGGCCGCCAAGCTCGGGCGTCTGCGCGAGCTGCGCGCTGGCGGCTCGCGCGTGCTGGCAGTCGGCGACGGCATCAACGATGCGCCCGTGCTGGCCGGTGCCGATGTCGCCGTGGCGCTGGCCTCGGGGGCCGAACTGACACAGGCTGCGGGCGACGTGATCCTCGATGGCACCCGCCTGGCGGCGCTGCCCGAGGCGCGTGCGATCGCGCGCGAGACCCTGACCGTGCTGCGCCAGAATCAGCGCTGGGCGCTGGGCTACAACCTGGCTGTGGTGCCGATCGCGGCACTCGGCTTTGTGCCGCCCTGGCTGGCCGCCATCGGCATGTCGCTGAGTTCGCTTGTGGTGGTCCTCAATGCGCTGCGCATCGGCCGGCGTACGACAGCCGCGCCCGTACCCGTGCCCGCGGGCGTCGACCTGGGCCACGTTGCATGAACATCCTCGTCGTGATGATTCCGCTGTCGATCATGTTCCTGATCGGCGCCGGTATTGCTTTCTTCTGGGCGGTCGAGCACGACCAGTTCGAAGACATGGACACCCCGGCGCTGTTGCCGCTGCTCGATGACCAACCCGCGTCCGACGAAGGGCACAAATGAATGGCGTGCTCACGATCGGCGCCGCACTGCTATTGGGTCTGGCCGCCAGCGGCCATTGCCTGGTCATGTGCGGTGGCATCTCTGCCGCGCTGGGCATTGCCACGGCCCGGGACGCCAACGGCCGGCCACGGCCGCGGCTGCTGGTCGGGTACCAACTTGGTCGCGTCGCCTCCTACACCCTGGCCGGACTGTTGCTCGGCGGAGTGTTCGGCGGCCTGCTCGGCCTGCTCGATACCGACAACTTGCGCCGGGGGCTGCGCGTTCTCGCCACGGGCGCCCTGCTGCTCGGCGCGCTGGTCGCGTTCGGGAGCGTGCGCGAGATCGGCTTCGGCGCCGGCCGGTGCCTTTGGTCGCACATCGCGCCGCTCGGGAGCCGGCTGCTGCCGGTGACGACGCTGCCGCGCTCGTTCGCGTTCGGCATGGTCTGGGGTTTCATGCCGTGCGGTTTCGTCTACACGGTGCTGCTGATCGCAACGGTCCAGCTCGACGCCACACGCGGTGCGCTGACGATGGCCGCGTTCGGATTGGGCACGCTGCCGGCCATGTCCCTGGCCGCGTTCGGCGCGCAGCGCTTCGCGGGTTTCAGCACCCGGCCGGCGGCGCGGCGCGTGGCTGGGTCCGCCTTGCTGCTCAGTGCCGGGCTGACCCTGGTCGCACCGTGGCTGCCCGAAGCCTCGTGGCTGCATGCATGGCTGCCGTTCGTTTGTACGACGCGCTAAGGACAAGCGTCGCCCCACGGCAGCAGCCTCGGGGTGACATCAAGGCACACGGTGGTGCCAGTAGCGCAGCGCAGCGGCGCGCTGGCATGTGACCTCATCGGGCCGCGCGGACGCCCACAGGGCCGCACCGCAATGGGCCGAGTCCAGTACCCCGATGCCGCGCTCTTGGTAGCGCGCCAGCACTGGCGCCGCAGGGTGCCCGAAACGGCTGCGGTAGCCGGCCTGCACCAAGGCAAAGCGCGGCTGCACGGCATCCAGAAACATCGCGCTGCTGGAAGTCCTGCTGCCGTGGTGCGGCACCAGCAGCACGTCGGCCTTGATGAGATTGGCGGCGTCGGCGACCAGCCGCGCCTCCTGCGGCTGCTCGATGTCGCCCACCAGCAGCGCCGTCTGCGCCCCGTTCGAGATGCGCAGCACGCAACTCATGGCGTTGGGCTTGTTCGGCGCCTCGTAGTCGTCCGCGCCCGGATGCAGCACCTCGAAGCGCACGCTATCCCACACCCAGCGCTGGCCGCCATCGCGCGCGGAAATGCAGCGGGTCGCCGGGCGCAGCGCCTGCAGGGGGTGGTCGGCCTCGATCGAGCTGAGCAAATTCGCCTGAGGCTGCATCGCCAGCACGGCCGGCGCACCGCCGATATGGTCGCTGTCGCGATGGCTCAGCATCACGGTGTCGACCCGCTCGCCCAGCGCGCGCAGCAGCGGCACCAGCACGCGCTGGCCGGCATCGCTCTCCTGGCTGAAGCGTGGCCCGGTGTCGTACACCAGGGTGTGCTTGGCGGTGCGCACGATCACGGCGTTGCCCTGGCCGACGTCCGCGGCCAATAACTCGAACTGGCCCGCGGGCGGGCGCTGTGGTTGCCACAAGAGCACCGGCAGCATGAGCGGCAGCCCGAGCAGGCGCAGCGACCAGGGCAGCCGCATCGCCAGCAGAAGTCCACCCAATACGCCCGCAGCCCCCGCCCATATTGCAGGAGCCGCTATATAAACCGTGGCGAATGGCAGTTGCGCTAGCAGCCTCAAATACCAGCCGAGCGCCGTAACGGCCCAGGCCGCCGCGTCCCACAGCGGCGCCAGCAGCACCCCCAGCATGGACAGCGGCGTGACTACCAGCGTGACCCAGGGGATCGCCACCGCATTCGCGAGCAGGCCCACCACCGAGACCTGGCCGAACAGCAGCAGCGTGAGCGGCGTGAGCGCGAGCGTGACCACCCATTGTTCGTGTGACCGGACGCATGATCCTGAACATCCGGGAAGAGATGGTCCGCAGCGGAACCCCTCGGGAAACCCCAGTTAAATCAAGAGCTTAGAGAGAATCGGGCCGATTTGGGCCGTTTTTCAGGGCACGGGCGCGGACGCATGGTTTAGCCCGAGCTTGGACGCTCTATAGCACTTTGGCGTGCCGGGCCGGTAGGGCCATGAAATCAAGCAAACCCGCGCCAGCATTGGACTTTCCAGCCAGCTAGCTGATCTGTCGTGGCGGGTCGAAAAGTCGCTAACCAGGCAAACTTTGACGGTAGTGTCAAAGTTCGATAGGGAGTGTCCAAGTTTCTTAAGTGACTGATTTATATGGTGTTTTCGGACTCTCCCATTTTTGACCTGCGAATCGAACTTGGACGTAACTCGCACATTTTTGCTTAAAATTTAAGCAGAGTCCGGATGTTAGACCGGACGTTTGTAACAATAAAAACCCCTAAATAGGGGCTTTTTGGAGCGCTAAAACCAGTCATCGAAGGTCGTCTCAACGGTTATTTTCGGACCAACTTCAGGGTTCATAAAGCGTAGCGCGCTCATTTTGTAGCGCCTTTTTTTCGGGCTGCTAAGTAGCGCCGCTTTTCCGCCGGCTTCATTCGAGCCGTTTCCGGATCTGGGATGGCCGACTGCTTGGTGGCGACAACCTCGCGCGTCGCTCCCTGTTTGCCCTCGTTCAGCCTATCTGCAAGTTTCGCCAGCTGGTTCATGGCTATCAATAATTCGGGCGGCGCACTGCGCAAGCCTTTGAGCCAAGCGGCCTCTTCAGCGCTGAGCTGATGTGACTCATCCAGCAGCTCCTTCAGCCGCAGCGGATCGGCTGTCTCGAACGCCAATTGAAGCTTCGCCATGTAACGGCGCTGGCGCTCATTCAACGCGAACAACTCCAACCGCTCGTGGATATCGGCCAGCAGCGCTCGCTGCTCGGCGAAGGTTTTGCCAACAAACATCAACCCCCGACCCTCATACACCCATTCGCTATTGAAGCCTCGCTCCTGGATGAGCGCGTCGATTTTCGTACGAGGCAAGGAGTCCCGCATCTTGCGGGTTGCAAATACTGCCGGTTGAAAACCAAGCAGCTCGGCCAGCGCCTTTTCGTTTTGGAGCGCGCAGGCCGCGATCAACCGATCAACGACTGCCTGAAAAGAATTTTCCATAGGCTCTGAAAAACTTGACGAATGATATTAATCTCATTACATTATCAACAAACAACAACCACCAAGGAGAACGAATTATGCGTTCCTTCACTTCTGAGCGACTCGCCGTCGCACGGGCCAGCTTCAAAGAGCAAGGCACCACGGTGAGTGACTTTTGCGCAGAGCACAGCCTTTCGTACAACGTGGTCATAAACGTGCTGCATGGCCGCTCCGAAGCCACCCGTGGTGAAAGTCACCGTGCTGCCGTGTTGTTGGGTTTGAAGCCTGTACCGTCAAGGCAAAAGCGCAAGAGTACCAGTACAGGTGTAGGGGCTCAGCCGGTCTGATTGCAGCGATATGAAAGAAACCCAGAGTGGCGTAGTTCGGTCCAAGTTGATGCTTTCCACGCAGTTCAGCAATATTCAAAGCGCTCAGAGCATTCCAATTTGGGCGAATGCACGCGAGTTGGCCGGTCTGCCGGGTTTCCCAAGCAGCAAACGCCGCGCACATGACGCTGCCGCCAGGATGGGACTGCCCTGCCGAATACGCGCGGGCCGGGGTGGTGGCATCGAATACGCGGTCGCGGCCCTGCCGCCTGCTGCGCGTCTGGAGTGGGTAGCACGCTTTTCCACGGTCGCCGCTGCAGCGACCAATGACGACACCGCGCCCACCGGCACCATTGCCACGCTCACGCAGTCCCGCGCCGCATCCACCCGCCACGCGTCCCTGGTAACCGGCTGGCGCAAGGATCGGCAAGACGCCGTGGCCCGCGTGCTGGTCTTGTTCCAGCGCTTCTGGCAGAGCTTTGGCGGCCAGGTCACACCGGCGCTGCGGTCCTTTTGCGCCCTGTGGGTCGACGGCAAGATCGACGCCGACGCCACGCTGCGCGGGCAGTTCCCGGTGCTGCCGTTTAGCACGCTGCGCGCCTGGTATGTGGGCGTGCAGGAGCGCGGCCTCGCTGCCATCACACCGCGCGAGCATGCCCGCAAAGGCCAATACCAGGCGCTGGCGGGCGAGGTCGGTACCGCCGTGCTGGCCATGCTCGTGGCGCAGCCGCACCTGTCGGCGCAGGCGCTTTACGAGGCGCTTGAAACGCAGTTTGAAGACCTGCCCAGCACCCGCGCATTCCGCCGTGCACTGGCCCATTGGAAGGCACAGAACGCCCAGCTGTTCGAAGCTGCCATCAACCCGGACGGCTGGCGCAACAAGTTCATGAGCGCGGCCGGCAGCTATAGCGAAGGCCTCACCCGGCCCAACCAGAAGTGGGAGATGGACAGCACGGTGGGCGACGTGATGCTGGCCGACAACCGGCGCCATCACATCGTCGGCGTGATCGACGTGTTCACGCGCCGTCGGCTGTTCATCGTCACGCGCACCAGCCGGGCCAACGCGATCATGAGCCTGATTCGCCTGGCGATCCTGCGCTGGGGCGTGCCCGAGACCATCAAGACCGACAACGGCGCCGACTACGTGGCCGATGTCCTGGACGCCGCGCTGCTCGGCCTGGCCATCGAGCACCCCACGTGCCACCCCTTCTCACCACACGAGAAGCCGCACATCGAACGTGCCATCGGCTCGCTCATGCACCAGCTGTTCGAGCTGTTCGACGGCTACATCGGCCACAGCGTGGCCGACCGCAAGGGCATCGAGTCGCGCAAGGGCTTTGCCGAACGGATCCTAAAAGACAAGGATTTCAGCGTCGAGCTGCGGCTCACGCCCGAGCAGGTCCAAGAGCAGCTCAACACGTTCTGCGACCGCATGGACGAGCGCCCGCGCAGCTATCTCAAAGATCGCACGCCGGCGCAGATGGCGGCGGGCTTTGCTGCCCGCACGATCAACGAGCGCGCGCTCGACGTGCTGCTGGCGCCCAGCGCCGAGTCCGGCCTGCGCACCATCGGCAAGAAGGGCATCAAGATCGGCGGCGGCTTCTACAACCACGCGCACCTGGGCGGCATCGAAGGCACGCAAGTCCAGGTCAAGGTGGACGACAGCAACCTGGGCCGCTGCTGGGTGTTCGACATGGACGGCCAATACATCTGCGAGGCCCTGGACTATGAGCGCCTGGGCATCAACAGCGCCGAGGTCGCGGCCGAGCGCCGCTCGCACCAGGCCAAGGTCATCCGCGAACAAAAGCGCGCACTGCGCGACGCCAAGAAGAGCTTCGACACCCGCGCGGCGGTGGCGAGCATCAACCGCGCACGCACCGCAGACGCGATCGACGCCGCGCACAACGTAGTCGCCATCCAGCGCCCGGCCCAAGAGCACAGCAGTCCGACCATCACCTCCATCGTGCAGGCCGACGCGCCGGTGGTCGACCCCGCGCAGGTCGAAGCCGCCCAGGCCCAACTGGCGGCGCGCCTGGCCGCGCCCGCCCAGGTGCGCCCGCTGGTGGAAACGTCGCAGGCGCGCTACGCGCGCTGGCTGCGCCTGCAGGAGCGCACGCAACGCAATGAGGCGCTCGACGCGCAAGAGAGCAATTGGTTTACGGGGTACGCGACGGGCACCGAGTGGGCGTCCATGCAGCGCTATTTCGAGACTTTTGGTTTGACCGCCGACCAGGTGCTGGCGGTCTGACCCAAAAATGAAGCTAGGCGAGGAATTGAGCATATGACAACGAAAACATTGGCAACGGCGGGCACCAGCGGCGGCGGCTCAGGAGCAATCTCTCCGATCAGCAACATCGGCCTGGTGCGTGCGGTAATGGACACGCTGGTGCAGCGCACCTCGGGGCTGCCTGGCATCGGCACTCTTTACGGCCGCAGTGGCTTGGGCAAGAGTTTTGGTGCTTCCTATGCCAGTCACCCGGCCGGCTTTAACGGAATCTACGTGAGCTGCCGCAGCTTCGAAACAAAGAAAAGCCTGGCCGAGCAGATTTGCAAGGCGATTGGCATCACGCCCAAGGGCAACATCCCCGCGATCGTCGACGCCCTGATCGAGGTGCTTTCGATCAGCGGGCGCCCGCTGATCGTGGACGAGGTGGACTACATCGTCGACAGCCGCACGTTGGAGCTGATCCGCGACCTGCACGATGCCTCTGGCGCCGCCATCCTGCTGATCGGCGAGGAGCACCTGCCGGCCAAGCTCAAGCGGCATGAGCGTTTCGACAACCGCGTTCTGGTCTGGCAGCCCGCAGCCGCGTGCAACGAATTCGACTTTGCAATGCTGGTCAAACAATACGCCCCATCCATCACGATTGCCCCTGAGCTCAAAAAGCGCGTGTTGGTTGAGACCGGCGGCGTGACGCGCCGCGTCGTCGTCAACATCGAGAACATCAAGCGCTGGTGCGACCGCAAGGGCACCACGCAGGCGCCGGCCGACTGCGACGTGGAGCTCTACACGGGTCTGGCTCCAGGCAGGAGAGCCAGCTGATGGCCGGCCGCAACCCCATCGAGCACGATTTCGTTGGCTTTAAACCCCCACGGGAACGCATCTGGCAAGCGATAC
This sequence comes from Burkholderiaceae bacterium, assembly GCA_004322085.1. Lineage (GTDB taxonomy): Bacteria > Pseudomonadota > Gammaproteobacteria > Burkholderiales > Burkholderiaceae_C > Rhodoferax_A. The sequence goes on from SCRR01000347.1 coordinate 14,832, forward strand.
GTAAGCTACGGGAGTTTTCAACAAACGAACTGCTCGCCACGATCAAACCGGCAGTGGCGAGGAGCACGGCGCGTTGCTACCTTCAATGGCTCGTCAAAGCCGGTCACGTTCAGGCCACGGGGCAACAGAGTAACGAAAAAGAAGGCTGCATACTCCGCATGCAATATGCGCTGGTGCAGGACGGTTTCGAAGCACCGCGAGTCAACCGAAACGGCAAGAGCGTGGCCGGCGGCATGCACAACCTGGCCATGTGGCGCTGCATGAAGGCGCTGCGCGACTTCGACTTCCATGAAATCCAACGCGCTGCCAGCGTGGGCAATGTCGAAGTGGCGCCGCACACGGCCAAGATGTACGTGAACCTGCTGGCCAAGGCAGGGTACCTGCGCGAAGCGCGTCCACGCGGTCCCAACTATCCGACCCGCTACCGCCTGGCCCGAGACAGCGGCGCAAGACCGCCCGCGATCACCAAGCGACAGACCGTTTTCGATCGCAATACGGGCGAAGTCTACGACTTGCGAGCTGCGCAGGAGATCCTCGATGGCCTCAAATAAAACACCGCCCGCCAGGGCCTTGCCACAAGACGCGATGGCGGCTCTGGTCCACTTCAAGGCCACGCACACGCAGGCCGAGATCGCGCGCCGCATCGGTGTGAGCGACGGAACCATCAGCAACGCCCTCAAGGGCCGGTACATCGGCAACGTGGACCGCCTGGCCGAGCGCATCCGTGGCGAGCTGCTGAAGAAAACCGTGGACTGCCCGATCTTGGGTCAAATTACCAGCCGCATCTGCCAGGACGAACGCGAGAAGCCGTTCCATACCGCCAACCCCGTGCGCGTGCAGCTCTGGCGCGCCTGCAAGACCTGCCCCAACAACCCATTGAGCAAAGGAGATCAGTCGTGATCTCCATCCAGAGACTCGTCCGGATCAAATGCCGCGCGCGCCGCGTGATTGGGCTCCATACGGTCAACAGCCAAAAAGCTGTGACCACCACGCTGGATTGGGAGCTCTTTCAGCCCGGCATCTGCCAAATCGAACCACAGTAAATATTTTTCAACCACAGGCGTGCAAGCGCCAGACCAGGAGTTTTTTCAGTGAATTCAAATATCAGCAGTAGTATCGTTACTCAGACGCGTGAAGCCGCGGACGCGGTTGAAACTCTATCCGAGTTTGCAAGGGCCTTTACGGCCATTGAAGACCTCATGCGACCTGCTGACTCCAGCAACCATCAAAGCCTCAGATTTGTAGACCGGGACGACCTTACGTCACTCATCGGAGTTGTAAACAATGCATTCAAGCGGCAACTTGACGAAACCCGTAAGGCGGCGCGTGATGTAGTGCATGCCGCCCACGCACTGCACGCCCCCAACGTAAGTTTTGCCGAGGAATTGGTGGCCGAGGCGCTCTGGCCCGCCGCGGCCAAGGATGTGCTGGTGGCCACGCTGGACCACGCGGCCACGCCGCCCAAGGCCTCGGGCGGCGCCAGCTTCGGCGAAGGCGCCGCGGGCCTTGACAGGAAGTCGCCGTGAGCAAGAACAAGACTGCAAAAGCAGCCGAGGCGCTCGATGTCGTCACTGGCGAGTCGCATGGCGACCTGACGGTCTTGCATCTCAAAGTGGCAAATGCATCGGACTCGCTGCTCGACGAGCTGATGGCCGTCGGGAAGGGTAACGACAATCAACCGAAAACACGCCTTTTTGGCCATTTTCCGGGCAGATAGCACCCCACCTATTACCTTTCAATTTGCGCAGCGCCTGCGAGTATCGACCGAGTTTTAAACGGCATCCACAAACCACCCCGATCCTTTTGCCAGGCCAAGCACCCCCATGACCATCAAAACCATCCATATTTTCCGCAAGGGCCAGCACACGGAGATGGGGGGCCTGGTGCTCAATTTCGGCGAGCAGGACATCGAGCGCATGGCATCCGCCTACAGTGAGTCCGCCCGATCTGCGCCCCTGGTGCTGGGGCACCCAACGGAAAGCGAACCCTCCTACGGCACAGTCAAAAGCCTCTTTGCCCGTGCGGGCGATCTTCACGCCACGGTGGACATGAGCGATGCGCTCGTGAATCTCATCAGGGCTGGACGTTTCAAAAAGGTGTCTGCATCGTTCATCTCACCAGGACGAACAGAAAACCCGAGGCCAGACGCCTGGTATCTCAAGCACCTGGGCTTCCTTGGTGCGATGATTCCCGCCGTCAAGGGTCTGAACACCCTCAGTTTTGCCGAGCGTGCGGGGGGATACTTCACAGGCGACGCGACCGAAATTGACCGCGTAGCGTTCGACTTTGCAGAACGGGCGCAGCATGCAACGCCTGAAATCGATAGCGCGTCGTATCACCTTGCCAACTTGGAGCGCCTTATGTCCGCCGGCATGAGCTATGTCAGCGCCGTCTCGTTGGTGGACCATCAAGCGCGGTCGCCCAAGAGACAGAAAAAATAGGGCCAGCACGGGGTATCCAGCCCCGCTAATGCTCGGGCCCGAAGGTGCTGCCTCGTAGGGATTACGACGCTGGCCAATCCAATAATAGTTCAGAACCGCGATGAGCCACATCCTCGTCCGGCATCAAGCATTCCACCGTGCGGCGGGCTCCACGTGGTCGGCGACGTGACGGCGGTCACTCTCGCGTGGCGGGCTTATGGAGACGACAGTCACTATTGACTGATGGCCGTTTCTCCGCACGTGGCGATCAACAACGGCTGCAAGCATCAACTCATTTCTTTCCCGGGCGGTCGAATGAGCGAGCACCTTGAGCGCCTTGATTGACCAGGCGGTGTTGATCGTTACATGGCGGCCATCAGTCACCCAATTTTTTGGAGCCGCGCATTGATCGAAATAACGCTGAAAGACCTGACGCCGGAAGAGATTCAAAGTGCACCGCGCACCCTCAAAGCCCTCATTCGCATGACGTCGGAAGATGAGGCCTTAGCGTTGTGCGAGCGATTCGGCGGGCTGGACATGCTGATCCCTGTCAGTGATTCCGACCGCGCCAGAATGACCGAATTTCGTGGAGAGTTGCGCAGCATCCTTTCTGAGTCAAGTTACGACCGATTTCTTGCGGAGTGGGGTAACACAAAATTTCCATTCCCCAGGCTCAATGGGATCAAGGTCAAACGTCGAGACCGGTTGATCGTAGAACGCATCGATCTTTCGTTTGCGCGGAATGAGTCGATGGCAAAGGCCATAAGAGAGATCGTTCGCGACTTTGGCATTCACAGGCGCCATGTCTACCGAATTTTGAAAAAACCGATTTCATCCGGTGGCGGAACAGCGAAGCCTTCCAATGCGCCAACACGCTTACGCAATGCGCTACCCAGCGCTGCAACCGGCGCAAAACTCGCCGGACAGAAAAACGGACACGGCGCGTTTGCCGCGCTGGCTGGCAGCTTGTCGCCCGAGCAGCCAGAGTCGAGAGCCGGCTCTATGCGTGGCTTGCGCAAGTTCTTAGAAGGAGCCGACAAAACATGACTACCAGTCTCAAGGATCGTCTGGTGGCGCCGTTGCTACATGCGCTGCGATCGGGTGCAAGCATGCCCACGCTCAAGGAGAAGCATGCAAACCTCTTCGAGCTCGCCGATGCCGCTCTGGCGCCGCTGCGTCAAACCGCAATTCAACCCGACGCGCCCGTGCCCGATCACGCACCAGGTTGCCCTCCCGAATCTCAACTTCTTCACTAACAGGAAACACCATGAATCAAAACAAGCCCAACCCTGCTGGACAAAGCAATTCTTCCCTGTCCAGCGACTTGGCGAAACAACTGGAAACGGTCGAGGGCGCAAAAGCCCTTGTGAGCTATTACAAAAAGGCATTCACTGATGCCAACGGGTCTTTGAAATCGATCTATCGCGAACGCGCCGACACGGCGCAGCAGATGGTGGATCACCTGGAATTTCAGGCGAGGGCAATGCGCGTCGAGAAAACCATTGAACAAGACAAGGCCGCTGCCGTCAAGAAAATCAAAGTCCTCAACGAAGAGTTGAATGAAGCGAAATCCCTGCTGGACGAAGCTATTGCAAATCGGAAGATCAGCACGGGCAAGATCAATGATCTTCAAAGCGCTGCCGACAGACAGGAGCAAGAATATTTGGCGACGATGAACGAGGCCCGCTCAGCATTCGAGCAGGCGATGAGGGGCGATGACGATGAAGCCCAGCGGATCGCAGCCGAACGACTGAGCAAAGCTGAAATTACGCTGGCGCTATGCAGACAGTACAGGCCGAATGATCTGCGTTTGAGCGTATTAAAAGAGCGCGAAGCTGGGCACCACGATTCCATCGCTGAAATCTCCCGTCAAGTCGCGGATGCCCAGGAGGCCTTGAACCAGGCGGTCTTGATGGAGAGGCTCTTGCATCTTGACGACGCGGCCAACCAAATGTTGCTCGCATACATTGACGTGTTAAGCGCAGCCCGCGGTTGCGTGAAACCGCAGTTTCTTAACGGCTTTGGAGCCATTACCTTGTGGGCCAGCTCGGAACGGCGAATCAGTACCCTGACAAAAGAGCCGTCTGGCGCTGCAGTGGTCCTATCCGGGCCGACCCTGGCACACATTTTTAAGGTGGCTTGCCGACCCGATTTGTCCATTTTCACCGAAGAGCCCAACGAGGGCTGATCTCTATCACCGAACCCAAGGACGAATCAACCATGACTTCTCCCCTAAATCAATCTGGAATGCTGCCCATTGGCCTCGTGGTAGACGGCGTACGGCACCAGGATTTCGAGCTGCGCGCCCCCACCGTTGGGGACAACGTCGACGCCTCGCACGAGGTTGGCAACAATAGCGCGCTGGAGCTTGCCACCGCCGTGTATGCCAGACAGATGATCCGACTAGGCACGCTGCCTGCCGACAAGATCAATGCAGCGCTGTTGATGCAGTTGAACCCAATGGATTGGAATGCCATCGAGGCGGCAGACGGTGAATTGCGAAAAAAGTTGATGCGCGATGGGCAATACTTGGTTGGTGGGTCACCTGTCGCGCCGTCTTCGCCCGCCACGGCATCAGCGCAGTAGAGGCGCAAGCCATGACCATGCAAGAGGCCGAACTCCTGCTGGCCGCGCTGTCGCCTTCCCGGCCTTCAACATCTGTCACATCGCACGAAGGCCCCAGGATCGTCTCGCTGCGGCGCAAGGCTAGAAAAGCACCATGAGCAGCAATTTGAATCTGGCGCTGACCCTCAACCTCCATGACAAGTTGGTCGCGCCCTTGCAGCGCGCGCTTAACGAGGTGTCGCATGGCGTAAACGCGATCCAGAAGGATCTGTTGGCCACACAGCAAGCCGGTGACAAATCCACTCAAACGCTTACCAATGTAGCCATCAAAGCGGAGAGGCTGGGCGGCGTGCAAGGCCCCATGAGTCTCACGAGAGGACTGGCGAGTGCCGGGAACGCTGCCGAGAATGCGCAGATAAAAACGGGCAGATTGGCGGGCATGCTCGAAAAGCTGCCTGGCTTGGCGCAGCGAGCCACCACCGCATTCATTGGACTTTCCGCAGCGCAGCGCACCATCAGTGCGCCAGTCAAAGCTTTCGCCAATTTGGAAGAAGCGAATACAGCGCTCAAGGTCACCATGATGACCAAAGGCGGCAAGATTTCCTCGAACTACGGGGAAATCCAAAAAATCGCCGTCGACCTAGGGAACAAGCTGCCAGGGTCGACCCGCGATTTTGTCACCGCTGCCAACGAACTTCTGTCGCTGGGGGTGAACGAGAAGGCCGTGGTCAATGGAGGCCTCACGGCGGCGGCCCATCTCGGTGTGGTACTGCACATGCCTCAACAGCAATCTGCCGAGACGGTTGCAAAGATGCGCGAGGCCTACAACCTCAAGGACGAAGAGCTGCCAGGCATGGCAGACGAAATTCAGCGGAACAGATTTGCTTTTGGCATACAGCCAAGTGATCTGCTGCTGGCTGCAAAGTACAGCGCACCAACGCTCAACACGCTGGGCTTGAACGGCAAAAACAGCATGTCGGAGATTTTGACCTTGCAAGGCATGGCCAACCTCAAAGGCATGGATGGGAGTCAGTTCGGCACCAACTTCGACATGATGCTGCAGCGACTGGCCAAAGGCCCGCTGATGCTTGAGCAGGCCAAACGGGGCATGAAGGCCGAGGCGCGTGATGTGATGGACAAGGCCGGCATCAAGTTCGATTTCTACGATAGCAAGGGGAAGCTGAAAACCGAAGACGGCAGCGCCGTCAAAGGCATGTTGCGGGAATTGGAGAAGCTTGAGCTGATCAGGCAAAAATTCGGCGACAAGGCAGCGATGGAGGTGGCCGGTGGGGTATTTGGCCAAGAGGCCGCCAGGCCGGCCCAAATCCTCGCGCAATACGGCGTGAAGGGATACGAAGCCGCCCGTGAGCGGGTGACCAACCAGGCTACGTTGGAGGAACGTACTACCGAAAGTTTGACTACGCTCAACGCCAAGGTCGAGGCGGTGAGCGGCAGTTTCGAGAACTTGCAAGCCAACATGGGCAAGCAACTTGGCGACGGCGCCAAGCCGGGTTTGGTGAGGCTAAACGACTTTTTGGGAGATGCGACCGACTTTGCAGAAAAGCATCCAGCCGCAGGTACAGCGACCGTGCTGGGCGCCGGTGCCGGAGCCGGATGGGGCGCGTGGAAAGCAAGCGGCGCCATATGGAGCAAGCTCACTGGCGCCGGCGGCGCGGCGGCGGCTGGGGCGGCGGCGGAGAGCGCAGCTGCTGGAGGCGGGCTCATGGCTTCGCTTGGCCGGTTCGGCACTCCTGGCGCACTCCTGGCCCTGCTGGCGTCAACGTTCTTCACGAGCGATGCAGACATGGAAGTCCTGCGCAACGCGGAAAGCATGAAGAAGGGCTACCGTGGCAAGGGCTTTGATGATCCGCGCCGGCTGGATCGTGCCGATGGTGGCATTCCCGCGATTCTTTCGCGTATCGAGGCACTCTCCAACCGGCCGGTGGTCCTGACGGTCGATGGCCAAGTGTTGGCCCAGACCTTAGACAAACATACCGCCCGCGAAGCGCGCCGGAACTGAATTTGGAGAATATTTATGTCGATAAAAGATGACGAGGTTGAGGTACTGATCGGCGGCCTGGCCCACCGCGGCTGGGAGCGTTACGACATCGACAGCGACCTAATGACGCCAGCCGACGCCTGGCATGTGGAGCTGGCGCAGACCGAGATCAAGCTGCCGCCTAGCGTGGACATTGGCGCAGGCGTGCAGGTGCGCGTGGGCGGGCAGACCGTGCTCAGCGGCCTGCTCGACGAGCGCGAGCACAGCGTCAGCAAGCGTGGCCACACGTTGATGCTGAGCGGGCGCGATGCCGCCGGCGTGCTGATCGACTGCTCGGCGCCGATCTTCGGCGCGCAAAAGCTCACGCTGGAACAGGTCGTAGCCAATATCGTGCGCCCGCTGGGTTTCACGAAGTTCAACATTTCGGCCGAGAAGTTGCTGATGCGCGAAAAGGTCAACGTGGAGCCTGGCGACACCGCCTGGGACGCGCTCAAACATGCCGCCGAGGCCAACGGCCTGTGGCCGTGGATCGACCCGGACGGTACGCTGGTGGTGGGCGGGCCGGACTACAACACGCCGGTCGTGGACACGCTGGTGATGCGCTATGACGGCAAAGGCAACAACATCGAGCAGGCGACCGAAAAGCGCAGCCAGGTGCCGCGCCACAGCAAGTTGACTGTGCTGGGGCAGGCCCATGCGGTGGGCCTCAATGATGGCCGCAACAACGTCAAAGGCGAAGCAGAAGATACAGGCATCAAGACCTATCGGCCCAAAATCGTGGTCGATTTCGAAGCCATCAGCAATGCCATTGCATCGGCGCGCGCATTCAAACTGATGGGCGACGCGCGCGTTATGGGCTACGAGCTGCGCCTGGTGGTCAAGGGCCACCGCACGGCCGGCGGCGCGCTATGGACGCCGGGCCAGCGCGTGGCGGTGCGGTGCGAGCCGCTCGGCCTGGACGGCGTGTACTTCGTGATGTCGCGGCGCCTGTCCGGCGATCGGAACAATGGCCAGCAAACGCACCTGACCCTGCGCGAGGATGGCGTCTGGGCCCTGTACGCGCACCCGCATGCGCGCAAGCACCGGCGCGGCAAGAACATGGCGCCCGGAAAGGTTTTTGATCCAGTCGGGACAGCCCATTGATTTGGCGCCTAGTTTTCTCCCTCGATTCTCACCCGCGCGTTCTCTGAAAACTGGTTTAAAAGGACCACCATGCCGCCTACGATGTTGGTTTTAAGGCTACCTTCCGCACTCAGGTCCAAGCTCGACGCCAAGCTGCGTGCAAACGCCTACGGCGACATCGTCTCAGCCTGTGGTTGGCTAAAAGAAAAAGGCCACTCGATCGGGCTGTCGTCAATTCACCGCTATGCGCTGCTTCTGCGCAGGATGGATGCCAGCAATGGCGTGGAAACCGCCATGATGCTGGAAGCGCGCAAACGTAAATGAAGTGGGGGTCGGCACGCCATGATGATAAGGAGAGGCCATGATTGAAGCCAAGCTCGATGCCAAACCTGTGCTCGACGCCCTGAACCGCGCTGCCGCCGGCATGCGCAACACGCGCCCGCTGATGAGCTCGGTGGCGGGCATCATGATGCGCGCAGTCGAGGACAACTTCGCACAGGAGGGCCGGCCCAAGTGGAAGGATTTGTCGCCGGCAACCAAACTGAGTCGCCAGGTTGGCGGCACGGATTGGAAGGCGTTGCGCAAAGGGGGCTCGATCTCCGTGCCTGCCTTTCAGGGCAAGATCCTGCAGCGATCGGCGGGCGGCTTGGCGGCGTCCATAACCCAATCGTTCGACGCCACCACGGCGGTGGTCGGCACCAACAAGGTGTACGCGGCCATCCAGCAGTTCGGGGGGCGCACCAGGCCCCACGTGATCCGTCCGAAAGCCAAGCGCGCCCTGTCGTTTGGCGGTATCGTGGTGCGACAGGTCAATCATCCTGGCAGTAATATTCCGGCTAGGCCTTTCCTGCGCCTGACGCCGCGCGACTTGAGCGACGTGTTACAGACGGCGCGCGGTTTCATCCTGCGTTCCCTGCCATGAAGTCGCGCCACTGGTCGCGTCTCCTGCATCGATCTGAGGGCCGATTTTGAGTTCGACGGAGTGTCGGCGCGATGCCGGCCGGCGAACGCCAGCCAAGCGGTGGTTTTGAGCCCCTTTAAACTCCGCTGAAAGATGATCCGAATTCAGGGCGCCGCGGCCCCGATGTTACAAATTGGACGCGAAAACCTGAATTCAGCCGCACGCGTCCGCGAGTTCAGAACCACGCGTCCGCTTACACCAGGTGTCGCCCAACCGTTGCGGCGCTGCGTCCTTCGGGCCGGCGCGCACATAGCCGGTGGCCTGTAAGCCCTGCTCCCAGAGCCACAACTCGTAGTCGAAGCCATGCGGGTTGCTGTTGCCGTGCGGCGCCTTCAGGCGCACCGTCATGCGCCAGCGCTCGCCGGCGCGCAGGTCGGCCGGCGGCGCAGCGAGCGGCGCGCTGCCGGTTGCGTCTGCACCGCCGTAGCCGCTGCTGTACCAGCTCAGGTATATCTGCGGCGGCAGCGCCGCCGGGGCGCCATCGAGCATGGCCGATTCGACCGAAAAACGAAAGCGCAGTCCGACCTCGCTGCGCTGCGGCATGGCGGCTACCACGCCCACCACGGCGATATCGCGGCCCTCCAGCGCCGGGGTCAGGGCGTCGTGCCCGAAGGCCGTGGCGCGCAGGCCGCACAGACTGAATGCCAGTAGCGCGGCTGCCGCAAACGCCGTGCAGCGGCGCCACATGCCACCCTCGATAGCTATGTGTTTCGTAGCTTCAACCCAATACAGGGTAACGGCCAGAGCCACAAAACATGCATAAATTGGCCAGGGCCAGAGCGCCGCTTGCTGTAGCTGCAACGCCGTGCCCACGATGAAGCCGGGCAGCGCCGCAAACGCCCAGCTGGACCTCGCAATACTCCGATATCCCCC
>SCRR01000348.1 GCA_004322085.1 Burkholderiaceae bacterium
CGGCATTCTGGCCACCACAAGCGGGGGCAGTAGCAGTGCGGATAGTGCCGACTGGGCACCGCTGCAAGGCCGTAGCGTGGTGCTGTGGCCGGACAACGACGAGGCCGGGCGCAAGTACGCCGAAGCCGTCACCGCCAAGCTACAAGCCTTGGGCTGCCCCGTGGAATGGATCGCGCCGGACGTGGTGGCATCCCTGCCTGCCAAGGGCGATTGTGTGGATTGGCTGGCGCAGCACCCGGACGCGACCGCCGCCGACGTGTTGAAACTGCCGACCGAGGCCGTTTCTACTTCACCCTTGCAAAAATCAACCGGGACAGCCGGGACAAACCGGGACACCAATAACGACGTGGGTTTGCGCGTCCCGGTTGCAACCGGGACAAACCGGGACAACCGGGACAAAAGGCCGCATTTTGAGCTTTCCGGGGCCGATGACACCCACCGCGCGCCGGGCGTGTACTGGTGTGACATGGACAAAGACGGCAACGAAGCGCCGCCCGCGTGGATTTGTTCCCCTTTGATCGTGTCCGCCAAGACCCGCGACGCGGACAACGGCGAATGGGGGCGGCTGCTGGAATTCTTCGACGCCGACCACAAACCGCACCGCTGGGCGTGTCCGCAATCCCTGCACGCAGGCAATGGCGACGAACTGCGGGCCGTGTTGCTGCGCGAAGGGCTGGCCATCACCACAAACCCGAAACTGCGGCGCATGGTGGGCGACTACATCCAACGGGCACAGCCGAAGGTGCGGGCGCGCTGCGTGCTGCGCACCGGCTGGCATGGCGATGCCTTCGTTTTGCCGCGTGAAACTTGGGGCGACACCGAGGCCGAACCCGTGCTATTTCAGGCGGCTGCACTGGATGGGCTGGCACTGGGACAAGGCGGCACGCTGGAAAGCTGGATTGAACAGGTATCCGCCCCCTGCACCGGAAACTCGCGGCTGGTGCTGGCCCTGTCGGCTGCCTTCGCTGGGCCGGTACTTGGATTGCTAGGGAGCGAGGGCGGCGGTATTCACTTGCGCGGGCCGACAAGCTGCGGCAAGAGCACCGCCCTGCACGTTGCGGCCAGTGCCTACGGCAAGCCGGAAAGCTACGCGCGCAACTGGCGCGCCACCGACAACGGGCTGGAAGGCGTGGCCGCTGTGCATACCGACCTGCTGCTGGTGCTGGATGAAATCGGCCAGCTTGAACCGCGACATGCCGGGCAGGTTGCCTACATGCTCGCCAACGGACAAGGCAAGAGCCGCAGCCGTCGGGACGGTTCACCCCGACCTGCCGCGACGTGGCGTGTGTTGTTCCTGTCGGCGGGCGAAGTGGGCTTGTCGGAACTCGTGACGCAGGACGGCGGACGGATGCACGGGGGGCAGGAAGTGCGGGTTATCGACCTGCCTGCCGACACCGGACGGCATGGATTGTTTGAGTGCATCCCCGACGGTGTGATCCCCGCCGCCTTTTCCGACCGACTCAAGAACGCCGCCGCAACGCACTACGGGCACGCCTTGCCTGCGTTCCTGCACGTCCTGACCCAAGACCCCGGCACCGCGCGCAACGTCCTGCGGCAACTGCGGGACAGCCTCGCGGACACCATCACGCCGAAGGATGCGGGCGGACAGGTGCGGCGCGTGGCACAGCGTTTCGCACTGGTGGCCGCTGCGGGCGAACTCGCCACCGTTCACAAATTGACCGGCTGGACAACGGGTGAAGCGGAAGCTGCTGCAAAGACCTGCTTTGCGGCATGGCTGGATGCACGCGGCACTGTCGGCAGTAGCGATACGGCGGCCATGCTGGCGCAGGTGCGGGCGTTTCTGGAAGCCAATGGTGAAGCGCGCTTCACTCCTTGGGATGCCGACGAACACGCCCCCCGGACAATCAATCGCGCCGGATACCGCAAGGGCAGCGCCGACGGCCTGACCTACTACGTCGAGCGTGAAGCCTTCAAGCGTGAAGTGTGCAAGGGCTTTGACCCTCAAGCCGTGGCGCGGGCTTTGAAGTCGGCAGGCGCGCTGCAATCGGACAAGGACGGCACCACGTACAAGACCCGGCTTCCCGACGGGCGCAGTGTCCGTGTCTACGTCATTACCCCAGCGCTGTGGGGCGAAGCATGAGCGCCGCCGAAGTGCTGCGGGCGTGCGGTTTTGTCCCGGTAGATTCACCCCTACCGGGACAAACCGGGACAGAAAAAGCCCTGCAAAATCAACGTGTCCCGGTTGTCCCGGTTGTCCCGGTTCAAAAACACAAGGGTAAACAAGAAAGTGCCGAAGCTGCCGAACCCGACTGTAACCCGCCGCGATCCGAGGCCGAACACTGCGAACCGCAACGAGTAGACGCGAAAGCCGACACGCTCGAAGCCATCGAGGAACGCGCGGCCATTCTGGAATTCGACGCAGGCATGAGCCGGGCGGATGCCGAACGCGAGGCGGTGCAGATGGTCACGGAAGCGCAGACCGTGGCGCGGGTGCGAGCACGCTTCAAGGAGGCGTGCGCAGGTCTACCGGTAGACCCTGCATCCGTGCTCGGGCAATTCGACCGCTGGCACTACACCGGCCCCGACCTGCGGGAAATGGACGGCTGGCCGGATGCGACCATTGAAGCGCATTGCAGGCTGCTGGTGAAGGAACAGGCTGGAGGAACGATGCCA
>SCRR01000349.1 GCA_004322085.1 Burkholderiaceae bacterium
GTCCAGCGGATCGGCAGTTCGATCTTGTGTTCGCGCGAAGTTTGAATCATTTCACCCGCAATGCGCCGTATGGTGTCGGCCGCAATGCCGGTGATCTGCGCGGCCCACTCGGGGGTACAGTCGGCGGCGCGTTCACGCAGCAAGGCAAATGACGGCGCGACCGGCGTGCCATCATCGAGCACGTAGCGGCCATCCAGCGCCGGCTCGGCGCCGGGCGCGTGCTGCAACACTGCTTTGCCGGCTTTCGCGTCCCACCACATGCGGTTCTGCGGATACAGGGGATTCAATTCGGGGCTGCCGCTATCCTGAACGAACAGGCCGAATGTGTCGCTACCAACCGTCATGTCGACCAGTTCGCCCGCATTCGTATAGCGCGCGACGAATTCATGGTCGTAGGCATCCTGTTCAATCAGCTCGTGGATCAAGGCCATGAACAGCGCCCCATCGGTCCCGGGCCGGATCGCCACCCACTCGTCGGCAATCGCCGCGTAGCCGGTACGCACCGGGTTGATCGCGATAAAGCGCCCGCCCGCGCGCTTGAACTTGGAGATAGCAATTTTGAGCGGATTCGAATGATGGTCTTCAGCGGTGCCTATCATCAGGAACAGCTTGGCCTGATCCAGATCGGGCCCTCCGAACTCCCAGAACGATCCACCTATCGTGTAGATCATGCCCGCCGCCATATTGGCCGAACAAAAGCCGCCATGCGCCGCATAGTTCGGCGTACCAAACTGCTTGGCGAATAAACCCGTCAGCGCCTGCATCTGGTCGCGGCCGGTGAAAAGCGCAAACTGTTTCGGGTCGGTGGCGCGCAAATGGGCGAGGCGCTTCTCCAATAGCGAAAAGACCTGATCCCAGGACACTGGCTCGAACTGCGCCGTGCCCCGCTCGGTGCCGGGCTTGCGCATCAGTGGCTGGGTCAGGCGCGCCGGCGAATACTGCTTCATGATGCCCGACGAACCCTTCGCGCAGATCACCCCCTGATTGAGCGGATGGTTGGGGTTGCCGTCAATGTAGCGGATTTCGCCATCGCGCAAATGCACGCGTATGCCGCATCTGCAGGCGCACATGTAGCACGTCGTAGTCTTGACCTCTAGAGATTCCTGTTGCGTGCGCTGCCCATGCTCCATGCATATCTCCTGCCCGTTTATTTAAGCCGGCTCGCTGAACCGGCGACACGTCTAAGCGTGCAATTTTCACAATCCTAACACCAAAGATGATACTTGGAGTACCAAAATCTGCTATTTTTAATAGTTACTTGGCTTGAGCAGTGTCCGGTTGTTATTGCACGGCCGTTGATACGAATCAGCCGGTTTGACATAGACCGATTCAAGATTGTCAACGATACCTTTGGCCGCGCGATGGGTGATCAGGTACCCATTGCCATGGCGCGGCGCAGCCTTCGTGATTCTCACGCGTAAATTGCTGAAATTGCCTTTGTGCGATGGCGCCGTCGAAAGGCCTTCGATATCAGCTACATGCAACCAAAAATCGCTTGGGCATGACTATGGAATCTCATGCACAAAAAAACTGCTCCCCCCCGGGAGCAGCCTGGAAGTGATCTACGCCGCCTTCGACTCCACGGCCGACTTCGGCGCGCCGTCAACCGGCACGTCCGGCGAGCCCTCGATCGCCGGCGTCACTAGTTCGACCACCTTGCTGCGCGACATCAAACCCAGGAATTCGTCATTCTCGTCGGTGACCGCCAGCGGCTTGGTGCTTTTAAGCAGATGCGCCAGCACTTCGTCAAGACCCGCCGTCGCCGGAACCGACGCCATATCGCCCACATGGCGCGCAATGTCGCGGGCGCCCTCAAGCGCAGCGCGCTCCGCGTCTTCACGAGTCAGCACGCCGGCCAGCCGCTTGCCGTCCAGTACTGCAGCATACTCGAAACCCAAGTCAGCCAAACGCTTGAGGGCGCTGGCCGGCTTGGAACGCATGGTCAACGTCAAGGACGGCGCACTACAGGCATGTGCCGCATTCAATGCCTTGCCGCGATTGACGTCCTGTAGAAACGACTGCACATAGTCGTTGGCTGGGGTCAGCAGAATGTCTTCAGGAGTGCCCTCCTGGACAAGTTCACCGTCTTTCAAAATGGCGATCCGGTTGCCCAGACGCAAGGCTTCATCCAGGTCATGGGTGATAAAGACGATGGTCTTGTTCAACTGGCCTTGCAACTGCAACAACTGGTCTTGCATCTCGTGGCGAATCAACGGATCGAGCGCCGAAAACGCCTCATCCATCAGTAAAATTTCAGCGTCGGTCGCCAGGGCTCGCGCTAATCCCACCCGTTGCTGCATGCCGCCCGACAACTGATGGGGGTACTGGTTCTCAAGGCCGCTCAGGCCCACTTGATCCAGCCATTGCAGGCCGCGCCTGGCACGCTCGGCCCGGCCTACGCCCTGAACCTTCAGGCCGTAGGCGACATTTTCGAGCACAGTGCAATGCGGAAACAGACCGAAACGCTGAAACACCATGCTCATTTTCTGCTGACGAAAAGTCTCGAGCGCGCCTTTGCTCAGACCGACAACGTCCGAATCATCCACCAAAATATGGCCCGAGGTGGGCTCTATCAGACGATTGAAATGGCGCAGCAGAGTCGACTTTCCGGAGCCCGACAAACCCATGATCACGTAAAGGCTGCCTTCCTCGATCGACAGACTGATGTTGCGCAAACCCAGTGTATGACCGGTTTTTACAAAAAACTCGTCTTTGTCGATATCAGTCCGCGCTGTATCCATCCAGCGCTGCGGTTTAGGGCCGAAAATCTTGAAAATATTGCGCACTTCGATCTTTGTCATGGCTTACGCCCCTTGTTGCGACGCTGCCCGAATGACTGGGTGATTCGGTCGAAAATAACGGCGATAATGACAATGCCAGCGCCCGCCAGCAAGCCACGTCCGACCTGCAAGCGGTTGATTCCTTGCAAGACCTCGTAACCCAGGCCGCGCGCGCCGATCATTGAAGCAATCACCACCATGGCCAACGCCATCATGGTGGTCTGGTTGATTCCGGCCATGATGTTGGGCAGCGCCAGCGGCAGTTGCACCCCGAACAGTTGCTTGAAGCGATTCGCCCCAAAGGCGCGCGAAGCTTCCAGAACTTCCGCATCGACCAGCCTTATTCCCAAGTCAGTCAGGCGAATAACCGGAGGAACCGCATAAACAACAGTAGCGATTAGCGCGGCAATTTTGCCCAGGTTGAACAACATGACCACGGGGATCAGGTAAACGAAACTGGGCATAGTCTGCATGACATCAAGCACGGGCAACATAATGGTGCGCAGCCACTTGAAGCTGGCCATGAGAATTCCCATCGGGATGCCTATCCCCACCGAAATGACCACAGCCACAATCATGAGAGAAAGCGTCTGCATGGTAGCGTCCCACAGGCCGATGGCACCCACCATGCACAGCAAAGCGCCCATGGAAACGCTAAAGACGATCCGGCGGCTAGCCGCCCAGGCCAGCAGTATCACGACCAGCACGATAGACCACCAGGGTGAATAGCGAACCAGATGATCCATCCAGACCAACACATCGAGAATGGGCTGCGTAATAGCGCGCAAGACATCCGAATAATGGGCGACCAGGTTGGCGACGAAATCGTCGATGGGTCCGCGTATTTCGCGCGGAGCGATGAGTTCCGGGAACATGGATTACAACGCGGACTTTACACGCGCCGCCACCTCGGCAGGCACCCATTTAGTCCAGACGCTGGGATCGTTCTTCAGGAACCACAGCGCCGTGTCCTCGGGTTCGCTCTGCGTTTTCTCGATGTTGGCCATCAGCTTGGTCATGGTGCCCAGCGGCATCGACACCTTCGACAGAAAGGCTGTCAATTTAGGCGCTTCCTGAGCAAATTTGGTACTGACGCCCGTGAATACGGGGTTCGCCGGATAGTCGCTCGGTTGCGGGTTCTCACATTTCGGATTGGTCAGGCAGGCTTGCTTTTCCTTATCGTAAGGTGGCAATTTCAACTTGACCAAGTCAAGGGCGCCGACCAACGGGGTTGGATACCAATAGTAGAAAACAATATTTTCCCGACGCTTGTAGGCCGACATTATCGCGGCCTTTTGCATGGCGCCCGTACCTGGGGAAGACAGCGTAAAGGTATTGCCCAGCTTCAGGGCCTTGAACAAATTGCCGCTGACGACCTCGCAACCCCAGCCAGCCGGGCAGCCATAAAACCGGCCTTTGGAAGGATCCTCTGGGTCTTTGAAATCGTCTTTGAACTTGGGCAGATCGGCGGCTTTTTTCAGACCGGGTAGGCGCTCGGCAGTATAGCGCGGAATGAACCAGGCTTCGCCGCCCATGTACAGATCGCCGACGCGCTTGACCTTGCCCGAAGCAAGGGCCTTGGCCCAGGGCTCGCCAACGCTGTTTAACCAGATTTCCGAGTTGACATCCAAGTCGCCGCGTTCCAACGCCGCGAGCGCCGCCAATGTCGACGCCGGCGTTACCTCGGTCTTGCAACCATATCCTTTTTCCATGATGAAGCGCTCGGCTTCGACCATAACCAGATTGGATTCCCAATTCATCCCGCCGAAATTAACGGGACGATCAATTTCGCACGTGGGCGAGTCGGCCGCCTGGGCGACGTTGGCCACCCCGGCCATCCCGGTCAGAGCGGCGACTACGCACAGACTGAGCGTGATCCGCTTATGCGAAGCGAACGCGCGCACCGACAATGCACCAGGTAAATTCGAGTTTAAAGACATGACTTTTTGCCTCCTTAAGTTGCGTGGACGCACGAACAAACAACACAGCTGTGCGCCATATGGCCAAGGGGGGTTGTGCGGAAGACGGGCAAACCGCCGATACAAACCGACACTAGCAGGAAGAGTACGAAGTACTCGTAGACAGGTATTTGCAAATTAGCGGCAAATACACCGAAATTGAAACAACACTGATAGAAACTTTGTTCATTGTAGGCGCAATCAGACCCAAAGACAAACCGGGCAAAGACAAACCGGGAATATTTCTATGTGGGGAGCAAATGAAATGTCCAGATTTGCAGCACGTAAATTGTCCAGTTTTGGGGCAAGGCATGGAACTCACCCCTCGGAGCCGAGGCAAGATGGTTGCAGGAGGCCCAGATGTTGAGCCTCGAAGAAGCCCTTCAGGTGTAATAGTCAAGCCGACTGAGCGTCGGCGTCCTCAGCCCCCGCAGGCTCCCCAGGCCGGGATCAGGTGGTGATCGTACCGGGCATCATCCGTACCGAAGCGAACCAGGTGTGCTATCCACAGCCTCCTGATGGAGGCAACTCGGCAACAGCGCCGGTATGGTTCTGGTCGAACGTATCCAGAATCGGACAGGCGGGCCGGCTGTCCCCCGCGCAATGCGCAACCAAATAAGCGAGCGTGTCGCGCATCGCGCACAATTTGGCCACGCGCGCATCAAGTTCTTGAATGTGCCGAGCTGCGATTGCCTTAACATCGGCGCTATCTCGATGCCGATCTTGCCAAAGTGCCAACAGGCAGCGAATCTGCTCAATCGTAAATCCCAGAGTTCGCGCGCGCCCGACGAAGTGCAGCGTGTGCACGTCAGTATCTGCATACACACGATAACCGCTTGCGGTGCGTCCCCGGGGAAGAACCAGGCCGATTCCCTCGTAGTAACGAATCAGCCTGGCTGAGACCCCGCACGCTTTAGCTGCTTGGCCGATGTTCATGTTTACGCCCCGGCGACTCGCGAAACACCTGCTTTCGCTGTCTTTGCGATCTGTGCTGGCCGCCAACGCTTCAATAGCAAGGCGTTGCTCACCACACTGACGCTACTCGCCGCCATCGCCGCGCCGGCGATCACCGGATTGAGCATCCCGAAAGCCGATAGTGAAATGCCGACCACGTTATAGGCGAAAGCCCAAAACAGGTTCTGTTGAATCTTGCGCCACGTGCGCTGCGACAGGTCGATGGCGTCGGCGACCAGAATCACGTCACCGCGCATGAGCGTGATGCCCGCTGTGTGCATCGCAACATCGGTTCCGGTGGCCATGGCCATACCGACATCGGCGGCCGCTAACGCGGGCGCGTCATTGATGCCATCGCCAACCATCGCCACTATCGCGCCGTCCTGCTTTAACTGGGCAATGATGTCCGCCTTGTGTTCCGGCAATACCTTCGCAACCACCTGATCGATGCCCAATTGATCCGCCACGGCCTGAGCGCTGCCGGCGTTGTCGCCCGTGATCATCACCGTGCGCACTCCCATGGCGTGCAGCCGTTGCACCGCGTTCCGCGCGCCTGGTTTGACCAGATCCCCGAACGCCAGCAAGCCGAGCAGGCGCGGCTCGCCGGCCACGTCCGCCAACCACGAGACGGTGCGCCCGGCATGCTCCAGTTCGGCCGCGCGCTGCAGCAAGGCGCTCACGTCGATACCAGCCTCTTCCATCAGGCGAGAGCTGCCAAGACGCAACTCAAGGGTCCGGCCGCCGTGCGCCAGGGTGGCGGCCATCCCGCGCCCCGGTAACGCTTGCACGGTTTCGGCCGATATTGGGGAGATGCCTTTTTCCTGCGCCTCGTTCAGTACCGCTTGCGCCAAGGGATGTGAACTGCCGGTCTGAACGCTTGCGGCGAGCTGCAGTAAATCGTCAGGCGTCACGCCGGTGACCGGCAGTTGCGCCACCAGTCGCGGCTTGCCTTGCGTGAGCGTTCCCGTCTTGTCGAAAGCCACGGTCCGGATGCGATGTGCCATTTCGAGCGCCTCGGCGTCCTTGATCAGGATGCCGTGGCGCGCGCCCATGCCGGTGCCGACCATGATTGCCGTCGGCGTGGCGAGTCCCAAAGAGCATGGGCACGCGACAACCAGCACGGTAACGGCCACGATAATCGCGTGTTCGATGCCGCCCCCCGCTATCCACCAGCCGATCAGGGTAGCGAGCGCAACCGCGAGTACCGCAGGCACGAACACCGCAGCCACCTTGTCGACCACCCGCTGGATCGGCGCCTTGGCCGCCTGAGCGTGTTCAACCAGGCGAATGATGCGCGAGAGAGCCGTCTCGCCGCCAACTGCCGTGGTTTCGACGCGCAGCAAACCATCGCCGTTGATCGCCCCGCCAATAACCGTATCGCCCTCCATCTTGCTCACCGGTAGACTTTCGCCGGTGAGCAGCGATTCGTCGAGCTGGCTGACGCCACCGCGGATGAGGCCGTCTACCGGCACCCTTTCGCCGGGGCGAACCAGGACGATGTCGCCAACTTGAACGGCGGACAGCGGCAGTTCCTGCTCCACGCCATCGCGCACTACGCGCGCAGTTTCCGGGCGCAGCGTCTCGAGGGCGCGAATCGCATCGGCCGTGTGGTGCTTGGCACGGGCCTCAAGCCACCTGCCGAACAAGATCAGCGTGATGACGATCGCCGCCGCGTCGAAGTAAAGATCGGGCATGGCGCCGGCGGGGCGCGTCAGCCATAAGTACAGACTCAGTCCATAAGCGGCCGAGGTGCCGAGCGCTACCAGCACGTCCATATTGGCGCTACCGGATTTCAGCGCTTTCCAGCTGGCACGATAGAATCGCGCCCCCAGCCAAAACTGTACCGGCGTGGCAAGCAGCCACTGCAGCCACGTGGGCAGCATTGCGTGGACGCCAAAAGGGGCCCCGATCAGGGGAATGAGGAGCGGTGCGCTGAGCATGGCCGCCAATAACACCGGCCACGCCTGAACCCAAGCACTGGGGCGCGCATGAATGGGCTTGCCGGTCTCCTGCACGAGCGCGCGATAGCCTGCCCGCTGCACCGCATCCGTCAACTGCTGCGCCGCCGCCGTATGGCCGAGCATGCGCACGGTCGCCCGTTCGGTCGCCAGATTGACAGTCGCGGCGATTACGCCCGGTACACGGTCAAGCGCTTTCTCAATGCGCGACACGCAAGAGGCGCACGTCATGCCCTCAATGACCAGTTCGATTTCATTCTCGGGCACCTGGTAACCCGCGCGTTCAACCGCCGTGCGCAATGCTTGCGGGCTGACACTGGCCTGTGCCACTACGGTAGCGGATTCGGTAGCGAGACTCACGCTCGCGCGCTGTACCCCAGGTATCTTGTTCAACGCCTTTTCCACTCGCGACACACACGAAGCGCAGGTCATCCCATCGATTGGAATCATCCAGTCGTGACCGCCTTTCGTATCGGGTGTCCAAGCCACCGCTTTGTCACTCATTATGTGTTCTCCATTCGTTAGATAGCACCACCATAAACATTCCAATGATAGGAATGTCAAGCGATTCCAGGCTTAATGGCCTTTTTGGCTTTTTTTCGGGCCTTCATAAGCCCGCCATCAAGAAGGCTGTGGGCAAAGTCCCCAACGTATACGCCACGGTTGGCGCTCACAGTCCGGATGTACTCGCCAGCATACTTGCCATAGAGGACACAATCGGGAAAAGTTCGCTCTCGAAAAGCGATATCGAAACCGTGAATCTGGCAGTCAGTGAGGCGGCTAGCTGCGATTACTGCGTCGCCGCACATACGTTTATTGGCCAATTTGCCGGCCTTTCGCAAGAGGCGACGAAGCAAGTTCGCGCAGGAACGGGCACACGCCGCGCAGGCAACGGACTGTACGAGCCCGCTACCGCCAACACCATTATCGATCTCGGTCGATTCAAAGATCTGCTAGAAGAAGCTTATGTCAACGGTTTCGCGTGGGCTGACAGTGAATATTACAATGGCGACATCAATATAAGCGCCCCTATTCTTGACCCCAAAGGAACGCCAGTAGCCGCAGTGAATATTTCGGCAGCGTCAAGCCGCTTCACGCTAGCACAAGCCAAAACTGAACTCGGCCCTCAAGTGATTGAAACAGCACGAGCAATCAGCGGATCCAGCGCAGTTCAGCAACTTCAAATAATGCATAAGTTTCGTAAAACATAAAGCCCGGATTCCCAACAGCATCCCACACAGATAGCAAGCAAGTGAAAAAAATCGGCCGCTATATACCGATGTTGTGGCTTGATCGGTAGCCGACTCGTTGACCCGTACAATGAAGGTTCGACGCCACGCTATCCGTCGGTAATTCCTCACCACCCCAAACGACAGAAACAAGATAAAGCTAATCGGGATCGGCGACAACGCGAAAGCCACAATTACCAGACGAACTGGACGGTGTGTTCGAATTGCGGGCACCCACGCGATAACGGTTACAGTAGGAATCATGACACAAGAATGAGCCTCCTCGCATTGATCGACGGCCCGTATCTTGCGTATATTTCGGGTTATTTGCTTGTGTCTGCGCGTGATAGTCACGTGTGAACCAGTCTTCGCACCATTCCCACACGTTTCCCGACATGTTATAGAGCCCATATCCATTAGGTTCAAACGACCTGGACGGGACCGTGGAGGGCCGCCATCCCTCTTCGACTGAGTGGGGAAAATCACCACGCCAGATATTGCATTGCGGATGGCCATCGATTTCGAGTTCGTCGCCCCACGGGTATTTTTTCCCCACCAATCCACCGCGTGCGGCGAACTCCCACTCTGCCTCAGTGGGCAACCGCTGGCCGGCCCAATCGCAGTATGCTCGCGCATCGGCCCACGAAACATGCACAACCGGATGATCGAGCCGTTCATAGATATGTGAACCCGGTCCTTCAGGACGTTGCCACGACGCCCCCTCCACCGACCGCCACCAGGGCAGTCCGGTCGGATGCTGCCGAATAGTCTGCGCTGTTGCTTTCGGCACCTGCAGATGAAACACGAACGAAGAACCAAATCGATCTGCATCCGTTATATAACGAGTATCGCGCACGAAATCGCCGAATTCGCGATTGGTTACCGTGGCGGGCGCTATATAGAAATTGCTGATAGAAACCACCCGCGCCGGCCCCTCGCCGTCCGCACGGAAGCCTTCTTCATCGTTAGAGCCCATCAGAAATTCAGAACCTTCGAGGAACGTCAGTCCGGTTAACGGCTTTCTGCCGTGCCGCGCATGCGCTGATGCGCTCTTGTCAAAGCGGCGGACAGGCGCTACTTCGCCCGTTGATCCGCGCGTGGGGATACAGCATGGTTTGTGGGGAGCATTAGTCATCGATAAACAAAACGTCGACACAGTAATTAGCTGTGCTTGTCTTTTTCCCAGAAAGCAGGCGCGGAATCCTGCTGGTGCATCAACTTTAGTATTTTTTCGCGTGGGATAACGCCACAACGATCGGCCCATTCGTCGTACTTTGCTGCCATCTCCCTCACTCGATCTGGGTGCTCCGCTGCCAGATCCCTCAACTCGGTACGATCAGTCTCCATATCGTATAGTTCCCACGGACCCGGATATTTTTTCACTAGCTTCCATTTCCCAACTCTGACGGCTGCATTGCCTTCATGTTCCCAGAACATGGCTGGGCGAATATTGCTGTCATCGGTGAACGCCGGACGCAATGTGCTACCCTCCAGTGGAGCAATCTTGTTGCCGTTCCACTCTGCGGGATAAGCGGTATTGGTAATGTCAAGAATAGTAGCCATGAGGTCGGGCAAATAGCCCGGCGTGTGGCGGACACCGCCTTTTTCCGCAATGCCAGCCGGCCAATGAAAAATCAGGGGCGTGGAGATACCACCTTCGTGAATCCAGTGTTTGTAGAGACGAAACGGTGTATTGGAAAGATTGGCCCACGCTGTGCCATAACTTTGATAGGTGTTCTCGGGCCCTGGCATGATGTCCGGATTATTGCCAAAGTGCACTAGTTTCCCCGTACGCGTATGCGACTTAGCAATCATCAGTTTGTTAACCAGCTCATCGACCGTAACGCCTTCAGGAATATCCTCTGCGCAAGCGCCGTTGTCAGAAAGGAAAACAATCAGTGTGTTATCGAGCTGGCCAGTCTCTTCAAGCGCTGAAACTATCCGACCAATACCTTGATCCATCCGGTCGACCTGTGCCGCATAAACCTCCATGCAACGTAACAACCACGCTTTTTCTTTGGCATCAGTCCAAGCCGGTTGGCTGGGATCGCGATCGCTCAGTTTCCAGCTGTCTTTCAATATTCCTGCTTTCACCAGCCGTTTCAAGCGCTCGGCCCGGAGCTTGTCCCACCCGCCGTCAAAGCGTCCCGCGTACTTGGCAATATCGTCATCATGTGCATGTAGCGGCCAGTGCGGCGCCGTGTAGGCTACATACTCGAAGAAAGGCTGATCGGAACATTGGCGGTGATGCTTCCTGATGTAATCAACCGCCTGATCACTAATGGCATCGGTATAAAAAAAATCTTTGTCTTTCGCCTCGTGCTCGATATTCTCATTACCACGCGTCAAGGTATTAGGATCATAAAAACTTCCCGCACCAATGATGGTGCCGAAAAATTCATCGAAACCGCGTTGTAAAGGCCATGTGTCAGAAGGTTCCACCAGGCTGCTGGCCACATGCCACTTGCCGCTCATGTAGGTCTTGTAGTCGCTGGCCTTCAACGCTTGCGGAATCGTCACGCAATTGTTGTTCAGATTACCCGCGTAACCTTCAGGACCACAGTCGTAGGTCAATACGCCAATGCCTGTTTGATGCGGATGCAAACCAGTCAGCAGCGATGCACGCGACGGACTACAGCGCGCGGTATTGTAGAACTGCGAGAATCTGAGTCCGTTTGCCGCGAGCCGATCCAGATTCGGTGTTTCAATCTCGCCGCCGTAGCAACCGATATCGGAGTAACCCATATCGTCGTTCAATATCAGCACGATATTCGGTTTGCGGGTCTTGTCGATTTTCATCTCTTGCCTTGTATCTCTGTATAACGCTGCATGAATTGATTAAGGGGATGTCGAGGCTTGAATCCTCAAGCCCGATTGGGGATCATACAAATGAGCGGTTGCCGGTTCGAACGAAAGAAAAACCGATTGCCCTTCCGTCAACTCAGGGCCCTGATCGCGTCGTACTTTTACTCGTTTTTCGCCCAGGTTCAAATTGACAATAACGCTATCGCCCAGATCTTCTACGAAGTCCACCTTCGCGGCAATCCCGTCCGGCGCAATATGCAAATCGCCCGGACGCACGCCCAAAACTACGTCACACGTGTCCTGGCCAGCTGTGGGCGCCACCGGCAGCGTGGCTCCAAACACCGTTACCTGCCCTTGTGAGTACTTGGCCGGCAGCAAGTTCATGGGCGGTGTACCGATAAAGGCCGCCACCGTTACGTTGGCTGGCCGCAAGTAGATTTCCTTAGGTGTGCCAATCTGCACGATGCGCCCTTCCATGAATACCGCCATTCGGTCCGCGACAGTCATGGCTTCTTCCTGGTCGTGAGTCACGTAAACCGTGGTCACCCCCAGCGAGCGCTGCAGTCG
>SCRR01000350.1 GCA_004322085.1 Burkholderiaceae bacterium
GCCAGCGCCTTCACGGCACGCTCCACATCGCTCACCGATTCCACCTTGGGAATCATGATATGGGTCAGCTTGTGGCCCACCGCACCGGCAATCGAGGCGATGTCGGATTCGAACGCGGGATGGTCCACGGGATGCACACGCACCGCGACGCGGGCGTTCTTGTCGGCCAGCAGCGCCAATGCCACCACCAGCGCGGCGTGATCGGCCTCACCGCCCACCGGTGCGCCGTCTTCGCAATCGAGCGTCACATCGAACACGCAGGCGCCGAACTCTTCGGTGAACTCGGCCTGCAACTGCAGGCTCTTGCGCATGCGCGCCTCCACGCCGCTGTAGTGGTCGCACACCGGCAGCACCAGGCCAGCTGCCTGCGCGCCCAGCAGCACTTCGCGCGGGTGGCTGGCAATGGCACTCATGACTTGCGCTGCGCCACGATGAACAGGCGCGGAAACGCGAGCAGCAGACGCCCATCGGTACGCGGTGGGTAGGCCTGTGCCACGCGCCGCTCGTATTCGGCAAGATAGCCGTCCCGCAGCGCGCCGGAGAGACGCTCCACAAACGGGCGCAACCCCGTGCCACGCAGCCACTCGACGATCGCGGCGGGCGACGGCATCGGGTGCTGGTAAGTGGTGCGCCAGACATCGATTTGCGCTGCCTGCGGTGCAAGCAGATCGTAATAACCGCCAATGTCCAGCAGTTCGGTGCGCACCCCGTCCGCGTCGCCGATGCTCGCAGCCCACGGCGCCTGCGCAGCGACTTCGCGCATCAGCCGGTGCGTTGGCTCCTGCCGGTTATCGGGCATCTGGATGGCCAGCACGCCGCCCGGGCCGAGTGCATCAAACAGGCGTGGTATCAGCGTTTCGTGGTCGGGCACCCACTGCAGGGCGGCGTTCGCATAGATCAGATCCGGCGCAGCGTCCGCCGTGGCGTCGGGCGCCCAGCTCGCAATGTCGCCGGGATCAAAGCGCACCTCGGGCAGACGCCGGCGCGCACTCTCGAGCATGGCTTCGGAATTATCGATTCCAGCAATCTGCGCACCCGCAAAACGCTGCACCAGCAGCTCGGTGGAATTGCCCGGCCCGCAACCAAGATCGACCGCCTGCGCCGCATGCCCGAGCGGCACGCGTGCCAGCAAGTCCCGCGCCGGCCGCGTTCGCTCGTCCTCGTAGCGCCGGTACAGGTCGGGGTTCCAGTCAGCCATGTTCAATGCAATTCGCGTCCCGGCTCACGCATAGAATCTTTTCGCGAGACACCGCGGGACCGGCTTCGCCGGGCCGCTGGTGTCGCCCCCCGGCAAGGGGGTTGGCGAAGCGACACGCAGTGCGCGCAGCCTGAGGGTTTACAACAAGTGCGCCACGCCGGCCTGCTCGTCGAGCAGTTCCTTGAGCGTCTTGTCGATGCGCTCCTGGCTGAACGCGTCGATGGCCAGGCCTTCGACTCGCTTGTACTCGCCGTTCTCGCAGGTGACCGGCACGCCGAACATGACGTCCTTGGGAATACCATACTGGCCATTCGACGGAATGCCCATGGTGACCCATTTGCCGTTGGTGCCCAGCGCCCAGTCGTGCATGTGGTCGATCGCGGCGTTGGCGGCCGATGCCGCGCTGGACAGGCCGCGCGCCTCGATGATGGCGGCGCCGCGTTTGCCCACGGTGGGCAGGAAGGTGTTGGCGTTCCATTCCTGGTCGTTGATCATCTTGGCCACGCTCTCGCCGTTGATCGTGGCAAAGCGGTAATCGGCGTACATGGTGGGCGAATGGTTGCCCCAGACCGTGAGTTTTTCGATGTCGGCCACCGGCTTGCCGGTCTTGGCGGCAATCTGGCTCAACGCGCGGTTGTGGTCCAGGCGCAGCATGGCGGTGAAGTTCTTGCTCGGCAGGTCGGGCGCGCTCTTCATCGCGATATAGGCGTTGGTGTTGGCCGGGTTGCCGACTACCAGCACCTTGACGTTGCGGCTGGCCACGGCATTGAGTGCCTTGCCCTGCTCGATAAAGATGGCGCCGTTCACGGCCAGCAGTTCGGCGCGCTCCATGCCCGGGCCGCGCGGACGCGAACCGATCAGCAACGCATAGTCGACGTCCTTGAACGCCGTCATCGGATCGCCGTGGGCTTGCATCTCCACCAGCAGCGGGAAGGCGCAATCCTGCAGTTCCATCATCACGCCCTTGAGCGCCTTTTGGGCCTTCTCCTGGGGAATTTCAAGCAATTGCAGGATGACAGGCTGGTCCTTGCCCAGCATTTCGCCGGAGGCGATACGAAACAGGATGGCGTAGCCGATTTGACCCGCGGCACCGGTGACGGCGACGCGAACGGGTTTTTTGTTCATGATTGACGACTCCAGAAAGGATAATGAAAGAGGTCTCCAGAAGGAGCCTGGGCGCTTGGCAATGGCGGCCTGAAACAGGCTAGGAGTTTACCCTCGAAACCCGCTGTCGGTCAATTCGTCTTATATCTTATATAAGATATGATCGAGCCATTCAAACGACCCGTCCCATGTCCCACTCCCCCGCCGATCACGAAGCTCCCAGCGCGGAATCAGGCAGCGGACCCACCGCCGGTCTGACACCCGCTTTCAGTCCGCTGTACCAGCAGATCAAGGGGCTGATCCTGCAAAGCCTGCAGTCCGGTGAATGGAAACCGGGCGCGGCGATTCCGAGCGAAATGGACCTGGCGGCGCGCTACCGCGTGAGCCAGGGCACGGTGCGCAAGGCCATCGACGAACTCGCCGCCGAGAACCTGGTCGTGCGGCGTCAGGGCAAAGGCACCTTCGTTGCCACCCATGCCGAGCACCAGGTGCAGTACCGCTTCTTGAAGCTGATCCCCGACAACGGCGATGTGAACAGCGAGGGCCCGGCCCAGCGCGACATCATCGATTGCAGACGGCTTCGCGCCAGTGCGGATGTGGCGCGGGCACTGACGCTGCGTACGGGCGACGCGGTGTTGCAGGTACGCCGGGTGCTTTCGTTCGCGGGCGTACCCACCATTCTGGAGGACCTGTGGCTCCCCGGCGGCCCGTTCAAGGGGCTGACGGCGGAGCGCCTGTCGGAGTACCGCGGCCCGATGTACGCGTTGTTCGAGACCGAGTTCGGAGTGCGCATGGTACGGGCCGAGGAACACATCCGGGCCGTGGTGCCGGATCCGGCGCAATGTGAACTGCTCAAAATCAGCATGGGCACGCCGCTGCTCAGCGTCGAACGGATAGCCTGCACTTACAACGATGTCCCCATGGAACTGCGCCGCGGCCTGTACCGCACCGACACGCACCATTACCGCAACGAGTTGAACTGACCGCTGGCAATGGCCGAAATCACGGAGAAAGCCCAGCCGCGCGACCCGTTTGCTGCGTTGCAATAGAATTTTGCGTCGTCAGTCGTTGCACAATTACAGAGTCGTTACATCCACGAAAGTCATCCCATGTCTGAGCTAGCACCCCCCACGCGACCCAAACGGCCTGAATTCCGTAACCTCAACCTTTTCAGGGACCTGACGACTTATCGCATGCCGCTGGCCGCACTGGTGTCGATCCTTCACCGCATCAGTGGCGCCATCATGTTCGTGCTGCTGCCATTCATCATCTGGATGTTCGATACCTCCGTCTCCTCGGAAATATCGTTCGAACGTTTCAAGTCAGCGTTCAATATTGGTATCGGCTTTGTACCGGGCTGGTTCATCAAGCTGGTCGCCCTGCTGTTGATCTGGGCGTTTTTGCACCACTTCTTCGCCGGCCTGCGCCATCTGTGGGCCGACGTCCACCACGGTGCGGTGTCCAAGGACTTCGGCCGCAAGTCTGCCGCGACCACGCTGGTGCTCAGCATCGCGCTGCTGCTGATCCTCGGCGCCAAGCTGTTCGGTCTTTACTAACCCCCTGCGGGCAGCCACCGCCCGGCGCTGCCACCCATTGATCAGGAGATTTCCATGTCTGTAAATTTCGGCACCAAACGTCTCGTAGTGGGTGCGCACTACGGTTTCCGCGATTGGCTGGCACAGCGCGTCACAGCCGTCCTGATGGCGCTGTTCACGCTGCTGGTACTCGCTCAAGTGGTGTTCACCCGCGGTCCGGTCAGCTACGACACCTGGGCCGGCATTTTCGCGGCCCAATGGATGAAAGCGCTGACCTTCATGGTCATTGTGGCACTGCTGTACCACGTGTGGGTCGGGATACGGGACGTCTTGATGGATTACGCCAAACCCGTAGCGGTGCGCCTGGCATTGCAGATCTTCGCCATCGCCTGGCTCGTGAGTTGCGCGGGTTGGGCCATTCAGGTCCTGTGGCGTCTTTGATTCCACACCACTACCAAGGCTGAAAAACAAATGAGTTATTCCGTTACCAAACGCAAATTTGACGTCGTCATCGTCGGGGCCGGTGGCTCGGGCATGCGCGCCGCGCTGCAACTGTCGCGCGCAGGCCTGAACGTGGCCGTGCTCTCCAAGGTGTTTCCGACACGCTCGCACACGGTCGCCGCGCAGGGCGGTATTGCAGCCTCGCTCGGCAATATGAACGAGGACAACTGGCACTATCATTTTTACGACACGGTGAAAGGTGGCGACTGGCTTGGCGACCAGGACGCGATCGAGTTCCTGTGCCGCGAAGCACCCCATATCGTGTACGACCTCGAGCACATGGGCATGCCCTTCGACCGCAATCCCGATGGCACCATCTACCAGCGCCCGTTCGGCGGCCATACCGCCAACTACGGCGAAAAGGCCGTGGAGCGCGCCTGCGCCGCGGCTGACCGCACCGGCCACGCGATGCTGCACACGCTGTACCAGCAAAACGTCAAGGCCAGGACCAGCTTTTTCGTCGAGTGGATGGCGCTGGACCTGATTCGCGATGCCGACGGCGACGTGCTCGGCGTCACGGCGATCGAAATGGAAACCGGCGACGTCCACATCCTGCAGGCTAAGGCCACCATGCTGGCCACGGGCGGTGCCGGGCGCATCTTTGCCGCGTCCACCAACGCCTACATCAACACCGGTGACGGTCTGGGCATGGCGGCGCGCGCCGCCATCCCGCTGCAGGACATGGAGTTCTGGCAGTTTCACCCAACCGGCGTGTACGGCGCGGGGGTGCTGCTCACCGAGGGCTGCCGCGGCGAGGGCGCGATCCTGATCAATGGCAACGGCGAACGCTTCATGGAGCGCTACGCGCCGACCCTGAAAGACCTGGCACCGCGCGACTTTGTTTCGCGCTCGATGGACCAGGAGATCAAGGAAGGCCGGGGTTGCGGCCCCAACAAGGACTACGTGCTGCTCAAGCTGGATCACCTCGGAGCCGAGACCATCCACAAACGCCTGCCCTCGGTGTTCGAGATCGGCCGTAACTTTGCCAACGTCGACATCACCAAGGAGCCGATCCCCGTGGTGCCAACCATCCACTACCAGATGGGCGGCATCCCGACCAATATCCACGGCCAGGTCGTGACACAGGACGCCGATAACAAGAGTGTGACCGTGAACGGCCTGTACGCGGTGGGTGAATGCTCCTGTGTCAGCGTGCACGGCGCGAACCGCCTGGGCACCAATTCGCTGCTCGACCTGCTGGTGTTCGGACGGTCGGCGGGCAACCATATTGTGGAATTCAGCCAACAAAGCAAGGCGCACAAACCGCTGCCCACCGACGCCGCCGACCAGCCGCTGGCCCGGCTGGCGCGACTGGACGGCGCCAGCAGCGGCGAATACGCACAAGACGTGGCCAATGCGCTGCGTGCCTCCATGCAGCACCACGCCGGCGTGTTCCGGACCCAGGCCACGCTGGACGAAGGCGTGGTGCAGGTTGCCGCGCTGCGCGAGCGCGTGCAGAACATCAACCTCAAGGACAAGTCCAAGGTGTTCAATACGGCGCGCATCGAGGCGCTCGAAGTCGAGAACCTGATCGAGGTCGCACAGGCCACCATGATTTCCGCCGCGGCACGCCACGAAAGTCGGGGCGCGCACAGCCTGGCCGAATACGGCGATACACCCGAGAACCCGCTGGGGCGCAACGACACCGAGTGGCTCAAGCACACCCTGTGGCACCGCGAAGGCAACCGCCTGAGCTACAAGCCGGTGCAGTTGAAGCCACTGACCGTCGACAGCATCCCGCCGAAAACCCGCACGTTCTGACGCTTGCGGACCTGAATCGACCAAGACACCGGAGGATCCCCATGACCAAACGCACTTTCCAGATTTACCGCTACGACCCGGACAAGGACACTCGGCCTTACATGCAAACCATCGAGGTCGAACTCGACGGCCACGAGCGCATGCTGCTGGACGCCCTGATGAAACTCAAGGCGCAAGACCCCGGTATCGCCTTTCGCCGTTCCTGCCGCGAAGGGGTTTGCGGCTCGGACGCCATGAACATCAATGGCAAGAATGGACTCGCCTGCCTGACCAACATGCGCACGCTGAAAGATCCGGTCGTGCTCAAGCCATTGCCAGGCCTGCCGGTCGTGCGTGACCTGATCGTCGACATGACGCAGTTCTTCAAGCAATACGAGTCGATCAAGCCCTACCTGATCAACAACACGCCACCGCCCGAGAAGGAACGCCTGCAAAGTCCGGAAGAGCGGGAGGAGCTGAACGGCCTGTACGAGTGCATCCTGTGCGCCTGCTGCTCCACGGCCTGTCCCAGCTTCTGGTGGAATCCGGACAAGTTCGTTGGCCCTGCCGGCCTGCTGCAAGCCTACCGTTTCCTGGCCGACAGCCGCGACCAGGGTACGGAGGAGCGGCTCGACAACCTGGAAGACCCCTATCGGCTGTTCCGCTGCCGCACCATCATGAATTGCGTGGACGTGTGTCCGAAGGGCCTGAACCCCTCTCTGGCCATCAACAAGATCAAGGAAATGATGGTCTTTCGGGCCACCTGAGCGGCGCCTGGAAGTTGCAGATGGCAGATGAACCGCTGGATGAGAGAGCACTGAGCAAGCTCAAGTGGCGCTGCCGCCGCGGCTTGCTGGAAAATGACCTCTTCATCGAGCGGTTTTTCAACCGATACGAAACGACCCTCACCACCCGGCAAGCACAGGCGTTGAGTGCTCTAATGGAGCTTGGTGACAACGACCTGCTGGACCTGCACCTGGCACGAAAGACCTTGCCCGAGGTCAGTCCGGAACTGGACCGCGCCGATGTGCGTGAAGTTTTAAGTCAATTGAGAGATAACCGCTGAAAGGGCAAAAAATGAAACCAGCCGAAAACAAAGCCACCCTGTCGTTTAGCAACGGTAGCCCAAGCGTTGAATTGCCGGTGTATCAGGGCAGTATCGGACCGGATGTGATCGATATCCGCAAGCTGTACGCCCAGACCGGCATGTTCACCTACGATCCCGGCTTCCTGTCCACAGCATCCTGCCAGTCCGCCATCACCTACATCGATGGCGACAAGGGTGAACTGCTGTACCGCGGCTACCCGATCGAGCAGCTGGCGGTCAACTGCGACTACATGGAGACCTGCCACCTGCTGCTGTATGGAGAGCTGCCCGACGCCGCCGGCAAGAAGGACTTCACACGCCTTGTCACCATGCACACGATGGTCCACGAGCAGATGCAGACCTTTCTGCGGGGCTTTCGCCGGGATGCGCACCCGATGGCCATCATGACGGGCCTGGTCGGCGCCCTGTCGGCGTTCTACCATGACAGCACGGACATCAACAACCCGGAGCACCGCGAAATTGCGGCGATCCGGCTGATTGCCAAGATGCCGACGCTGGTCGCCATGGCTTACAAGTACACGGCGGGCCAGCCCTACATGTATCCGCGCAACGACCTGAGCTATGCCGGCAACTTCCTGCGCATGATGTTCGCCACGCCTTGCGAGGACTACCAGATCAATCCGGTGCTAGAGCGCGCCATGGACCGTATCTTCATACTGCACGCCGATCACGAGCAGAATGCCTCGACGTCCACCGTGCGCCTGTGCGGCTCATCGGGCACCAACCCGTTTGCCGCGATCGCGGCCGGCGTCGCCTGCCTGTGGGGGCCGGCGCACGGCGG
This sequence comes from Burkholderiaceae bacterium, assembly GCA_004322085.1. Taxonomy (GTDB): domain Bacteria; phylum Pseudomonadota; class Gammaproteobacteria; order Burkholderiales; family Burkholderiaceae_C; genus Rhodoferax_A. The sequence continues at coordinate 7,968 of SCRR01000350.1, forward strand.
TGCCAACGAAGCCTGCCTGAACATGCTGGAGAACATCCAGAGCATGGGCGGTGTCAGCAAGGTCGGCGAGTTCATGGAGAAGGTCAAGGACAAGAATTCCGGCGTCAAGCTGATGGGTTTTGGCCATCGTGTGTACAAGAACTACGACCCGCGCGCCAAGCTGATGCAGGAGACCTGCAAGGAAGTATTGAAAGAAATGGGCCTGGAGAACGACCCCCTGTTCAAGCTCGCGATGGCGCTGGAGAAAATCGCGCTGGAAGACGACTACTTCGTCTCGCGCAAGCTCTACCCCAACGTCGACTTCTACTCAGGTATCGTGCAGCGCGCCATCGGCATCCCGGTGCCCCTGTTCACAGCCGTCTTTGCGCTGGCCCGCACGGTCGGCTGGATCGCCCAGCTCAACGAGATGATCGGCGACCCCGAGTACAAGATTGGCCGCCCGCGTCAGCTGTTCACGGGTTCGGTCAAGCGAGACGTGAAGCCGATTGCCAAGCGCTGAGCGATCTGGTCGCCAACCCCCGGACCTGAAAGCCCGCCTTGAGCGGGCTTTTTCATGCCTGCCCGTTGGCGCAGACAGTCATCGCGCTATACGATGACAAGCGAACACCCAAAGGGAGAAAATGCACCTTCATCTTGAAACGCGATGGCAAAGTGTCGAAACGACTTCCGATGCTTTTCGATGAAACCCACCGAACGCAATTTCACCCGCCGCATTGACCTGACCTCGCTGCAACTCTTTGTAGCGGTGTGCGAGCTCGGCAGTATCGGCAAGGCGGCCGAACGGGAATTCATCGCGGCCTCGGCCGTGAGCAAGCGACTCAGCGACCTCGAGATCACGCTGGACACACCACTGCTGTACCGCCATGCACGCGGCGTGGACCTGACTCCCGCGGGCGAGAGCCTGCTGCACCATGCCAGATCGGTCTTGTTCAGCCTGGAAAAGATGCAGGGCGAACTCAGCGAGTACGCCGATGGCGTGCGCGGCCACGTGCGCGTGCATGCCAACATCTCGGCCATCGTGCAGTTCCTGCCCGAAGACCTGGGCAGCTTCGTGCGCCAGCATGAGCAGGTCAAGGTCGACCTGGAAGAGCATCTGAGCATGGACGTGATCCGCGCCGTGCAGGAAGGCGCCGCCGATCTGGGCATCTGCAACACTGCCGCGCTAGGGCCCAGCGGTCCGGGCGAGCTGCAGACACGGCCCTACCGTCACGACACTTTGGCATTGATTGTGCCGAAAACCCATGCCCTGTCTTCGCTTGCAGCTATCAGTTTCATAGAAACCCTGGATTTCGACCACGTCGGCCTGCACGCCACCAGCTCGATCCATCTCGCGATGCGGCAGGCCGCGGCGCAAGCCGGGCGCAACATCCGGCTGCGCATCCGCGTGACCGGACTGGACGCGATGTGCCGCATGATCGACAACGGCCTGGGCGTGGGCGTGATGCCGAAGCGCGCCTTCGAACTGATGCGCGGCGTGGGCGAACTGGCCTGCGTGCCATTGACCGACCCCTGGGCGCTGCGCCAGATCGACCTGGTGGCGCGCGACTTCTCGTCATTACCCGTGACCGCGCGCCTGCTGGTGGAACACCTCGGCGCACGTGCGGTTCGGCCGCAATAAAATTACCCTTCACACAAGGAAACCATCCCATGGGACGCACCCTTTACGACAAGATCTGGGACGAACACGTCGTCCACACCGAAGAGGACGGCACCGCCACCCTCTACATCGACCGCCACCTGGTGCACGAAGTCACCAGCCCGCAGGCCTACGAAGGGCTGCGCCAGGCGGGGCGCAAGGTCTGGCGCACGAGCTCCATCGTCGCGACGGCCGACCACAACACGCCCACCACCGGCTGGGAGCGCGGCTACGACGGCATCACGGACCCCATCAGCCGCGAACAGGTCACCACACTCGACCACAACATCGAAGAGTCCGGCGCCGCCGCCTACTTCCCGTTCCTGTCCAAACGCCAGGGCATCGTGCACGTGATCGGCCCCGAGAATGGCGCCACGCTGCCAGGCATGACGGTGGTCTGCGGCGACTCGCACACCTCGACCCACGGCGCGTTCGGTGCACTGGCGCACGGCATCGGCACCAGCGAAGTCGAGCACGTGCTGGCCACGCAGACCCTGCTGGCCAGAAAAGCCAGGAACATGCTGGTGAAGGTAAACGGCACGCTGGCACGCGGCTGCACCGCGAAGGACATCGTGCTGGCGATCATCGGCAGGATCGGCACCGCGGGCGGGACCGGCTACACCATCGAATTCGGTGGCACGGCGATCCGCGCGCTGAGCATGGAAGGCCGCATGACGGTGTGCAACATGGCGATCGAAGCTGGCGCGCGTGCGGGGCTGGTCGCCGTGGACGACAAGACCATCGCCTACCTGAAGGGCCGGCTGCTCGCACCCACCGGCGCGGAATGGGACCAGGCCTGCGTCTATTGGGCCACGCTGCAGTCCGATGCCGACGCCAAGTTCGACACGGTGGTCGAACTCGACGCCGCCGACGTTGTGCCGCAGGTCACCTGGGGCACCTCGCCCGAGATGGTGCTGGGCATCGACGGCCGCGTGCCCGACCCCGACAAGGAAAAGGACGCCAGCAAGCGCGGCGCGATCGAGCGCGCGCTGACCTACATGGGCCTCACGCCAAACAAGGCGATGAGCGACATCTACATCGACAAGGTGTTCATCGGCTCGTGCACCAACAGCCGCATCGAGGACCTGCGCGACGCCGCCGCCCTGGTCAAGCA
>SCRR01000452.1 GCA_004322085.1 Burkholderiaceae bacterium
GCATCGACTTCCTGAAGAGCCAGCCGTACGACCTGGTGATCGTCGAAACCGCCGGCATCGGCCAGAGCGATTCGGAGATCGTCGACCTGGTCGACTTCCCGGTCTACGTGATGACCAGCGACTACGGCGCGGCCAGCCAGCTGGAGAAGATCGACATGATCGACTTCGCCGAGCTGGTGGTGCTGAACAAGTTCGACAAGCGCGGCGCCGAGGACGCGCTGCGCGACGTGCGCAAGCAGTGGAAGCGCAACCACACCGCGTTCAAGGTGGCCGACGAGGACGTGCCGGTCTATCCGACCATCGCCAGCCAGTTCAACGACCCGGGCGTGACCTGGATGTTCGCCAACCTGTGCCGCCTGCTGCGCGAGAAGCTCCATCTTGAACCCTCCCCTTCCAGGGGCGGGCAGGGTGGGGTTGCTTCGGCCGTGCATTGCGACTGGAAGCCGCAGCTCGACACCACGCTGAAGGAGCCGCGCGCCACCGTGCTGATCCCCGGCAGCCGCGTGCGCTACCTCGCCGAGATCGCCGAGCAGGGCCGCGGCATCAACGCGGGCATCGCGCACCAGGCCGAATACGCCAGCAAGGCGCAGCACTACTACGAGGCGCTGAAGGAACTGGGCGACGAGAAGCTGCCGCGCCCGCTGGAGCTGTACCGCAGCGCCGACTTGCAAATGCCGCCAACCTCCCAGTCCGTCATCCCGGCGCAGGCCGGGATCGCATCACCCACGGACGAGCAGCCGAAGAGCGATGCCGGCCTGCGCCGGCATGACGAGCACGGCGTGGACCGCAGCCTCCTGCGCCTGCGCCAGCGCTACAACGCCGCGCTGAAGGAACTCAGCCACGAGGCGATCCACCAGCTGCGCGAGTGGCCGGCGCTGTACGCCTCGGTCACCGCCGACGTCAACGAATACAAGGTGCGCGACAAGACCATCCGCGTGGAGAACTACCGCGTATCGCTGAGCCACCAGAAGATTCCGAAAGTCTCCCCGCCGAAGTCGAAGGACTGGGGCGAACTCGTCACCTTCCTCGGCAAGGAAAACCTGCCCGGCCACTATCCGTACACCGGCGGCGTGTACCCGTACCGTCGCAGCGGCGAAGACCCCACCCGCATGTTCGCCGGCGAGGGCACGCCCGAGCGCACCAACCGCCGCTTCCATTACCTGAGCCAGGGCGGCGCGGCCACGCGCCTGTCCACCGCGTTCGACTCGGTCACCCTGTACGGCGAGGACCCGGCGCCGCGCCCGGACATCTACGGCAAGATCGGCAACTCCGGCGTCAACATCGCCACCCTGGACGACATGAAGAAGCTGTACTCCGGCTTCGACCTCAGCGCGCCCAGCACCTCGGTGTCGATG
>SCRR01000351.1 GCA_004322085.1 Burkholderiaceae bacterium
AGTCGCCTGTCGGGTTTGCGCGCGCAGGTCGCAGGTGCGCTGGCAGCGCGCTCGCCGCTGGACCGCGCCCGTCCCGCCTCGGGCTTGGCCGCCAGCGTCATGGCGGAGCAGGCCGAGGCTGTGGTGCCCTATTGGACGCGGTACCGAACCGCCCGTTTGCGCGCCGCCGTAGTGCCGACGGTCATCCTGCTGGCGGTGCTGCCGCTATCGTGGGTCGCAGCGCTCGTGCTGTTGTGCGCCGCGCCGCTGATCCCCTTCTTCATGGCCCTGGTGGGCTGGCGTGCCAGGGCCGCGAGCGAGGCCCAAATGGTCGAGATGGGCGGGACGAATGCCTTTTTGCTGGACCGCCTGCGCGGGCTGGCGACGCTGCGCGCGCTCGGTGCGGTGGATGCCACGGCGCTGCGTTTGCGCGATGCCGCGGATGCACTGCGGCGGCGCACCATGGCGGTCCTGCGAATTGCCTTCCTGTCATCGGCGGTGCTGGAACTCTTCTCGGCGCTGGGTGTGGCAATGGTGGCCGTGTACATCGGCTTTCATCTGCTCGGCCCGTTTGATTTTGGTGCCTGGGGCAGGCGGCTCAGCCTGGGGCAGGGTTTTTTCGTTTTGCTCCTGACGCCGGCATTTTTCGAGCCCCTGCGTGAGTTGGCGAGTGTCTGGCATGACCGTGCGGCCGGTGAGGCGGCGCTGGGCGCGCTGCATCGCCTGTCAGCCGAGGGCTTGCCTTTGCCGGGCATCAGTGGTCCGCCGCAGGCCATCGATCTTGCTCGTGTCGCGCCACCTGCGCGCAGCGCCCCGGCAGTGGACATCGTGGGCTTGTGCTTTACCCATGCTGGTGCGTTTAGCCCGGTACTGGAAGGCTACGACTTGCATGTTGCGCCCGGCGAGCATGTCGTCATCACAGGAGCCAGTGGCGCCGGAAAATCGACCTTGCTGGCCTTGATCGCGGGCCTCGTGCCCGCGCAGGAGGGCAGCATCTCGATCGATGGCGTGCGGCTATCTGCGAACACGGCCCCCGCACTGCGTGAGCGCATGGCCTGGATCAGCCAGAAACCGCATATCTTTCCGGGCACGGTGCAGTCCAATGTGACGCTGGGCCGCGCCCCGGCCAGTGCGGCCACCGTGGCGGGTGCGCTGCGCTTTGCGGCGCTGGACGCGGTAGCGCAGGCGCACCCGGGCGCCGCCCTCGGCGAAGGCGGCATTGGGCTGTCGGGTGGCGAGGCGGTACGGCTCGCGCTGGCGCGTGCCGCGGTTCATCCGGCGGCGGACCTGTTGCTGGCCGATGAGCCGACCGCGCACCTGGATTTGGCGACGGCCGCGCAGGTGGCCGACGCCTTGCTGCAACTGGCCGAGGGCAAGACGCTGATCGTGGCCACCCATGACCCGGTGCTGGCCGCGCGCGTCGGGCGCGCGGGGCGCATCGTTCGACTTGCTGCGATGGGGGAGACCGCGGCATGAGACTCTGGCGTGAACTGTGCCTGCTGCTGGCCGTGTTTGCACGGGGGAATCGCCGCCGACTGCTGGGCGGCGCCCTGCTGGCGGCGCTCACGGTATTGTCTGGCATGGCCTTGTTGGGCCTGGCGGGCTGGTTCATCACCGCCACGGCGATCGCGGGCATGAGCGCGGCCGCGGCCTTTGCCTTCGATGTGTTCATGCCGTCCGCCGGTATCCGCCTGCTGGCGCTGGGCCGTACCGCCTTGCGCTATGGCGAGAGGGTGGTGACGCACGACGCCACGCTGGGCGTGCTGGCGCACCTGCGAGAGCGCCTGTTCCGGGGCTGGGCGCAGCCTGAGGCGGCACGGCGACTGCTGGCCCGACCGGCCCGGCTTCTGTTTCGCCTGACCGCTGACATCGATGCGCTGGACTCGCTCTACCTGCGCGTGCTGGTGCCGGCCGGCGCGGCGCTGCTGGCCGCGCTGGCCACGGGGCTGGCGCTGGGGCTGGCCTATTGGGGCCTTGGCGTAGCCATCGCGCTGTGGCTGGTCGGGGCGGGTCTGGCAATTTCGTGGGTGGTGGCACAGGGCGCGCGCCGGGCCGCGCGCCGGCGCGCCTATGGGCTGGAAGCACTGCGTGCGCGCAGCGTGGACCTGGTGGCCGGGCAGACGGACCTCGTCATGGCCGGGCAGCTCGATGTGCAGCGGCAGGCGCTGGCGCACGCCGATCGCTACCTGGCACGTGCCGATGATGTCTTGAACCGGCTGGAAACCCGGGCTGGCCTGGCCTACGGTGTGGCCGGTGCGGTTGCGCTCGGTGGCACCTTGCTGGCGGTCGGTGCGCTGACAGGTACGAACATCATCGGAGCGCCGGTGGCCGCGCTGGCATTGCTGCTCGTGCTGACGGCGACGGAGCCCTTTGCCGCGCTCGGGCGCGGCGCACTGGAGCTGGGGCGCACCTTGATGGCGGCACGTCGGCTGCTGCCGCGCCTGCAGCCGCCTGGCCCGCAACAGGCCACAGCGTCGCGCGGGCCAGCATCGGAGCCGGCGCACGGCGTGGTGTTGCAGTTGACCGCCATCACGGCCGACCCGGCCGGCCACGAAGCACCCGGTACCCCGCTGCTGCAAGACCTGTCGTTCATGTTGCATACCGGTGAGCGGGTCGCGCTGATCGGACCCAGTGGGGCAGGCAAGTCCACCCTGCTGTCGCTGGTGGCGGGCGAGCTGGTGCCGCACTGCGGAACAGTGCAAACACAGCGCCATAGTTTGTTGACGCAACGCACCGAGCTGTTCCAGGACAGCCTGCGCGATAACCTTCGAATCGCCGACCCCGGCGCCGACGACGCCCGGCTTTGGCAGGTGCTCGAGGCTGCCGGGCTGGCCCATGACGTGCGCGCGTTGCCGGGCCTGCTCGATACGCGGCTGGGCGAGGGCGGGTTGGGCCTGTCGGGCGGGCAGGCGCGCCGGCTGGCCCTGACGCGTTTGCTGCTGCGGCAGGTGCCGCTGTGGCTGCTCGATGAGCCGACCGAGGGACTCGATCCGGCGACCGCGCGCGACGTGCTCGAACGCCTGCGCGAGCAGGCCGGTGCGCGCGCGATCCTGCTTGCAACCCATGTGCGGCGTGAAGCCGCGCTCGCCGACCGTCTGGTCAGCCTGCAGCACGGGTGTATGGTTGCCGATGTCAGGCGGGGAGACGCGCAGTTTGAAGCGATGCTGGGAACGTTGCGGCCCGATTGAAGTCCGATGCAGGGTGCGCCGGGGACGCAGAGCTCCGCGCCCCGCGGCGTCAAGAATCAGGAAGATCACATGGAACTGGACATAGTCTCGTTGTCACGATTGCAGTTTGCCATCACGGCGCTGTATCACTTCCTGTTCGTGCCGCTGACGCTGGGCCTGTCCATCATCCTGGCGATCATGGAGACGGTCTTCGTGATGACCGGGCGCGTGATCTGGCGCGACATGACGAAATTCTGGGGCGTGCTGTTCGGCATCAACTTCGCCATGGGCGTCGCGACCGGCATCGTCATGGAGTTCCAGTTCGGCATGAACTGGAGCTATTACAGCCAGTATGTGGGTGACATTTTTGGTGCGCCGCTGGCGCTTGAAGGCTTGATGGCTTTTTTCCTCGAGGCAACCTTTGTCGGGCTGTTTTTCTTCGGCTGGGACAAGCTCTCGCGGCGCGGACACCTGGCGGCCACCTGGGCGGTCGCCATCGGCTCCAACCTGTCGGCCTTGTGGATCCTGATCGCCAATGGCTGGATGCAAAACCCGGTCGGGGCCGCACTCAATCCGCAGACCATGCGCATGGAGGTGACGGACTTCTATGCGGTGCTGACTAACCCGGTGGCGCAGGCCAAGTTTGTCCATACCGTCTCGGCCGGATACATCTGTGCGGCCGTGTTCGTGCTGGGGGTGTCGGCGTGGTACCTGCTGCAGGGCAGGCATCGCGATCTGGCCAAGCGCTCCATGACGGTGGCGGCGGCGTTCGGACTGGCGGCGGCGCTGTCGGTGGTGGTGCTCGGCGACGAGAGCGGCTACCTGACATCCGATCACCAGAAGATGAAGCTGGCCGCGATCGAGGGCATGTGGAAGACCGAGCCCGCGCCAGCAGCCTTCACGTTGATCGGCTTTCCCGACCAGACCGCGCGCGAAACCCGCTATGCCATTCATATTCCGATGCTGATGGGCTTGATCGGCACGCGCTCGCTCGACACGGTGATTCCGGGCATCGACGAGATGGTCAAGGTGGCCGAGGGGCGCATCGCCCAGGGCATCAAGGCCTACGATGCGCTGCAGCAGATTCGCGCCGCCGGCGGCATCGACAAGGTCTTGCCGGGAACGCGCGCTACCTTCGAGGACAATGGCAACGAATTGGGCTATGCGTTGCTGCTCAAGCGCTATGTAGACGATCCGCGCCAGGCCAGCCCACAGCAGATCACCCAGGCCGCGTGGGACACCGTACCCCAGGTCGCACCGATGTTCTGGTTGTTTCGCATCATGGTGGGCATCGGTTTCTTCCAGATCCTGTTGATGGCCACGTTCTTCGTGCTGTCGGCGCGCCGCACGCTGGAGCGCCACCGCTGGCTGCTCAAGCTGGCGTTGTACGCCATTCCGCTGCCGTGGATTGCGATCGAAGCCGGCTGGCTGGTGGCCGAAGTCGGGCGCCAGCCCTGGGTGGTTGAAGGCATTCTGCCGACGGCCGTGGCCGTCTCCAGCCTGGGCATCAAGACGCTGCTGTTCAGCCTGGCCTGCTTCGTCGTGATTTATACCGTGCTGCTGGTCATCGAGGTGAAACTGATGCTCAAAGCGATTCGCACGGGGCCGCAGGCGGAGCATGCACCGGGCGAAGGCGCGGCCCGCAGACCGGTCGCAGGTGCTGCCGCGGCGAACCTCATATCAGCGGAGTGACGCCATGATCCTGCACCTGCTTGTGGACTACGACACCCTGCGGCTGATCTGGTGGGCGCTGATCGGCGTGCTGCTGGTCGGCTACGCCGTCACCGATGGTTTTGACCTGGGCGTGGGCATGCTGCTGCCCCTGGCCGGACGCGACGATGTCGAGCGGCGCGTCGTCATCAACAGCATCGGTCCGGTGTGGGAGGGCAACCAGGTATGGTTGATTCTGGGCGGTGGCGCCATCTTCGCGGCGTGGCCGCAGGTCTATGCCGTGGCGTTCTCGGGGTTTTATCTTGCGATGCTCGCGATTCTGGTCGGCCTGATCCTGCGCCCGGTGGCGTTCAAGTTTCGCAGCAAGCGCGACGATCCGCGCTGGCGTGCGCGTTGGGATGGCGTGCTGTTTTTCAGCGGCTTCGTGCCGGCGCTGATTTTCGGCGTGGCGGTTGGCAATGTGCTGCAAGGTGTGCCGTTCCGGCTGGCGCCCGACATGCGAACCTTCTACGACGGCAGTTTTCTCGGCCTGCTCAACCCCTTTGGCTTGTTGTGCGGCCTGCTGTCGATCGCCATGCTGGTCATGCATGGCAGCGCTTGGCTGCAGCTCAAGACGCAGGGTCTGGTGGCGCAGCGCGCGCGCCGCTACGGCACGGTCGCGGCGTTGCTGACCATCGTGCTGTACGCACTGGCCGGCGTGCTGCTGTGGTCCTACGTTGGCGGTTATCGCATCACCAGCGCCATTGACATGGTGGGGCCCTCCAACCCGCTGCTCAAGACGGTCCAGGCGCATGATCCGGGCGCCTGGTTTGCCAACTACATGGCCCACACCTGGACGCTGGCCGCGCCCGCGGCCGGTTTTGTCGGCGCGCTGGGTGCGCTACTGGGGCTGCGGCTGCGCCGCGAGATATTCACGCTGCTGTGCAGCGCGCTGAGCGTGGCCGGCATCGTGCTGAGCGTGGGGGCGTCGATGTTCCCGTTCCTGTTGCCGTCTTCGGTTGATCCGCACGCGAGCCTGACGGTGTGGGATTCTTCGTCGAGCCACCTCACGCTGTTCATCATGCTGGTGGTGACCGTGATTTTCGTGCCCATCATCGTTGCCTACACCGCGTGGGTCTACCACGTGCTGTGGGGCAAGGTGGACGAGCAGTCGATCCGCAGCGAGAGCGGGCACGCGTATTGAAGCGCCGCTCCATTCAAAGACAAGGACACGCCGTGTGGTACTTCTCCTGGTTACTCGGGCTGCCCCTGGCGGCCGCCTTTGCCGTGCTCAACGCGATGTGGTACGAGCTCATGGATGACGACGCGACGCGCCGGGAGCAGCTGGAAAAGCCGTGACGCGCAGGGGGCGCCGGCGCCGTTTCAAGTACCCAGCGCCTGCGAGATGAGCCGCCCGGCCGGTGACAAATTGGCCACCAGCTCGTGCGGCAGCCCATGGCGCTCCACCAGGTATTGCGGCGTGTTGAAGCTCACCATCACGACCCCGGGCACGGCCTCGGACACCAGCGCCTTGAGCGGCAGGTCGAGCGCCGCCAGCGGGTGCGCCAGCATCAGCGGCGTGCCGGCCCGTGCGTTGCCAAAAACCAGCAGCACGGTGGGCGGCATGGCCAGGCCCACGGCAGCGGCCTCGGCCCCGTGATCGATCGTCGCAAACAGCTTGAGGCCATGGGCCTCGAACGTGTCCCGCAGGCGGTCCAGCGTGCCTGCAAAAGTGTGGGCGCTTCTGATGCTCACCACACCGGGTGTGTTGTCGGAGGCCGAATGGCTGGTATTCATGCGCGGCTCC
>SCRR01000352.1 GCA_004322085.1 Burkholderiaceae bacterium
CTGGGTATGGCGAAAGAGGCGGCCGCATGACGACGCTGATGAATTTCTCCTTCCCCCAACGGGGGAAGGAGCAAGACTGATGAGCGCGAATCTGCTGACCCTCGAAGGCGTGCACACGCATATCGGTGCGTACCACATCCTGCACGGGGTCGACCTTGCTGTGCCCCGGGGCCAGCTCACCATGCTGCTGGGGCGCAACGGCGCCGGCAAGACGACCACACTGCGCACCATCATGGGCCTGTGGCATGCGTCGCAGGGCAGGGTGCGCTTTGGCGAGCGCGACATCACCGCGCTGCAGACACCGCAGATCGCGCAGCTTGGCATCGCCTATGTGCCCGAGACCATGGGCATTTTCTCGGACCTCACGGTGAAGGAAAACATGCTGCTGGCCGCGCGCGGCGCGAAGCACGCCGCGCAGATGGATAAAGCGCGGCTGCAGTGGATATTCAAGCTCTTTCCTGCCGTCGAGAAGTTCTGGAGCCATCCGGCTGGCAAGCTGTCGGGCGGGCAAAAGCAGATGCTCGCAGTGGCGCGTTCCATTGTCGAGCCGCGCGAGTTGCTGATCGTGGACGAGCCAAGCAAGGGCCTGGCGCCCGCCATCATCAACAACATGATCGACGCCTTTGCCGAGCTCAAGCGCAGCGGCGTCACCATTTTGCTGGTCGAGCAGAACATCCACTTCGCGCAGCGCCTGGGCGACACGGTCGCCGTGATGGACAACGGCCGCGTGGTGCACAGCGGCAGCATGGCGGCGTTCTCCGCCGATGCGCAGTTGCAGCAGTCGCTGCTGGGACTGGCACTGTGAAGAATCTTGAGAGAAAAGTGGCTGAAACCGTTATGGCGTATTCACTTTTAGCTATCAACAATAGAGCATGTGGTTGTACGGGAGGCATCGCATGAAGGCGCTGGACGTCGACTGGAAGCCTCTTTTGCTGGTGCCGGTGCTGGCACTCGTCGCGTTGCCGCTGACCGGCTCGTTGTCGACCTGGCTCACGCTCACCGTGGCGGGGCTGGCGATGGGGATGATCATCTTCGTGATCGCCTCGGGCCTGACGCTGATTTTCGGACTCATGGACGTGCTCAACTTCGGCCACGGCGTGTTCATCGCACTGGGTGCGTTTGTCGCCAGCAGCGTGCTCGGGCTGATGAGCGACTGGACCGGCTCGGGCGAGCTCTGGCGCAACCTGGCCGCGGTGTTTCCGGCCATGCTGGCGGCGATGGCGGTGGCCGGCGTGGTCGGCCTCGCGTTCGAGCGCTTCATCGTGCGGCCGGTCTATGGCCAGCATCTCAAGCAGATCCTCGTCACGATGGGCGGCATGGTCATCGGCGAGGAGCTCATCAAGGTCATCTGGGGTCCCGAGCAGATACCGCTACCGCTGCCGCAGGCGCTGAATGGCTCGATCCTGGTGGCCAACGCGGTGATCGGCAAGTACCGGATTCTCGCGGTCGTGGTGGGCCTGCTGGTGTTCGGCGCGCTGGCCTGGACGCTGGGCCGCACCAAGATCGGCCTGTTGATCCGCGCCGGCGTGCAGGACCGTGAAATGGTCGAGTCGCTCGGCTATCGCATCGGACGGTTGTTCATTGGCGTGTTCGTGGTGGGCAGCGCGCTGGCGGGTCTGGGCGGCGTGATGTGGGGGCTGTTCCAGCAGAACCTGGTGCCGCAGATGGGCTCCCAGGTCCTGGTGCTGACCTTCATCGTGATCATCATCGGCGGCCTGGGTTCCACCGGCGGTGCGCTCATCGGTGCGCTGCTGGTGGGTTTGATGAACAACTACGTGGGCTTCCTGCTGCCCACGCTCACGCAGTTCGCAACCATCTTCCTGATGGTGGTGGTTCTGCTGTGGCGCCCGCAGGGCGTCTATTCGGTGATGAACCGCTGACAGGGCGCCTGTGATGTTCAAACGTCTTCTGTCCAACGACCTGCCGCGCAGCCGCATCCTCGCGGCGCTGCTGATCGTGCTGCTGCTGGCGCTGGCCTTCGGGCCCTTCATCTTTCCAGGCGTCAAGGCGCTCAGCGTCGCGGCCAAGGTACTGGTGTTCATCGTGCTGGTGGCGAGCTATGACTTGCTGCTGGGCTACACCGGCATCGTGAGTTTTGCGCACACCATGTTCTTCGGCATCGGCGCGTACGGCATTGCGATCTCGGCCACGCGCCTCGGGGCGGGCTGGGGCGCGGTGCTGGTCGGACTGGCCGCCTCGCTTGCGTTGTCGCTGGTGCTGTCGTTCGTGATCGGGTTGTTTTCGCTGCGCGTGCGCGCCATCTTCTTTGCCATGATCACGCTCGCGGTGGCCTCGGCGTTCCAGGCGCTGGCCTCGCAGCTGTATAACTTCACGGGTGGCGAGGATGGATTGACCTTCCGGCTGCCGCAAGTGATCTCGCCGAGCTTCGAGTTGCGCGACGCGCCGTTTCTGGGCGTCTCGCTCGACGGCCGGCTCCTGTGCTACTACCTGCTGTTCGTCGTGGCGCTGGTGTTGCTGCTGGCGCTCTTGCGCATCGTCAATTCACCGTTTGGCCGCGTGCTGCAGGCAATCCGCGAGAACGAGTTTCGCGCCGAGGCCATTGGTTACCGCGTGGTGGTTTACCGCACCACCTCCAGCATCCTGTCGGCGCTGTTCGCCACGCTGGCCGGCGCCCTGCTCGCGATCTGGCTGCGGTACAACGGACCCGACACCTCGCTCTCGTTCGAGATCATGGTCGATGTGCTGTTGATCGTGGTGATCGGCGGCATGGGCACGATCTACGGTGCGGCCATCGGCGCGGCGCTGTTCCTGGTGGCGCAAAGCTACCTGCAGGACTTGCTGCGGCTTGCCGGCCAGGCCGTGAGCGGTCTGCCGTGGCTCGCGGCGCTGCTCTCGCCCGATCGCTGGCTGCTGTGGCTGGGCGTGCTGTTTGTGCTTTCGGTCTATTTCTTTCCAAGCGGCATCGTCGGTCGGCTGCGCGCCGGCAGGTCGCAGGCGAAAAAGGCAAAGGCTCCCACATGACTTCGTTTACCTCCAACTACCTGACCTGCGCCGGGCGCGAAATCCACTACACCGACTGGGGCGCCGCGG
>SCRR01000353.1 GCA_004322085.1 Burkholderiaceae bacterium
GCGATGGCCGCCATGGCACCGCATTGCAGGGCGGCAATACACAGGGCCGTAAGCCAGGCCTTCATGGAGCGGGTTTGACGCGTGCGCCTGCGAAGGTCGGGTCGCGTTCCGGTGAGGCGGAACGGGCGCGCGAGGGGGTTACCCGCAAGGAAGGGTGGGCGCAGAAATTTCATGTTGCTCTACTTCATTGTCAGATGGGCGCCTGCGAGACGCTCACATCCGCGCTGCCGTGATCGCAACACGGCGCGCGATAAATCAAAAGGGAAGGAGAGGGAAGCTACCAGGACCGGCTGCTCCCATGCCACTACCCGCCAGGTCCGGCAGGGCAGCAGCGACACGCGACGCTACGACGACCCTGCCAGTTCGTGGTCGATGCAAGATCGACTGCCAGAACCGTTCATGGAGATCACTCCGTAACAAAAAGAGGCTGGCACTATAGCAGACCATGGCCGGTGGCGGGATGCGGCACGATAATGGACGCCCACGTCAACGCCGATCCAGACCCTTTCACACCATGCTGCTGACTCCCGACCAGGAAATGATTCGCGACGCGGTGCGCGCGTTTGCCCAGGAACAGTTGTGGCCCAACGCGGCAACCTGGGACAAAACCCATGAGTTCCCAAAGCAGGCGCACCAGGGCCTGGCCGCGCTCGGCGCCTATGGCATCTGCGTGCCCGAGGAGTTCGGCGGCGCACAACTGGACTACCTGACGCTGGCGCTGGTGCTCGAAGAGATCGCGGCTGGCGACGGCGGCACCAGCACCGCGATCTCGGTCACCAACTGCCCGGTCAACGCGATCCTGCTGCGTTATGGCAGCGAGGCGCAAAAGAAGCAATGGCTGACGCCGCTGGCGCAGGGCCGCCTGCTGGGCGCGTTTTGCCTGACCGAGCCGCATGTGGGCTCCGACGCGTCGGGGCTGCGTACCACGGCCACACGCGTGAAGGACGGCGACGGCTACGTGATCGACGGCGTCAAGCAGTTCATCACCAGCGGCAAGAGCGGCCAGATCGCGATCGTCATCGCGGTGACCGACAAGGGCGCCGGCAAGAAGGGCATGAGCGCGTTCCTGGTGCCGACCGACACGCCCGGCTACGTGGTCGCGCGCCTCGAAGACAAGCTGGGTCAGCACAGCAGCGACACGGCGCAGATCAACTTCGACCACTGCCACATCCCGGCCGAAAACCTGATCGGCGCGGAAGGTGAGGGCTACAAGATTGCGCTGGGTGGTCTCGAGGGCGGGCGCATCGGCATTGCGGCGCAGAGTGTGGGCATGGCGCGCAGCGCGTTCGACTGCGCCGTGGCCTATGCCAAGGAACGCACGAGTTTTGGCACTTCCATCTTCAATCACCAGGCGGTAGGCTTTCGGCTTGCCGAGTGCGCTACGAAGATAGAAGCAGCCCGGCAGTTGATCTGGCACGCCGCGAGCCTGCGTGACGCGGGCTGTCCGTGCCTCAAGGAGGCCGCGATGGCCAAACTGTTCGCCAGTGAAATGGCCGAGCAGGTCTGCAGCGCAGCGATGCAGACGCTGGGCGGCTACGGCTATGTGAGCGACTTTCCGGTCGAGCGCATCTACCGCGACGTGCGCGTGTGCCAGATTTACGAAGGCACCTCGGATGTGCAGAAAATCCTGATCCAGCGCGCGCTCTGAATCGGGTGGACCCGGTCCGCCGCGGCCCGGATGGGGCGCGTTTCCGCGCGGTAAATGACGGGTAAACCAGCGGTAAAACCTCTTTCATGGGTCGGCGCCGCCGCAGCGCCGGCGTTAGAGTGGGCAGGCAGGCCGAGGGGGTCTGCCGGTCACCACGAGGAGAATGCGCCGTGAAAGCTTCCGTTTGCACCGCACTGGCCGTGCTCGCCGTCACCACGGCCGCCGGCTTCCTGTCCACCAATGCCCTGGCCGAAACGCCATGGCAAAAACACCATCCGGTGCGGGTGCACGACAACCACCGCATCGCGCACCAGAACCGGCGCATCACGCAGGAGGTCAGGGAAGGCGAGATGACGCATCAACAGGCGCACGCTCTGCGCGTCGATGACCACAAGATTCGCCAGGAAGAGCGCGACATGGGCAGCCAGGACAAGGGCGGTCATCTGACGGGGGCCGATCAGCACGCTTTGACGCAGCAGCTCAACGAGAACAGCCACGACATCGGCAGGTAAGCTGAAGCCGCATCATGTTGAGCCGCCGCACCTGGATCGCGCTGGCGCTGTCTTCCGGCGGCGGCGTGCTGGGCGGCTGCTCCGCAGCAGCCACCGCCACCGGCGCAGCGCTTTTGCCGCCGCAAGCCGGTGAAGTCGCGCTGTTCCTCGCGGCCAACCGGCTGACCTGGGGCGCGAATTCCAGCACGATGGCTCAGGTGCGCGCGCTCGGCATCGACCGGTACCTGGAGCAGCAGTTGCACCCCGGCGGGGCGCAATTGCCGCCCGAGGTGCAGACTCAGATCGCCGCGATGACCATCAGCCAGCACCCGATGATCGATCTGGCGCGCGAGATGGCCGAGCAGCGCAGGCAGGCGGTGGCGCTGACCGACGACGACGCCAAGAAGGCGGCGCTGAAAAGCTGGCAGCAGGAGATGAGCCGACTTGGCCGCGAGGCGCAGATGCGCGAACTGCTGCGTGCGCTCTATTCGCCGAACCAGATTCAGGAGCAGATGACCTGGTTCTGGATGAACCATTTCAACGTGTTCCAGTACAAGGGCAACATCCGCGCGACGATTGCCGACTACGAACAAAATGCCATTGCACCGCACGCGCTCGAGCGCTTTCGCACGCTGCTCGGTGCGGTGGCGCACCACCCGGCGATGCTGGTGTACCTGGACAACGTGCAGAACCACGTCGGCCACATCAACGAAAACTACGCGCGCGAGATCATGGAGCTGCACACCCTGGGCGTCGGCTCCGGCTACACCCAGCAGGACGTGCAGCAGCTGGCGCGCGTCATGACCGGCGTCGGCGTCGACTTCGGGCCGGAGCGTCCGTACCTGCGGCGCCTGCCGGGCTATGTGCGCGAGGGCGCGTTCGAATTCAA
>SCRR01000354.1 GCA_004322085.1 Burkholderiaceae bacterium
GTGGCCGCCAACATTTTCCCGGGCGACATGCTGTGGAAAAACTTCGGCGTCACGCGCGATGGCAAGGTCGTTTTCTACGACTACGACGAGATCGAATACATCACCGACTGCAACTTCCGCCGCGTGCCCGAGTCGCACAACGAGGAGGAAGAGATGAGCGGTGAAGTCTGGTACGCCGTCGGCCCGCACGATGTCTTTCCCGAAACCTTCGGCCCCTTCCTGCTTGGCAATCCCGCGGTGCGCGAGGTTTTCCTCAAGCACCACGCCGATCTGCTGGACGCCTCGTTCTGGCAGGCGCACAAGGAGCGCATTGCGCAGGGGCATGTCTACGACGTGTTCCCTTATGAGCAGAAAAAACGCTTCAATCCGGCGGACGGGGAAACCGATTTGTCGTAGTCGCGCGGCGCGGCTATATCGCCTATACTTGCGCTGCCCGGGGTGCGCAGGATCTGCGCTGAGATGGTTTCCAAACCCGCGAACTTGATCCGGTTTGTACCGGCGTAAGAAGAGCCAGACTACGGTCTGTCCCCCTCGGGGGGCGTCATGTTGTCTTCCAGGTGTTCGCGTTGCTGTCATCGTCCTCCGGTGCAACGTGTCACTCAACCGGAGACCTTGCCATGAACGCGCCCGACAAATTAGCCCAATTCATCAACCTCACGCGCGAGCCGCTGCCCGCGTCGCGCAAGCGCTACGTCGCAGGAGCGCACGGCGTGCAAGTGCCGCTGCGTGAGATTCTGCAAAGTAATGGCGAGACGGTCGCCGTGTACGACACATCGGGACCCTATACCGACCCCGATGCCGTGATCGACGTGCGCCAGGGCCTGCCGACGCCGCGCCAGCAGTGGATCGAAAAGCGCGGTGCCACCGAGGCCTACACGGGCCGCGCGCCGTTCGCGCTGGACGACGGTGCCAAACATGGTGAAACCGACATGCTGGCCGCGCTGCGTGCCCAGGCCGCAGGGCTGCAGCGCCGCCCGCGGCGCGCGCGCGCCGGCGCCAATGTGTCGCAGATGCACTATGCGCGCCAAGGCATCGTTACGGCCGAGATGGAATACGTGGCGCTGCGCGAAAACCAGAAACTCGAATGGATGCGGCCGTACCAGCAGGACACTGCGCGCGAAAAACGCCTGGCCGGCCACAGCTTCGGCGCGGCGATCCCCCAGGTGATGACGCCCGAGTTCGTGCGCGACGAGGTGGCACGCGGGCGCGCCATCATTCCTGCCAACATCAACCACACGGAGCTCGAGCCGATGGCGATCGGCCGCAACTTCCTGGTCAAGGTCAACGCCAACATCGGCAACTCGGCGGTCACCTCGAGCATCGAGGAGGAGGTGGAGAAGCTGGTGTGGGCGATCCGCTGGGGCGCCGATACGGTGATGGACCTCTCGACCGGCAAGAACATCCACACCACGCGCGACTGGATCGTGCGCAACTCCCCGGTGCCGATCGGCACGGTACCGATCTACCAGGCGCTCGAAAAAGTCGGCGGTGTGGCCGAGGATCTGACCTGGGAGATCTTCCGCGATACGCTGATCGAGCAGGCCGAGCAGGGCGTGGATTATTTCACCGTGCACGCGGGCGTGCGCCTGCCGTTCATCCACCTTACCGCGAACCGCGTCACCGGCATCGTCTCGCGCGGCGGCTCGATTTTGGCGAAATGGTGCATCGCGCACCATAAGGAAAACTTCATCTACACGCACTTCGACGAGATGTCCGAGATCATGAAAGCGTACGATGTGAGCTACTCGCTTGGCGACGGCCTGCGCCCCGGTTCGGGCGCCGACGCCAACGACGAGGCGCAGTTCGCCGAGCTGCGCACGCTGGGCGAGCTCACACAAAAGGCGTGGGCGCAGGACGTGCAGGTGATGATCGAAGGGCCGGGTCATGTGCCCATGCACCTGATCAAGGAGAACATGGACCTGCAGCTGGAGCATTGCCACGAGGCGCCGTTCTACACGCTGGGCCCGCTGACCACCGATATCGCACCCGGCTACGACCACATCACCAGCGGTATCGGCGCCGCCATGATCGGCTGGTACGGCACGGCCATGCTCTGCTACGTCACGCCCAAGGAGCACCTGGGCCTGCCCGATCGCGAAGATGTCAAGACCGGCATCATCACCTACAAGATCGCGGCGCACGCGGCCGACGTGGCCAAGGGCCACCCCGGTGCGCGCGCGCGCGATGATGCGCTGTCGCGCGCGCGCTTCGAGTTCCGCTGGATGGATCAGTTCAACCTGTCGCTGGACCCCGACACGGCGCGCAATTTCCACGACGAGACGCTGCCCAAGGATTCGTCCAAGGTCGCGCACTTCTGCTCCATGTGCGGGCCCAAGTTTTGCTCGATGAAAATCACCCAGGAAGTGCGCGAATACGCCAAGACCCTGGGCGTGACCGACGAGCAGGCCCTGAGCGAGGGCATGCAGAGCATGTCGGAAGAGTTCAAGCGCAAGGGCGCGGAAATCTACATCCCGATCAGCAAGGCGTGAAAGGCGTGCGGGCCTTGCATTGCGCACCGATTCTGTCACAATTGACGTTTACGTAAACGTCAGTTTCAACCGACTCGGACAACTCTTCTTTTGCAAGGAAAAAATCATGCCTGACTCCATCGTTATCGTCGGTGCGGCGCGTACACCCATGGGCAGCTTCCAGGGTGATTTTTCCAGTCTCGCGGCACACGACCTGGGCGGCGCGGCCATCAAGGCGGCGGTCGGGCGCGCCGGCATTGCCCCGGATCTGGTGGGCGAGGTGCTGTTCGGCAACTGCCTGATGGCGGGACAGGGCCAGGCGCCCGCGCGCCAGGCGGCGTTCAAGGGCGGGCTACCGCAGAGCACGGGGGCGGTCACGATGTCCAAAATGTGCGGCTCGGGCATGAAGGCCGCGATGCTGGCGCACGACATGCTGCTGGCTGGCAGCTTCGACGTGATGGTGGCCGGCGGCATGGAGAGCATGACTAACGCGCCCTACCTGCTGCAAAAGGGGCGTGGTGGCTACCGCATGGGCCACGACCGGATCTTCGACCACATGATGCTCGACGGCCTGGAAGATGCCTACGAGCCCGGCCGCTCCATGGGCACCTTCGGCGAGGACTGCGCGGCCAAATACAGCTTCAGCCGCGAAGCACAGGATAAATTCGCCATCGCCAGCGTCCAGCGTGCCAAAGCCGCTACTGAATCAGGAGCATTCAAGGCCGAAATCACGCCCGTCACGGTCAAGACCCGCACCGGGGAAACGGTGGTTGCGATCGACGAAGGCCCGGGCCGGGTCAAGCTCGACAAGATCCCCACGCTCAAACCCGCCTTCAAGAAGGACGGCACCATCACGGCCGCGTCCAGCTCGTCCATCAACGACGGCGCCGCTGCACTGGTGCTGATGGGCGCCGGGACCGCTGCCCGGCTGGGCGCCAAACCTCTGGCGCGCATCGTCGGCCACGCCACGCACGCGCAGGCGCCCAACTGGTTTTCCACTGCGCCCATCGGCGCCGTGCAAAAGCTGCTGGCCAAAACCGGCTGGGGCGTGAAAGATGCGGATCTTTGGGAAATCAACGAAGCCTTTGCCGTGGTGCCGATGGCGCTCATGACCGAGCTGTCGATTCCGCACGAGATCGTGAATGTGAACGGCGGCGCCTGCGCGCTGGGCCATCCGATCGGCGCCAGCGGCGCGCGCATCATGGTCACGCTGCTGTACGCACTGCGCGCGCGCGGGCTCAAGCGCGGCATCGCCACGCTGTGCATTGGCGGCGGTGAAGCCACCGCGGTGGCGTTGGAACTGCTGTAGTTTTCGAGCGCGGCCGACTCCGGCTCAGGCGCGCGGGCTAGAAGTCCGCGTGCAGTCGCAGTGCCATCAGGGGCACGGGGCCACGATCGCGGTTGTAGCCGGGGTTGACGACGCGCTGGACGTCGAGGGTGATCGCAAGGTGCCGCTGCACTTGCCAGCTGTAATACATTTCGGCGATGCGTTCCGTGCCGTAATTGAGTTGCCCGTCACCGACCAGCACGCCCAAGCCGCCGGCCGCGAAATACGCGCGGGCCGCGTTCGACAAACCGTTCACTACCGCCGCCATGCCCAGCGTGTCGCCGTGCCGGCCCCAGCGGTCGCCCTGCAAGGCCAGGCCCGCGGACAGCGAGCGGTTGATGTCGGTGAACTCATAGGTTTCCTGACTGCCGTTGTTCACGCTGGCGCGCGCAAAGAAACCCAGGTCGGGCGCCAGTTCCTGTTCGAGGTTGAGCACCGCCCCGGCGCGTGACGCGAAACGCCGTACCAGCGAGGTGTCGGGCACCGCGGCTGTCTGTTGCGCCAGGCTCAGCGCATTCGTGTAGCGGCCCATGTCGGCGCGGTTCACGAAGCCCAGCAGCTTGAGCTTGCCCGGGTGGCCCTCGATCTCATGACGCGCTTCCAGCTCGCCCAGCCACTCGTATTGTCTGAAACGGGGATCCAGCTGCTCGCCATTGGGAACGGTCGAGAGATCGAACAGGCCGGTGCGCAGCGTCCACCACGACCGGGTCCATTCCACGGCCGCGCCTACGGTGTATCCCCAGGCATCGGCGGCGTAATCGAATGCGCCACCGTCCACGACGGACCAGTTGAGGAAGTCCGCGCGCGCGTCGTGCGCGTAGGTGTTGGTGTCAAAAATGTCGACCACCGAAAACTTGCCAATCGTCACGGTGACGTTGTCTGCCATCTGGCTGCCACCGAGCTGATTCGCCCCGGCCTGCACCGGCACGGCGGCGCCGCCCAGATCGATGACCTGGCGGATGAACGCGCGAGGCAAGCGGGCGTACGGTGTGTTGTCGCCCACGCGGTTGGCTTCGCCACTGGGAAAGCCGGCAACACCAAGCGTGTTGCTCAGACCGAAGCCCTGGTTGATCTCGGGGTTCAGGTACAGCGCACTGCCCTGCCATAGGCGCGCCCCGAGGAACAGGGTCACGTCGGTGCTTTCGGCA
>SCRR01000355.1 GCA_004322085.1 Burkholderiaceae bacterium
GTGATGTAGAGCAGGCCCAATGCCGGCGCACGCGCGTAGCCGGGCAGCACCATCTGGGCGCGCAACTGCGCCAGCACCAGCGCCGCCGCCATATGCCACTGCGGATGCGTGGCATGACCATAAGGAAACAGCTTCACGCGCTCATCCTCTGACGGGTTCAGTGACTCCCGGGAGCCACCTTCCTGATTGTCCTTTTGGCTTTGGCCTTTGATCTGGCTGCGCCGGACGCTGCCGATTTGGCGGCACCTGGAGTCGCCCGGCCGGCCATACCTGCCGCGGTCTTGAGAGCCCCCTTGGCCAGTCCCGCGGTCATGGTTTTGGTGGCGCTCACGGCCGTCTGGTGGGCTGCCTCCTTGATGGCGCTCGCCGCAATCTGTTGAAACTGCTGCGTCAGTGAGCCCCACCACGCGAGCGGATCCACCA
The DNA here is from genome assembly GCA_004322085.1 of Burkholderiaceae bacterium. Taxonomy (GTDB): domain Bacteria; phylum Pseudomonadota; class Gammaproteobacteria; order Burkholderiales; family Burkholderiaceae_C; genus Rhodoferax_A. The sequence goes on from SCRR01000355.1 coordinate 424, forward strand.
CGCCCGCCGCCGCCTTCGCGTCCGCATTGCGAGCCCCTTTCGCAGCGACTTTGGGTTCCGCCCTGGGCACGACTGGAGCCGTCTCCGGCGCCTTCTCGGCAACCTTCTGCACCCCGGATATCACCGCGTCCGCGGCCTTGAGCCTGAACGCATTGGCCACGTCGCCCATGTTGAAGTTCATGCCCTTGAGCGTGGCCAATGTCATCTTTTGCACTTCAAGCGCCTGGATGGTAGCCTTGAGCGCCATCGCATTCTGGTCCAGCCAGAATTGCACGGCCTTGAGCTCGTCGATGCGCTTTTCGAGTTCCTCCACGTTGAGCGTGGGGGCCACCCAATTGCCCAGATTCGGCAACTGCGGAATGCTTTGCGTCGCGCCCTTGGCCAGGGTCTGCAAAAAGTCGAAGCCAGGAATCAGCTTACCGAAACTGGGGTTCTGCAAGGCACTCATGTCCGCTCCTGTTGGGGTTGTTGATTGGGAAGGCTGAAGGCAGCATCAGCTTACCCCAATGAGCCGGGGCTGGCGATCCGGATTTATCAGTGCTTGTGACCGCCCATCATCATGCCGCCGGCATCCGAACCCATCCCGTTGGCCACGCCCGGCCCGGTCGTGCTCACCGGCACCTTGAGTTCGACCGTGCTCTGCACGCCCTTGTCGTTCTTGAACACCAGCGTCATTGGCACCGTGCTGTCCTTGACCAACGGAGCCTTGAGGTCCATCAGCATCACATGGTAGCCGCCGGGAGTGAGCGCCACGGTCTTGCCCGCCGGCAACGCCAGCCCGCCTTCGACCGGGCGCATTTTCATCACATCCCCGTCCAGCATCATCTGGTGTACCCCGGCCATGCCCGCCGCGGGCGTGGACACCGCCACCAGGCGTTCATTGTCTTTGGCCGTGATTTTCATGAAGGCCCCGGTCGCCTTCTGGCCTTGTACCGAGGTGCGGACCCAGGCGTCCTTGACGTCGATGGTCTGGGCGTACAGTGCGCCGCACGCGAGTGCGAGGCTGGCGACAAGGGCACGGGAAAGGCTTCTGGATTTCATGGGAAGGACTCCTGTCAAAGATGAAAGATAGCAAGAATTGGGCTTGGCGTGCGCTCAATGTTGCGGCTGATCCAGCAAAAGGGCGGTCGGCGCAGCCAGGGGAAAAGCCATGGCCAGCGCCATGACGAGACGGTTTTCCCGCATCGGAAAGATCTCCTGTAATCAAAGAAATAAGCCGCCAGTCCTTATGAAACATGGACCGGACGCTATGGGTTTGATAGTTCAGGAGTAAACGGGAGGGCCGCGCGCGGGCAGCGGTGCGGCGGTCAGCGCGGCGATGTGCGCGGCCGCAATGGGTTGCAGCAAATAAGACAACGGCTGGAACGGCTCGACCAGCACGCGCAACTGCGGCGGCGGCGCACCCAGCGAAGCGCACAGCGGACAGTGCAGCGTGTGCTGACCGACATTGCCACCGCTATCGCTGCCGATAAGCAGCTTGACAGTGCCCGCGCCGGAGCACACGAGCTCCATGGTTTGCGGCTGGACCAACGGCGAGGCGATCGCCGCGCCGAGCGACATGACAAAGCACAGCAGCACCCAGCGGGCAAAAAGTCGGACGTGGCGCAGCGCGTGCATGGCCCGATTATCTGCGAGCTGCGGGCGCCTCAGAAACTGGGTGGGCGGCGCTCGCACAGGGACGCCAGGCCTTCGTGCACATCGGGACCGCCAAAGCCCATGAATTCGAGCGCCAGCGAGGTGTCGAACGTGGGCCCGGCCTGGCGCAGCCAGTTGTTGAGTGAATACTTGGTCCAGCGAATGGCACTTTGCGAGCCGTTGGCAAGCCGCTCGGCAATCTCGTAGGCCTTGGGCAGCAGCTCGTCGTCGTTCACGGCCAGCGAGACCAGGCCGATGCGCTCGGCTTCCTCGCCGCTGATCGGCTCGCACAGCATCAGGTAGTACTTGGCCTTGGCCATGCCGCACAACAGCGGCCAGACGATGGCCGCATGGTCGCCGGCCGCCACGCCCAGGCGCGTGTGGCCATCGACGATTTTCGCGCTCCTGGCGGCGATCGAGATGTCGGCCAGCAATCCGGCGACCAGCCCGGCGCCCACGGCCGGTCCGTGCATCGCAGAGACGATGGGCTTGTCGCAGTTGATGACGTTGTAGACCAGGTCGCGCGCCTCCTTCCACACGCGCGCTCGCACGGCAGAATCATTGGCCATGTCCTGTACCAGCGCGAGGTCGCCGCCGCCCGAAAACCCCAACCCCTCGCCGCGCAGCACGGCGCAGCGCACCGACTCATCGGCACTCACATCGCGCCAGATCTCGGCCAGCTCCCAATGGCCTTCGTGCCCCGCCGTGGGCAGCTTGCCGTTGCGCGCCTTCATCTGGATATCGAGCACACAGCCCTGCCCCGCCACGACGGGACCACGGCGCGTGATCGCAAGGGTCTGGTAACGTTGGTAATCGGGTGTCTGGCTCATCGTCATGTCTCCAAAAATCCGGGTTACTCATTGTGCATGGACTTGCATTGCAGGGATGCGCATGCAGGTGAATGAGATTGATTTGCACCTTCATATGCAGTCCTATAAAAAGCTGTTTTCATCTCCCGGGCATTGGAGATGAAGTCTGGTCAGCACAAGCGAATGGTGCGATCATGGAGCATGTTATTTCGTTTTTTTCTTTCACCGCTCACCATAAGGAGAACCCCATGAGCAGCACCAATCGACGCACATTCCTGATGGCCGTGGCGGCCGGCAGTTCGGCGCTGGCGGCGACGCAAAATCTGGCACTGGCCGCAGAGCCGGAACTGCAGGACACGGACCCGCAAGCCGTGGCGCTCGGGTACAAGCAAGACACTGCAAAGGTCGATCAGAAGAAATATCCCAAGCACACGACGGCGGAACACTGTCTGAACTGCGCGTTGTTCCAGCCCATGGGCACCGCCAAGACGGGCCACTGCCCACTGTTTCCCGGCAAGCTGGTGCATACCACTGGCTGGTGCAGTTCCTGGACCAAAAAGGCTTAAGCTGCCCCCCGAAGCGCCTGCGGCGCCTCCCCCTCAAGGGGGCAACACCAGCGGCCCAGCAGAGCCGGTTCCGCGATGTTCCTTGCCGGGTCGGGTCGGTTTCGCGCATCGCGCTGGGCTTAGGCCAGCGCCGCGATCTTCTGGTCGATGGCGCCGAACACGCTCTGGCCGTCACGGCCCTTCATCTCGATGCGGATGGTGTCGCCGAACTTCATGAATTCGGTCGCAGGCTTGCCGTCCTGGATGGTTTCAATGCAGCG
>SCRR01000356.1 GCA_004322085.1 Burkholderiaceae bacterium
CAGCTGCTGACCGACCCCGAGCAGGCCGCCGATTTTGTCAAGCGCACCCAGCTCGACGCGCTGGCGATCGCCATCGGCACCAGCCACGGCGCCTACAAGTTCACGCGCAAGCCCACGGGCGACATCCTGGCGATCTCGCGCATCAAGGAGATCCACCGCCGCATTCCAAACACTCACCTGGTTATGCATGGGAGTTCCAGCGTGCCGCAGGAACTGCTCGCCGTCATCCGCGCGCACGGCGGCGCCATGAAGGAGACCTATGGCGTGCCGGTCGAGGAAATCCAGGAAGCCATCAAGCACGGCGTGCGCAAGATCAACATCGACACCGACATCCGTCTCGCGATGACCGGTGCGATCCGCAAGTTCTTTGTGGAGAACCCCGAGAAGTTCGACCCGCGCGACTACCTCAAGCCGGCGCGCGAAGCGGCCAAACAGGTTTGCCTGCACCGGTACATTGAGTTTGGATGCGAAGGCCAGGGCGGGAAGATCAAGAGCCACAGCCTGCAGGTGGTGGCAGGCCAATATGCGCGCGGTGAGCTGGCGCAGGTGGTGCACTGACCGGGTTTGGCGATAATCGGGAGCCCGTTGCAGGTGAGTGCACCCCCAGCGGGCTTTTTCATTCGAGCGACCCATGACCATTGACCAGCACCCCGCCCTGCACACCTCCGCCCTGACCTCGCTGCCGCTGCTCGCGCGCGGCAAGGTGCGCGACAACTACGCGGTGGGCAACGACCGCATCCTGATGGTGGCGAGCGACCGCATCAGCGCGTTCGACGTGATCATGGGCGAACCGATTCCGGGCAAGGGCGTGCTGCTGACGCAGATGGCGCTGTTCTGGTTCGACAAGCTGGGGCACCTGTGTCCGAACCACCTGACCGGCCAGGCGCCCGAGAGCGTGGTCGCGCCCAGCGAGGCGGCGCAGGTGAAAGACCGCTCCATGCTGGTCAAGCGCCTCAAACCGATCCCGGTCGAGGCCGTAGTGCGCGGTTACTTGGCCGGCAGCGGCTGGAAGGAATATCAGGCGAGCCAGTCGGTCTGCGGCGTTGCGCTGCCCGCGGGGCTAAAGAACGCGAGCCGCCTGCCCGAACCCATTTTCACGCCCGCGGCCAAGGCCGAAGCGGGCGCGCACGACGAAAACATCAGCTACGAGCACGTGGTCAAGCTCGTCGGCCCCGATCTGGCCGCGCAGATCAAGAAGGTCAGCATAGCGATTTACCAGGCCGCCGCTGCCTTCGCGCTGGGCAAGGGCATCATCATTGCCGACACCAAGTTCGAGTTCGGCCTGGACCCGCACGGCACCCTGACGCTGATGGACGAGGTGCTGACGCCCGATTCATCGCGCTATTGGCCGCTGGAAACCTACGACCAGAGCTACGCGCTGGGCGAAAACCCGCCCAGTTTCGACAAGCAATTCCTGCGCGACTGGCTGGAGACCCAGCCGTGGGACAAGACCCCGCCCGCGCCGCGCCTGCCCAATGACGTGGTGGCGAAAACCGCCGCCAAGTACCAGGAGGCACTGCAGCGGCTGACGGCTTGAGTGCGTTTTCTTTTTGTGTCACAATTGTAGCGCAAAATAGATGTGAAAGGAGCGCCTTATGTCCACTACCACCCTGCGCCTTGAAGACGCGCTGCGCGAACGCATAGCCCGCTTGGCGAAAGCCTTCGATCAGACGCCACACAACTTCATGCTTGAAGCGCTGGCGCAAAAGGCCGACGAGGCCGAGTGGAAGCTGGCCATGCAGCGCGAAGCCCAGCAGCGGGACGCGGCCTTGATGGCCGGAGAGCCAGGGGTTGAGTGGCATGAAATGCGCGCCTATCTGCGTGGACGGCTGAGCGATGCCGCTGCCGCGCCCAAGTCCACGTCGGGGCGACGGTGAGTCGGATCGTTCTGGCTGCGCAGGTCAGAGTCGACTTTGACCGGATTTTTGATTTTCTCTTTGAGCATGCACCCGAATTTGCTGTCGCGCGCATCGAAGCCATCATTGCCGCCATCGATATTCTGCAAACCAGTCCATTGATTGGTCGGCCCGTGGCATTCGGTCAGCGCGAACTGGTGATTGCCACCGGCAGCAGCGGCTACCTGGCGCTCTATCGCTACGACCCGGTGCAGGACACGGCGTTTGTGTTGGCGGTGCGCAGCCAGCGTGAGCTTGACTACAAGCTATAGGGCAAGCAACGAATCTGCTCATGCTACGGAGCCGGAAGCCGATTGGCCCGAAAACCGGCATCTTGGTTTTCTCGAACTGTTATGCCTGCCAACTTGCCGCATATACCGCCCGCAAGGCAGGTTGCAAGCGGTCTTTTGGAGAGTCGTCGGTGCCGTCCCTGTTGTCGGAGGAATGTTCTCGGCGATAGCCGGTGCGTGGTCGGAGAAAGAACAAGCCAAGGTGAACCGGTTCTTTGAGCAATGGGTTCGCATGCTTGAAGAGGAGATTCGAGAGAAGGAGGCCACGGTAATCGAAATCATGGCTCGACTGGATCTCCAAGACGAGAAAATTGCGGCGCGAGTGGAGAGCCGCGAATTCCAGTCACTCGTGAAGAAGACATTCCGTGACTGGGCGGGTGCGGAGAGCGAAGACAAGCGAGTTCTAATTCGCAACCTTCTGAGCAACGCTGCTGCCTCGTCTGCCTCAAGCGATGATGTTGTTCGAATGTTCATCGACTGGATTGGTCAGTACTCGGAACTGCACTTCAAGGTCATCGGTGCCATCTACAACTCGAACGGCATCACCCGGGGTGGTGTTTGGCGCAAGATCGGAAAGGGTCAGGTGCGAGAAGACTCGGCTGACGCCGATTTGTACAAGCTGCTCTTCCGCGATCTCAGTACCGGTAGTGTCATCCGTCAGCACAAGGAGACAGACCATCGCGGCAATTTCATCGCAAAGCCTGTCGCGAAGCGTACCAGCGGGAATACGAATGGCCGAACGCTTACTTCAGCGTTTGACGATGAGGATCAATACGAGCTGACTGAGCTCGGTCAGCAGTTTGTTCACTACGCAATGACCGAGTTAACCTCGAGAATCTCATACTCTTATGAAGCACGGAGCGGTGATGGTGCAGCCCTCTAGCCCTTCCTTCAAGCGGGCAGCCATCGACAAGCCGGTGTCCGCCCCTGACAACAGATATTTGCGGGCCGAAGGTTAGCCGACGAGCAAGTGCACCGCCGCCCGGCGGGGTGCTTCGGGCCACCTCCGGTGAAATTACGGGGCGGTGAGCCTAGGGCTACGGTGAACAAGTAGCGCCGAATCGTTGACAGTGGTGCTCTTCGACCGAGTTTTCGAAGTTGGGGCCAAATCCGGCCCATTTTGTGGCCTGCTTGTTGGGCTCTGTTGCCC
>SCRR01000357.1 GCA_004322085.1 Burkholderiaceae bacterium
GTGTCGGAAAAATACAAGATTCCGATGGTGCAGGGCGGCGGCGCCTCCGACCAGATTTTTGCGCGTAACTTCAAATACGTCTTTGGCACGCTGGCGCCTGCCAGCAACTACTTCGGCAGCACCATCGAGATGCTGAAGGCGCTCAAGACACCGCCAAAAACCGTCGCGCTGCTGTACGCGGACGACTCCTTCGACGTGTCGGTTGCCGTTGGCACGCGACCCATGCTGAAAAAGGCCGGGTTCGACACCGTGATGGACGAGCGCTACACCAGCAACACCAGCGACTTCAATTCGCTGCTCTCACAGATCAAGAGCAAGAACGTCGATGTCGTGCTCGTCGCCGGCCACGAGACTGAAGTCCTGAATTTTGTGCGGCAGGCCAAGAGCCTCGCGGTGGCACCCAAGATGTATTCGTTCACCGTCGGAGTTCCAAGCGAAGATTTCCGCAAGGCGCTGGGCAAGGATGCCGACTATGCGTTCGGCATGACGCCGTGGCTGCCGACACCGGCCCTGAAGGACCGCTGGTTCGGCGATGCCGAGCAATTTGCCAAGGAGTACAAGGCCAAGTTCGGCTACGACCCGGACTACCACGCGGCATCGGGAGTGTCTGACGTGGAGGCACTGGTACAGGCAATGGAAGACGCCGGCAGCATGGAGCCGCAAAAGGTGCGTGACGCGTTGGCCAAGGTCAAGTTCGACAGCCTGTACGGTCCGATCGCGTTTGCTGCGAATGGCCAGATCAACTTGCCACAGGTGGTAATTCAAGTGCAGGGTGAACACTTGGCAGAGGTCTACAACGCCAAGGGGTTTGTGACGCAACCGAAGTATCCGATGCCGGCCTGGAACGCGCGCTAAGCGGTCGGCCGGGCGGGACTTCCAGTGGATCTGCTCGCACAAATCCTCGTCAACGGTGTTCTCCTGGGCGGGCTGTACGCCGTCATGGCGCTCGGCTTGGCCTTGGTCTGGGGCGTGCTGAATATCGTCAATCTGGCGCATGGCGCCTTCATCATGGTGGGTGCCTATGTGTCGTGGCACCTGTACACCTACCTTCACATCGATCCGTTTCTGGGGCTGCCCATCACCGCTGTGGTGATGTTCGCACTGGGCTATGTGCTGCAACGCGGCCTGCTGAACCTGATCGTGCGGGCGCCGATGTTCAATACCCTGTTGATCACCTTTGGCCTCGAAGTGGTGCTGACCTACCTCGCGCAACTGGCGTTTTCGGCGGACTTCCGCACCATCAATCCACCCTATGCGGGTAGCAACCTGCAGTGGGGGCCGGTGGTGTTGCCGCTGGCACGACTCGGCGCGTTCTGCATGGCGCTTGTCCTGACGGTTGGTATGTGGCTGTTTTTGCTGCACACCAGGCTCGGACGCGCCATTCGCGCTACGGCGCAGAACCTGGTCGCGGCCCGCCTGTACGGCGTTGAGCCGCGCCATCTGTATGCCGTGACCTTCGCCATCGGCATCGCGCTCGCCGGCGCGGCCGGCGGTCTGTATGGCACGGTGTCGCAGATCAACCCCTACATCGGGGCCACGCTCACCGCCAAGTCGTTTGCCATCGCCATCATTGGCGGGCTGGACAACCCGCTGGGCGTCCTCGTGGGCGGCCTGTTCCTTGGCATCGTCGAATCGCTAACCACCTTGTATATCGGCCCGACCTTTGCCGACGTCGCCAGCTTCGGCATTCTCGTGTTGGTGCTGGTCGTGCGGCCCACCGGCCTGTTGGGGAAAACCGCATGAAGGCCTGGCACATCGGCTTGATTGTGGTCGCGCTGGCGGTGCTGGCGGGCGTGCCGTGGTTTGGTTCGGACGTTCTGATCCAGTTCGGCATTAACGCGTTGCTGCTGGCTGTGCTCGCTCAGGGCTGGAACATCATCGGCGGGTACACCGGGTACGCTTCGTTCGGCAATTCCGTTTTTTACGGACTTGGCGCGTACGGCGTGGCCATTGCCATGGTGCAATGGCACCTGCCATTTGGTGTGGGCATGGTGTTCGGCGTGGTGCTGGCCGTGGTCTTTGCCGTGTTGCTGGGGATTCCCGTACTGCGGCTCAAGGGGCACTACTTTGCCATTGCCACGCTGGCGCTGTCGCAGGTCATGGCGGCCATTGTTTCCAATATTCCGCTGGCGGGTCAGAACATCGGCCTGGTACTGCCACCGCTGAACAACGACCGGCTGTTCTACGAGTTGTCACTGGGTCTGCTGGTCATTGCCACGTTGACCATTTTCTGGCTTACGCGCAGCCGCTTCGGCTTCGGCCTCATCGCGATTCGTGAGAACGAGGAAGGCGCCGCCGTCATGGGAGTGAACACGACTCTGTACAAGGTCATGGCGTTCGCTCTGTCGGGCATCTTCAGCGCGCTGGCGGGTGGCATCCACGCCTACTGGATCACGTTTCTGGACCCGGAAAGCGCTTTCGACATCAGCCTGAACGTCAAGATGATCATCATGGCTGTGTTCGGCGGCGCGGGCACCATACTTGGGCCGATTGTTGGAGCGCTGTCGCTGTCCGCCATTTCCGAATTCCTGTCGAGCGAGGTGACCAGCATCGCCGGTTTGTTCTTCGGCATCGTCATCGTCGCGGCAGTGGTGTTGATGCCGCGGGGTCTGGCGGACATGTTCCGGCGTTTCCGCAAGACGGGCTGGCGCTACTTCAGCGAAAACATCAGGGCGAACCGACTATGAACGCGCGACTCGAGGTTCGTCACGCGACGCGGCGCTTCGCCGGGCTGGTCGCCGTCAGCGATGTCAGCTTTACGCTCGCGTCGGGTGAAATATTGGGGTTGATCGGTCCCAACGGCGCCGGCAAGACCACGCTGATCAGCCTGATCAGCGGCACGCTCGCGCCGAGCGGGGGCGAGGTGCTGTTCCAGGGCGAGTCCATCAACAGCCTGCCGGCCTTTCGCCGTGCGCGCCTGGGGATTGGCCGAACGTTCCAGATCATGCGGCCGTTTCCCGGTTTGTCGGTGCTCGATAACGTGGCGGTGGGTGCCCTGTTCGGTCACGGGGGCGGCCAGGCGGAACTGTCCAGGGCACGCGAACAGGCGCGCAGTTGCCTCGAATTCGTGGGCCTGGGCAAATTCATCGACCAGCGCGCCGACGAGCTCGGTGGTCCGGGGCGCAAGCGGCTGGAACTGGCCAAGGCGCTGGCGATGCAGCCCAAGGTGCTGCTGTGCGACGAGGTCATGGCGGGGTTGAACCACGTTGAGATTGACGAAGTCATCGACGTCATCCGCAAGGTGCGTGACCAGGGCATCAGCATCCTGGTGATCGAGCATGTCATCAAGGCGATCAAGAGCCTGTCGGACCGCCTGCTGGTGCTGCACCACGGAGAGAAGATCGCCGACGGCACGCCCGATGAAGTGCTGGCGAATCCCACCGTGGTGCAGGCTTATCTTGGAAAGAAACGCACATGAGCGGCCCGGCTGATCGCACCCCCTTGTTGAAAGTGGAAAATCTCGGGGCAGGCTACGGTGGCATGCCCGTGCTGCATGAGGTGGCGCTGGAGGTCTATCCGGCCGAAATGGTGGCGCTGGTCGGCAGCAATGGTGCCGGCAAGACCACGCTGCTGCGCGCGCTGTCGCGCATGCTGCCTTGCACCGGCCGCATTCTCCTGAATGGGCAGGAGCTGACCGGCATGACGCCCGATCAGGTGTTCGGCCTGGGGCTGGTGCAGGTACCCGAGGGTCGCCAGTTGTTCGACCGCATGACCGTGCAGGACAACCTGCTGATGGGCGGCTACCGGCGCCACGACAAGGCCGCCGTCGCGCGCGACCTCGAGAAGATGTACACCCTGCTGCCACGTCTGGCCGAGCGGCGCGGCCAGCTGGCCGGCAGCATGTCCGGTGGCGAGCAGCAGATGTGCGCAATGGCGCGTGCCTTGATGGCGGCGCCGGTGCTGATGATGGTCGATGAAATGAGTCTGGGGCTGGCGCCCGTCGTGGTGGACCAATTGATGGACGTGCTCGCCGCGATCCAGCGCGACGGCGTCACCGTGCTGCTGGTCGAGCAGGATGTGCAGATCGCCCTATCGGGTGCGGACCGAGGTTACGTGATGGAAACCGGCCGCGTTGTGCACAGCGGGCGTGCCAGGGATCTGATCGACGATCCGGCGGTGCAGGAAGCTTATTTGGGGCTTTGACGGTTCCGGGCCCCTACACCGCTGACCGCCACCAACCCCAGCAGCACGAACAGGATGCCGAGCCACTCCATGGCCGACGGCCGCTCGTGCAGGATCAGCCACGCAAGCAACACGCTGACGATGGGCACACCCAGGCTGGACACGCTGGCCGCTGTGGTGGAGAGTCGTTGCAGCACGATCGCCCACAGCCACCATGCCAGACTCGATGCCAGCACGGCACTGTAGGCCAGCGCGCCGATGAATGGCCAGTCCCACTCGAGGGGTCGCTGCGGCACCGCCAGCGCGATGAGGCCGAGTGCGCCGCCGCCGACCAGCATCTGCCATGCGGTAAGGCCCAGCACGGACACGCTTTGCTGGCGGAACAGGCGTTTGCTGAGTACCGTGCCGGCGGCCCAGGCGGCACCACCGCCAATTGCCAGTGTGGTACTGACGATGTTGCCCATGGCGTGCCATGGCTCGATGATGCAAAGCAGCCCGAGCGCGGCCAGCGCCAGGCCGAGCCAGTGGCGCGCGCTCGGCTTGTCGCCGAGCAGCAGCCACGCTAGCAGGACCGTCCAGAACGGCATGGTGTAGGCCAGCAGCGCCACATGGCCGGCACCACCGCCAAGCAAGGCCAATTGTTCCAGCCCCTGAAATGCCGCGGTCTGGAACAGCCCGATCAACACCGTTGGAAGCAGCGGTGGTGGACGCAGGGATTGCCGTCCAAGCAGCAACGCTGCAAACAGCACCACGGCTCCCAGCAGATAGCGCAACGCCGCAAAATCGAGTGGCCCGGCATGCGCAAGGACCTGCTTCATCACGACCCAGCTGTAGGCCCAAATCAGGATGGTGGCGAGCAGCGCAGACAGCGCGCCGCGCCGGGATGACGCAAAAGATGACATGGGTGGGTTGGGCAGGAAGAGGCGACGAGTCTAGCCGAGCACGAATTCCGTGCCGTCCAAAATCTCATGGGTAAATTAAAAAAGTGAGCAACTCGCCATTATCTGGTAAGGGCTAGAGGCCGAAAATACTTAAAAATGATGTGCAACCTGCAGGACGAACCCCACAACGGCCTACGCGCCGCACCGACGCGCCCGTGCCGATGTCAGTGCCGCAGAGGATGCTTGTTCTCACTTTTTCGGGGGCTCCGCCATGAGCCAGGACAAGCCCGCGCAAGAGACCGCGTGGAACCTGACGATTGGATGTTTTGGTCCCCCCGACAGGAATCGAACCTGTATTTCACGCTTAGGAGGCATGCGCACTGTCCATTGTGCTACGAGGAGACAGCCGGGATTGTAGGGCCAGCAGGAAGCCGGCCGGGTGTGCTCAGTCGTACGGCACCGTGAAGATCAGGTCGATTGCGCTTTGATCGCCGGTCTGCGCGCGCAGCGTGAGTCGGCGTGACAAATCGTAGAAGATGGAGAACGTGCCCACTGCGCCAGCCAGGCTGCGCTGGTAGGCCACATAGAAGCCGCGTGAGAACCGCTTGCCGAGCGTGACCGCGGCAGCGCCGGTGCTGCCATTGCCATTGCTGGTGGCGCTCTGGAAGGACAATTCATCGAGCCCGAGGGACTGTGCCAGGCCCCCCGACAAGCCCTTGCCGCTACCGCCCAATAGCGCCAGGGCGGCCTGCTGCAGCATCACGGTCTCGCCGCCGCCTTCAGCACCGGCGTGGCCCAGCACCAGCCAGGCCAGTTTTTCCGCGTCGGGCAGATCGGGGTCGGCGTACAGGCGGATGCTTGGCGACAGCGCCGTGCCGCTGATTTGCACGCCCACCCGTACGGCCAGATTCGGCCGGATGGCCAGAATATCGAGCGTCGGGTTGTCATAGGCGCCGGTAAAGCGCAGCACGCCTTGTTCGATGTCCAGCTGCTGGCCATAGGCCCTGTAGCTGCCGCGCACGGTGCGCACCTCGCCCGTGAGGCGCAGTGGCGTTGCGGTGAGGCCGCTGCTCGCGAGCTTGAGCGTACCTGCAAGTCGCGTGTCGAGGCCGCGGCCCTTCACGTGGAAGTCGCTGCCCAGGTCCAGCGTCACAGCAACGTTGACCGCTAGATGTTGCCCCGGTGAATGATTGGCGGGCGGAGCTCGGGAAATGCTGGCAGCGCCACTGGCAACTTGTGCCGGAGGCTTGCTGGACGCGTGGATCACAACATCGTCGCCCAGTCTGGGCGCTGTGTCGTCGGGCACCACAAACAACGCGTGATCGGCCTTGAGCGCCCCCCGGATCTCCAGAGTGGCGTCGCTCAGGCTGGCTTGCAGTTCTCCCGAGACGGTCAAGCGCCGATCGTCGCGCGACATGACACGCAGGTTGTCGGCCCTGGCCTGCAGCGCCATGTGGATTTTGGACAGGGCCGGCGTCGCGCTGGCGCCATCCGGCAGCCATTCGGCGAAGCCTTGGAGCGTGAGCTTGCCGCCACCGCCACTACCGGCGCTGGCACCGTCCAGGCTGAACTCCTGGATGTCCATGCGTTGGCCGGTAAAGCTCGCGTGCAACTTGCCATTGCCGAATTCGATGCCATCCACCACCGAGCGCAACGCCAGGTCATTGGCGGTCAGGGTGCCACGCCATTGCGGTGACGCGCGCGTGCCGCTCAAGGTGACGTTGGCGTCCAGCGTGCCGCGCACGCGCCAACCCGGTGGCGCCAGCACCGACCACGCGCCGACCTGCGGCAACTGCGCGCGCACGGTGCCCGTGACGGGCGCATCGGCCGGCCACTGCCAGCCAGCGCCCGTTTGCGCGTTGCCGCGACTGAGCCGGGTGCTGAGGTCGGCCTGGACCTGTCCCGCGCGTTCACTGTCCCAGCGCAAGCTGCCGTGCAGCGCATCGCCGTCGGCCATCACGCTGATGGAGGCTTGTCGTACGTCCGCGTCAACGCCCTGGAGCGCGCCCGTGATGCCTTTGCCGGCGATATCGGCATCGGCCTGGACCCGGATGTCGCCACTGCGGCGCACCAGCGATGCCCGCAGCTTCAGCGTGTCGCTCGCCTGCACGTCCCAGTCCCCGTCCAGCAGCATCGTGCCGCGCAGGCCCAGCCTGGCCAGTTGCTCGTTGCCAAGCAGATCGAGCCAGGCCAGAGGTAGTCCGCGCAACTGGCCCTTCGTCTGCAGATTGCTGCGGGGCCCGTCGATGTGCCAGCGCACCGGTTGCCAGCCGAGCGTTGCGGTGCCCGGCAGCGGGCCGCTCAGACTGACCTCGCCGGCGTTGGTGTGCAGCGTGCCCGCGCCGCCGCCGGGCGTCCAGTCGATACCGAACGGCTCGCGCAGCTGCGCCCTCCATTGGCCGGGTTGGGAGCCGAGTTGTACCTGCAGCGTGGCCGACTGGAGTCGTGCCTGCCAGTCACCATTGCGACTGCGACCCCCCGAGGCCTGCGTCTGCACGTTGAAGCGGCGCGTGCCCGTTTGCAGTTGGCCACTGGCGCGCAGGTTCAGTGCGCCGATGCGTCCTGTCAGATCGGCGTCGAGGTCAGTCAGATGCAGCACCTGGTCAGGTGCTTGATCGCGCTCGCGCAGATCGATCCGCGGCACGCGCAATGCGGCCTGCAGCGCCAATTGCGCTCCCTGGTGTTGCCAGCCTCCCTGCCACTGACCCGTGAGATCCCCCTGGCCCTGCACCGACATGCTGGACAGGGATGCAGGCAGGCCGGGCACCTTTGCGAGCCAGCGCGAGGCCTCGTCGGCATCGGCCAGATGCAGCGCGTAGTTGCCGGCGCCCGCCTGCGCGCCGAGATGTCCAGTGATATCGAACCGCGCACCCGGCACGCTCAAGTGGAGCTGGCCGCGTCCCGCCCGGGTGGCCAGTTGCACATTCAACTCGCCTTGCAGAACAGCGTCATCCGTCTGCACCGTCAGCGTTTGCAACTGCAGCGCGCCATCGCTCCATTGCCCGCGGGCCGCCGCGCTGCGCAAGTGCAGGCCTCGCAGGCGCGCCGCGCCGGGCTGTTTGCCTGACGGCAGTACCCGTGCGTTGAACGCAATCGCCTGGCCGTGCGCGCTCGCGTCCAGCGTACCGCCAAGCCGCGCAGCCGCCAGCGAGGAATACAGCGCCGCGGGGTTGATGTTCTGCAACTGTGCGTGGCCTTGCCAGCCGCCTATGACACCACCCTGGTCCGAAGCGCCGACTTGGCCCCGCAACAGCAACCGTCCGCCAGCGAGGTCGGCGGTGAGCGATTCAATCACCCATTGACCATTGTCGAACCTGACTTGTCCGAGCGCGCTGTCCAGCGGCAGGCGCCCCTTGTCCCACGGGCCGCTCAGGCCATTGGTGATGCGTCCCTGGCCCCGCCAGCCGTTGCCGTCGGGCTGGACCAGCGCGTTTCCGGTCAGCAGCGTCAGCGGCGCGCCAGGCCAAAGCGTCGCGAGGTCCAGATGGTTGAACGTGGCGTCGGCGCGGATCACGGGTTGCGTCGACCAGGGGCTGACTTGTGCCGACACCGTGGCCTGCATCGCCTGGCTGGCCGTGCTCCCCGCGGCGGGCGGCGCTCCTGCAGGCGCAGGCTGCAGCAAGGCCCGCACGCTCAGCACGGCGTCCTGGCCCGCAAGGTTGCCGCGCGCAGAAGCCGTGGCGACCAGCGGCAGGGTCCGG
>SCRR01000358.1 GCA_004322085.1 Burkholderiaceae bacterium
GTCTCAGTGCCGCCGAAGCTACTCACAAACTGGATTACTGTCAGGTTCACGTCTTCAAATATTTTGGTCATTTTTTCGTCTTCGGCGCTGGGCCAGACAACAATCACATTGTTGGACTTGAGCCCCGTGAACGTAAACTGAGAGCCGACCAGCTTTGGGTCGTTTGGGGCGCTGGTAACCACGCCAATCAAACTATTCGGAAGCTCCGCAGACGCAACCGTGCAGACGAGCATGAACGTGCTGGTCAACAAAGCTCGAAAAAATCTAGGCATGAAACCCCCCTTTGAGTGTGAAATTTTTGGTGCTACTTTGCCAGCACCAAGTGCTGAGCAGACTATAGCGCGACAGCGCAGAACTTCACGAGCAACGTCTTATCCGAAAGCAATTCGCGGCAATAAGGCTGTCCGTCCTGAATTACGAGAAGCCCTGCGCGGTTGGCATTCAAGCTGGAATCGTCGCCGTCCGCTGTGGGCGCGAAGCGGGTTGCCACGAGCGACCGTTGTTAGGCAATAAACTGAAGCTCTCGATAGCTGCCTATCGTGGACGACTCTTTGCGCTGCAGTCCTGTCGATCGGCGCCTTGCGCTGACCGGCTGGAGGAGACAGACTCCTGATTGTCCAATATCGAATCCGCCAGCTCCAAACCGGTCACTCAAGGCTACAGGCTTTGGCCAGCATTGCGGCCGCGATTTCTATAGCCCCGGCACCCGTCATCGGCCAGGAGCAAACATGGCGCGCAACATCTCATGAAGTACTTTGGCGTGCACGCGCAGGCTTCAGGGCGCGCCGTGCGACGCGAACTGCGTGCCGCGCTGATGATGCGATTGCGGCCAGTTCATATCGGAGGCTTGAATGAACCACTAGCGACAGCGGACTTCGCCGCGCGGCGCTCCGCCGCTTTTTCTACAAAGACCTTGCGCGCGGCAATTTGGTCGCGCCACGCTGCGCGGAAGGCCGTCAAGAACAGTCCGAACTGCAAGGACGTGACGCGCTTTATGCCGCCGGGATAGTTGATCGTTGGGCTGCGTAGATCGATCTTGCCGACAGGCGGGATGTCGGTTTGCCTCTGGCCGGCGACGAAAACAGCGTCCGCCTCGGCCGCGCTGCGACCTTCCCCTGCGTCGGTGAAGTGGATGATGTCGTGGCAACCATTGCAGACGGTGGCCAACATCGCGTCGTTGTGTCCTTCCATCACATCCCGCTCGTAGCTGCGGTGATGGACCACGTTGCCCCGCCCGCCGCAGCATTGGCAAGTCTTCTTGTCGCGCTCCAGCACCCGCTTCTTGATGCGCCTCCACAACGCCGACTTCAGGTAGTCGCGGTAGTCCATCAACATCACGTCGCTCTTGACACGACGACTCATTGCGGGCGCGTTTTCTGCGAGCACGCGGAAAAGGTCGGCCATTTCGCCATCCGTCTTGGGCATCAACGCCGACGGCACCACTTTGTCGCCGTTGGCAACGTCGTTCTGGTCAGGTGGAGGCGACATCAATGAGCTTGCGGTGGCTGGGGAGCTATTGTCGCGCCTGTGGCAGGATGCGCTGCATAACGGCAGCTCAAGCGCGAAGCATCGATCGCTCGGTCATGCCGGCCGCGCCTCAGTCGAATTTGCTTCACCGGAAATCCCGGCTCCCCACCGCCAACCGCCCTAGCAACGGCGTTGCATCCACCAGATGCTGTGCGACCAGATGCCGCACCTCCCCCTCGTGCTGCCACTGCCCATAGACTGCAAGCAGCCTGGAGTGCAGCAACACCGAGCGCTGCTTCTCGCGCAGGCTCTTCCACACAATCACATTGACCGTCCCGGTCTCGTCCTCCAGCGTTACAAACACCACACCCTTGGCCGTCTCGGGCTGCTGACGCATGGTCACCAGCCCGCAGGCCCGCACCGACCGGCCGTTGGGCAGATCCCGCAACTCAGAGGCCGTGCTGAGTCGGTGCCGTGCAAGCCGATCCCGCAACAGCGCCAGCGGATGCCGGCGCAGGCTCAAGCCCAGTGCCGCGTAGTCGAACACGATTTCCTCGCCTTCGGCTGCAGCCTCCAGTTCCAGAAACTCCTCGTCGACTGGTGCTTCCTTCAACAGCGGTGGTGCCGCATGCAGGGCCGATGCGTCCCACACCTGCTGGCGCCGGTGCCCGGACAGGCTCTTCAGGGCATCGGCGCTCGCAAGCGCCTTCAGGTCCCCCGCATCCAGCGCTGCTCGCAGCGCCAGGTCTTCGGTGCTGGTGAACGGCGCCTGCCCCCTCGCCGCGACGATGCGCTGCGCCGTTCCCTCCTTCAGGCTGGATACCAGCCGCAAGCCCAGTCGCACGGCGGGTTGCGTGCTACGGAGGTCGCTGGCCTGCTCCAGCGTGCAGTCCCAGTCGCTGTCCATCACATCGGCCTGGCGCACCTCCACCCCATGGCGCTGCGCATCCTGCACCAGCTGCGACGGCCCGTAAAACCCCATGGGCAACGAGTTGAGCAGCCCGGCCAGGAAACAGGCCGGCTCATGGCACTTGATCCAGGCGCTGGCGTAGACCAGCAGCGCAAAGCTGGCCGCATGGCTCTCCGGGAATCCGTATTCCCCGAACCCTTCGATCTGCTTGAAGATCGCTTCGGCAAACTCCTGCGCGTAACCACGACTGGTCATCCCATCCACAACACGGCGGTAGAACTTGTCGATCCCGCCCTTGCGCCGCCACGCGGCCATGGCCCGGCGCAGTGAATCCGCCTCGCCCGGTGTGAAGCCCGCCGCCAGGATCGCGATCTGCATCACCTGTTCCTGAAAAATCGGTACCCCCAGCGTCCGCTCCAGCGCCGGCCGCAAGGCATCCCCCGCATAGTCCACCGGCTCCAGCCCTTGCCGGCGCCGCAGATACGGGTGCACCATGCCGCCCTGGATCGGCCCGGGCCGCACTATGGCCACCTCGACCACCAGGTCGTAGAAGCAGCGTGGCAACAGGCGCGGCAGCATGCTTTGCTGGGCCCGGCTCTCAATCTGGAACACACCCACGGTGTCTGCCTTGCAGATCATGTCGTAGGTGGCGGGATCCTCGGCCGGAATGTCCTGCATCTGGAACTGCTGGCCGTGCCACTGGCCGATGAAGTCCAGCGAGCGCCGGATCGCGCTGAGCATGCCCAGCGCCAGCACGTCGATCTTGAGCAGGCCGAGTGCGTCGATGTCGTCCTTGTCCCACTCGATGGTGGTGCGCCCTGGCATGGCGGCGTTGATCACCGGCACGGTCGAAGTGAGCCGGTCGCCGGTCAGCACGAATCCACCGCTGTGCTGACTCAGGTGGCGTGGGAAACCGATCAACTGGCTCGTGAGCTGCAACAGCAATTGCACCGGTCGGGACTCCGGGTCGAGCCCGATCTCCTGCAGGCGCTCGGTCATCACCTGGCGGCCGTCCCACCACTGGTGGCTCTTGGCCAAGGCGTCAACGAGGTTTTCGTCCATACCCAACGCCTTGCCCACGTCGCGGATCGCGCTGCGCGGTCGATACGTCACCACGGCGGCCGTCAGGGCCGCACGTTCGCGGCCGTATTTGCTGTAGAGATACTGGATCACCTCCTCGCGGCGCTGGTGCTCGAAGTCCACGTCGATGTCGGGCGGCTCGTTGCGTTCGCGCGAGATGAAGCGCTCGAACAGCACGCTCATGCGCGCCGGATCGACCTCGGTGATTCCCAGGCAGTAGCAGACCGCCGAGTTGGCGGCCGAGCCACGGCCCTGGCACAGGATCTGACGGCTGCGCGCAAATCGCACGATGTCATACACCGTGAGGAAATACTTCTCGTAGCTCAGCTCGGAAATCAGCGCCAGCTCGTGCTCGATCAGCTGCTGCACCGATGCCGGGATGCCCTGCGGGTAACGCACGCCGGCGCCCTCATAGGCGCAGCGGCGCAGATAGCCCGCGGGGCTGTCGCCCATGGGCACCACCTCCTGCGGGTATTCGTATTTGAGCTCGTCCAGGCTGAAGCCGCACAGGTCGGCGATGCGCACCGACTCGGCCAGCCAGTCGGCCGGGTAAATCGAGGCGAGCCTCACGCGGGGCCGCAAATGCGCCTCGGCATTGGGCTGCAACTCGAATCCACACTCGGCCACGGGCTGGCCTACGCGCACGGCCGTGATCACGTCCTGCAGCGGCTTGCGTGAGCGCACATGCATGTGCACATTGCCGGCGGCGACCAGCGGCACGCCGGTCATGCGGCCGACCTCGCTCAGCTTGTGGCACCACAGGTCGTCATCGAGGCGGTGCAGCAACTCGACCACGAGCCAGCTGCGCTGCGGGAACCGGGTCCGCAGCCAGTGGGCCGCGCCATGGATGGATTCCATCGAGGCCCCATGCGTCAGCGGGTCATCGACCTCGCGCCGGGGCACCAGCAGGGCCAGCACATCGAGCAGATCAAGGCCCTTGTCCTGCCAGTCGTCCAGGCTCAGGCGGTAGTCGCCCTTAGCACTGTCGGCCCTGGCCGTGGTGATCAGCTCGCACAGCTGGCCGTAGCCCGCGCGGTTGCGCGCCAGCAGCACCAGCGTGAAATAGCCCGCGCTGGAGCGCGGCGTCTGCACCTTCAGTTCGGTGCCCAGCAGCAACTTCAGTCCTTGCTTCTTCGCCTCTATGTGGGCACGCACCACCCCCGCCATCGAGCACTCGTCGGTGATCGCGAGCGCCGCATAGCCCAGCGCCTGGGCGCGCTCGACCAGTTCTTCGGGGTGCGAGGCACCACGCTGGAAGCTGAAATTCGAGAGACAGTGCAGCTCGGCGTAGGCCGGCAAGGGGGATGGGACGGGTTCCATGGCAGGCCTCAGCCATATACGCCGTGCAGATACCAGGCCAGGTCGCCGGCCGCGCGCTGACGGTAAATCCACAAGAGGCCGGCCAGCGTGCTCTCGGCAATGAAGTAGTCGCGCAGGGTCAGGTCGTCATCCCCGTCGCCGGTGTCCTCGGCCTTGCCCCACCAGCCGGCCTCCAGCCGCTCCGGGCCGGCCAGCAGCACCAGTGGCCCCTGGTAGAGGGGACGGTCCCGGACCACGGCGAGCCGGATCGGCTGGCGCAAGATCCAGGGCGGGTGCGAGGCCACCAGGCCCGGCACCTGTATCGATTTGCGCGCCCTGGACGACTTGCCGCCGGAGGCGGACGATGCCGGGGTCCAGGCCTGCATGCGCTGCGGCCGGTGGTCCGCCAGTGCCTCGGAACAGAGCACGTGCTCGGGGCCGAGCCGTGCCGACAGGCGTTCAATCAATTGCTGCAGTGACTCGCCACTGACTCTGTCCTCAGGCAGCAAGCTGGTCGAGACCGTGGACAAGGCCTCGACACCTAATGCCTCCAGCCGGATCTCGATCACAGGGGCGGTCAGGGTCGTGCGCCCCAGGTGCTCCGCCAACAGCTTGGCCAGATGTTGCACGTCACGTGTCGCCTCGGCGGTGCGCACCTCGATCGATCCCTGGTGCGCATCGCCGCGGCGCACCAGGTCATGCTCCCAGTGCAGCACCAGGCCCGTGGCGCCACATTGGCGAGCGACCAGCCAGGCCTTGAGCTGCAGCAGCAGCCGGTTGGCGCCGAACATCAGCGCTTGCGCGACCTCGATCCGACTGTTGAATTCCAGCCGCGCACTGAACTGCTCGGGCAGCACGATCCAGGGATAGGTTTCGGTCCTCAAACCATAGGCCTGGTCGAGCGCCTCCAGCAAAGCAGCGCCGAAGCGGCGCGACATCCCGCCGCGCGGCAGGCGCCGAACCTGCGCCAGCGTGCGGCACCCCAGGCGCTCCAGCGTCGGCATGTGGGCGGCAACCGCTGACAGCGCCGTGAGCGGTAGCGCATCGAGCGTGGTAGCCAGCGTGCGGGCGCTGCAGGAAGCGGTCTGCAGGCCCGGCGCCTGATCATGCATGCATCGCACCAAAGCGAGCGCGGCCAAGGCCGTGGGCGCAACGCTCAAGGCTGCGACCGGCAGCTGTGGGCATTCGTCGCGGATCCTGCTGAGCAGCGCCCGCTGGCCACCGAACAGACGCGCGCTGGCCTGCACCTCCAGCAGCACCACTTGCTCCAGCACGCAGACCCGGGGACTGAATTGCAAAGCCCACCAGCTGAGGGCCTGCAGTTCAGGGGTGCCGACAGCGGCTTCAAGCGTGGGCGGGCTGTCGGACGTCGGAGCGGTGTCGCTCGAAGGGGCGAGTGCGATCCACAGCATGATTGACGACTTCAATGGGCCCGGCCGACGGCGGCGCAACCACGGCGGCATGCTGGCTGGCACGCAGGGCCACGACCGACGGCAAGGCAGCCTGCAGTTGCAGCGGGGTGTCCAGGGCAGGCCCGCGTCGCTTGAGAATCCGCACCTCCAGTCCATGGCGCGCACCCCCTGCGAGGCTGAGCCGCAAGGGCGCCGGCGAGGACTCCATTTGGGCCGCGATCGGGCGAAACACAAAAGCGAGTGGCTGGCTCTGTGCAGCGTTGCTCGACTGGCTGGCCAGTTGCAGCCGGCGCAGCTGCTCGGGCCGGGCTTGGGGCAGCCAGACCAGCAACGCCGTCAGGTCGCGGCAGCGCAGCACCTGCTCGGCCGACCACAGGCGCTCGGCCGGGGTGCGCGCTTCCACCCGCAGGATTCGGGCGGCAGGGATGCCTTGGCAAGACAGGGCAGGTAGGTTGGGCAGGTGCGGCGAACCGATCAGCACCACGGTGCCGGTCTTGATGGCTTGGCGCAGGGCCGGCAGCAGTAAGCGCCATTCGTGCAGCCCAGCCTGGGCCTGCAGGATCTCGCTCAACTGGCCATGCGGCCAGCCGCCGCCGGGCAGCTGCTCATCCAGCGCCCCGTGGCCGCTGGCCAACGTGCACAGGTCCGCCGTGGCGAGGTCGCTGGCACGCCAGACACCTGACAGAAAGGATGCGGACGGCGCAGCCATGGCACTTCATTCCTGCTGAAGGCTTAACGCCAGGCGGCGCGCGCGCGATCGCGCACCTGGACACTGGCCGGGCCGGCGTTCGCCAGACGCGGTCCCTCGGCAGTTGCCAGCGGCCAGACGCAGGTTTCAAACTGCGCGGCGACGGCGTCCGGAATGAAGCGGGTGCGCGAAGCGTAGATATGGCGATCGCCCATCGCGGATTGCTGGGTCACGTAGAACTTGTGCGGCACCAGCAGCTGCAGATGCTCCCTGGCGCGGGTCATGGCGACATACAGCAGCCGGCGCTCCTCCTCGATCTCGGCCGCACTGCCGGTGGCGAGGTCCGAGGGCATGCAGCCATCCACCACGTTGAGCACATGGACCGAGGTCCACTCCTGCCCCTTGGCTGAGTGGATGGTGGACAGGATCAGGTAGTCCTCGTCCAGATGCGGTGGCCCCGATAGGTCGCTGGTGGCCTCGGGCGGGTCGAGCGTGAGTTCGGTCAGGAAGCGCTCGCGCGAGGCGTAGCCGGCCGCCATGCGCTCCAGCTGTTCGAGGTCACCCTTGCGCGTCGGGGCATCGTCATGGATGCGTTCCAGCTGCGGCAGATACCAGCGCCGGGCCAGGTCCATGTCGGCCGGCCAGTCCAGTTGCGGATGGCGCAGGGCGCGATACAGTTGCACGAACGCCTGCCACTCGCCCGCCGCACTCGCAGGGGGCTGGAACGCTTCGAGCGCAGCCAGCGGCTCGGGCGCCACGGCCATGACTTCGAGCAGGCGTGTCGCGGTGGCCGGCCCCACACCGGCGATCAGCTGCACCACCCGAAAGCCCGCCATGCGACCGCGCGGGTTCTGCGCAAAACGCAGGATGGCCAGCAGGTCCTTCACATGCGCGGCCTCCAGAAACTTGAGGCCGCCGAACTTCACGAACGGGATGTTGCGGCGGATCAGTTCCAGCTCCAGCGCCGCGCTGTGCGAGGAGGTGCGAAACAGCACGGCTTGCGATTTGAGGCTGATGCCCGCTTCACGGTGCTCCAGGATGCGGCTCGCGACCCAGCGCGCCTGCTCGGCCTCGTCGGGCACCATCACCAGTTGCGGCCGGGTGGTCGATGCCTTGTCGGTCCACAGGGTCTTGGCATGGCGCTCGCTGGCCTGCGCGATCACGGCATTCGACACGTCGAGGATGGGCTGGGTCGAGCGGTAGTTGCGCTCCAGCGTCACCAATCGGGCCTTCTGCGTGAACTGATCCGGGAAGTCCAGGATGTTGCGCACCGTCGCCCCCCGAAAGCTGTAGATGCTCTGGGCATCGTCGCCGACCACCGTGACGCCGCGGCCATCGGGCTTGAGGCCCAGCAGGATCGCGGCCTGCAGCCGGTTCGTGTCCTGATATTCATCCACCAGCACATGGTCGAAGCGTGCACCGACCTCCAGGGCCAGTTCCGGCTCGGCCATCATCTCGGACCAGAACAGCAGCAGGTCGTCGTAGTCGAGCACGTTCTGCGCCTGCTTGGCTTCGACATAGCCACCGAAGAGCCGCTTGAGGTCCGCCTCCCACGGGGTGCACCAGGGGAACACCTGCTGCAGCACCGCCAGCAGGGGCTGCTGGCTGTTCACCACCCTGGAGTAGATCGACAGGCAGGTGCCTTTCTTCGGGAAACGACTGTGGGTCGAGGAGAAGCCCAGTTCATGGCGCACTAGCCCGAGCAGGTCCTCGGAGTCGCCCCGGTCATGAATCGTGAAGGACTCGTCCAGCCCGATGCGCCCCGCATAGTCGCGCAGCAGTCGTGCCCCGATGGCGTGGAAGGTGCTGGACCAGGGCAGCGACGGCGCTTGCTGCGCCTTCAAGCCCAGCACGCGGTTCATCACGCTGGCCGCACGCCGCTCCATCTCCGCCGCCGAACGCCGCGAAAACGTCAGCAGCAGCAGGCGCTGGGGATCGGCACCATGCAGGATCAGATTCGCGACCCGATGCGCCAAGGTGTTGGTCTTGCCCGAGCCCGCTCCGGCAATCACCAGCAGGGGTCGGGTGTCGCTCGCCTGCTCGCCCAGACCGTGCTCCGCCGCCTGGCGCTGCGCTTCGTTGAGCAGTTCCAGCGGGTCGGGACGGGTTTGCAGGACAGCGGACATGGGCATCGGGTTCCAATAAGACTACTGTATATTATCCCAGTATCGGAAAGCAAGCCAAACGCCACACATAGGCGCACGACAATTTACAAATTCGTCGGTTTCGTCATTTGCGTCGTTTTCCGTAAGGTGCTAAACTGCACACATGACTACCTCCAACCTGCCCGCTCAAGCCCGTAGGCGCATCGAGAAACTCGAGAGCAGTGTCTCCGAGCTCAGAGGCGCGTTTGGCCTGCTTGTTTCCGAGATGCAGCGTCAGGGCATTTCCTTCCCGATCAAGAAGGCCAGGTCGCCTCTGCTGAATCCTATCGTTCGGTATGGCAAGCCGGCCAAGGCTGCGAGCAAGCTCCCGGCGGTTGCCCAGCACAAGACGGGCAAGGAGCCGCCGGTTCGCGCCACAGGGCTTGCAGCCGCAGTTGCTCGCGGAGAAGCGGCCAAAGTGGAATGGGTGAACTCAGGCGAGGTCGTACCTGCCAAGGAGTTGGCCGACCAATGGGGCCTGACGCCTCAGGCGCTGGGCCCGGCAACGAAGCGTGGCGAAATATTTGCCGTTGTGGTCAAGCGTGAGCGCTTTTACCCCAGCGAGTTTCTTACCCTCGACCGTGACGCCATTAGCGTCGTATCCAAAGCACTGGGCAGCCTCTCACCCACAGAGAAGCTCATCTTCTGGAAACGCCCGCATGGTGCTCTCGGTGGCAAGACGGTGCCCCAAGTGCTGACCGCCGGTCAACTCGAGCGCGCTGCGCAGCTCGCCCAAGCATGGGCAGCAGAGGCTCACGCGCGAAGCGATGTCGCTGAGACTGCCTGACGCCGGCTCTTTCGAGCATCTGCTCGAAGAGGTGCCGGTTTCGGCAAATTCGCTGCTTCGGCTGTCCAAGTACCCGAAGTCAGAACCCTTCTGGTCGCGCGGCCGTTATCGGTTCGATGGCCCGCCTGGAGGTTTCGGGACCTGCTACGCCGCCGTCGACGTTGCTGTTGCCTTTTCCGAGTCCGTCATCCACGAGTGCGCGTGGTTCCGTAACGGCCAGTACGAGATTCCTATGGCGGACCTGATCTCGCGGCACATCGTGAAGTTGCATCGCCCAGCCAGGCCGGATCTGGTGTTGGCCGATCTCACTGGCACGGCACTGAAAAGGCTGGGCCTCAACAATGACATCAGCGCCGGCAGCGACTACACCGTGCCGATGGCTTGGGCCAAAGCGATCCACGACGCGGACCTGAAGTGGGACGGGATCCGCTATGTCTCACGACAGGACAACAGCGAGTTTGCGTTTGCTCTGTTTGAGCGCAGTGGACTCACCAAGACCTCCAGCCGCAAGCTTGCCAGCAAGGTGCTCGATAATCTCTGCGACACATTCGGCGTGGTGGCGGTTTAGCAAAGCGCGCAACCTGGAAAATGCAAGGATGTTGCAAATGGCTGAATCAACTATCACGACGACAGGACGGACAACGATTCCGGCTGATATCCGGCGAGCCACCGACATCACTCCTGGGACGCGGCTCGTTTGGCATGCGCTCAATGACGGCCGGCTGTTTGTGCGCGTCAAGAGCAAGTCCGTGCTGGACTTGAAGGGCATGCTTAAACCTCCGCAAGGTAAGCATGTTGCCATTCGAGACTTGAAGGCCTGATTAATTGACAGAAACATCGAAAAAATCACCTTATGCAGAAACCCACGAACTCAGTTGGCAAATGCGCCAAAGGTCATGATGTTTACGTCACTTATGGCCTGGATGGAGACATTGATGGAGGCACTATTGGTACAGCGAAAACGCCCCTTTTACCCGACGGCATGTCAACAACGCCTATCGTTATCGCGTGTGAAGATTGCTTGAAGCTGATCAATAGTTGCATCAGGCCGAAAGCATAGGAAGGCCAGATGAGTCTTGAAGACGCCGCACTGTGCCTTGAGGCACAAGCCAAAGGCGAAACACCGGACCACCGACTTGCGGTACCCGGGGCGCTTGCTTTGGATACTTTGATTCTGCGAGGGGCAGGAGACCGCGATATCCGCGACGCTGCAGCAGGACTGCGCATCGTTGCTGAAGGTGGAACACTGGCGCTTGACCACGTGGGCCGGGCCCGAGCCGCAGCTCTGGCAAAGACTGTTCGCCGCTTCGTCGATTTCGACGAGTCCAAGGAGACTTGAGAATGAACAAACCGATGGATGGTTTCAAGAGCCGCCGCAAAGTCGATCCCGACCTGATCGAGCGATACGAGTGGGATGCCCGGTACAACGGCGACAAGAACATCAAAAACGAACTGTCCACCGCCAGGCGCACGGCGACCAGCCTCGCAAAAGCGGCCGGGCAATTTAGTCATCTGCGGCCCGAGCACAAACTCGCGCTGGACGCGGCGACAAGCACTATGCGCAAGCTGGCTGCAGATCTTGCCGAGCTTGCTGGCTGGGCGAAAGAGTATGGTGCGTTTTGCGCAGCAGAGCGCGCCAGGGAGGAGAGCGCAGTGCTGGAAGCTCTTGCCGAAAAGCGCTGGGGTGGCGATCTGCGGGCCATGGAGTTTGAAGCCGAGGTAATAACCGAACTGGTGACGCGCACTGGTGCTGAGGCCTTCGGACAGTGGATGCATTCAATCGGTCAACATTTGGACGTCAAGCCGGAGGATTTCTCACTCCCATTTGATAACGTTCACGTTACCCAATCTGCCAAGACTCGGCAGGTGCTGGCCAACATTGTTCGATCGGCCGTTAATAATGCGCCGCATAAATGGAGTGGCATGCGCGGCATGAACTATGCCGCTGGGTGGAAGGACTACGAGCTGTATTTGGAACACCGCAAGGCTGCTGCATCAGAAGCGGTGAAGGTGCTGAGCGGGTTCACCGCGTAAGTCACGCCTGGAAGCAACATAGGAATTCAGCCATGTACCAGGTCATCCTTCCTCAAAATCTTGTTGACCGCTACGGCCGCCGCGTACTGACAGATTCTGGCCAGCCAGGCCGGGACGGACACATTGGCGTTGGTTCGACAACAGAGCAGCTGCAAGGTCGCGTGGCGGCTGCCATCTATGCCAACTGCGCCGAACTCGATGACGAGCAACTCGATGAAATCATTGGCTGGGTCGCTGCCTACAAACGTCGCTAAATCTCAAGGAAAGCAGATATGCCCATCGCGCTCGCTTTGCCGATCCGACCCACTCGTTTTTCTGCTGGCTCGGCCCTGGCCGTCGGCACTTACCACGTCGAGCCCGTTGCCGCTGGATACACGGTTCGGCGCACGATCGGCATCGACGCCTGGTATCCGCTTACCTCTCGCGACGACCCGTCGTGGCGGATTTGGCCCAGCTTCGACGAAGCCTCTACCTGGATTGAGAACCAGGATTTGGATCTTTGCGATTACCCCTTCTGGGGGCGCTGAAGTTTGAGGAATCGAGGCGTGCATGTGCAACAACTACCGAACTGCAAGCCCAGGCGATTTGCGAGCCGCATGGGGCGTCGAGCCTCCAAGTGATCTTTTTTGGGACGCTGAAGTCTGGCCACACGGCGATGCCGTGATGATCCGACGCCCAGAGGGCGGCTCGCACGGTGATCGCGAAGCGCGCGGTGCCCGCTTCGGCCTGGTGCCGTTCGGTGCGAAAACCGAGCACATCACATGGGACACCATGAACGCCCGCATCGAGACTGCGCCGAAGTTGTATTCATACCGTCGAGCGTGGGCCCGTAGCCAGTGGTGCATCGTGCCGGCTTGGTCGTTCTACGAGCCTTTCTACGAAACAGCCAAATCAACGTCGGTGCGCTGGTCGATCGCGCGCTCAGATGGCCAGATGGTGGGCATCGCAGGCCTGTGGGATCGGTGGGTACGGCCGGACGGCACCGACTTGTTGAGCTTCACCATGTTGACCCGCAATTGCGACGAGCACCCGGTTCTCGGACGCTTCCACCGCTGGTTCGACAAGGACGGAAAACCCGTGGAAAAGCGCACACCGGTGCTCCTGTATGAGGACGAGTACGACGACTGGCTGGCAACGGCTCCCGAGGAGGTTGAGCGATTCTCGAAACTGCTGCCCGAGAATGAATTGCACTCGGTGCCGGCTCCGGCGGCTCCCAGGCGAAAGGCGGCGAAGGCGCCCGAAGGAGGACTGTTCAATGAACAGTGAAGCAATGGCCACCACCGCTCTCCTGGCCAGCGCAGTCGAACAGGAGATGGCGCAGCGGCTCGCCAGCCGCTATGCACGCATCCTCAACGAGTTCAGCTACATCACTGCGGAGCAGCTGGCCGATGCCAATGGCTCCCAGGCGCGCAACCGCGCGGCGCTGGCCGACAACTGGCGCAAGCGTCGCCAGGCGTTCGCCGTTCCCCACCCGGACAAGGCGGCGCGCGAGCGCGACGTCTATCCCGCCTTCCAGTTCGAGAACGGCAAGCCGATCAAGGCGGTTCAGGAGGTGCTGGAGGCCTTCGGCGGGCGCAAGGCGCCCTGGAAGCTTGCGCTGTGGTTCACGTCGAACAACGGCGGGCTGCCGGACAGCGCGCGCCCGGTCGATCTGTTGGCCACCGATGTGCAGGCCGTCGTCGAAGCCGCCCGGCGCGACGGCGAGGAGAGCGCGTCTTGAGACGCCGCGCGCCGGTCCCACCGCTCGATCCGCGGACCGTGACTACATTCAGTCGGCCGGGTTCCTCACAAGCGCTCAAGCGCGCGCATGCGGCCTCCGCGCACGACCAGTGGTTCCGCGAGCAGGTGGCCGAGGGGATCGAGCAAGCCAACGACCCGGCCACACAGTGGGTCTCGAATGAGGCCGTGAAGGCCGTTAGCGCACAGCGCCGCGCGACTTGGCGCGGGCGATCCGCGTGATCATCGATTGGCTCCCCGAGGCCAATCGCGATCGCTTCGACCAACTCGACTATATCGCTCAGGACAACCCGCTTGCGGCGGCCGATCAGGACGAAGAGATCGAGCGCCAGATCGATATGCCGATGCAGCATCCCAAGATGGGCCGGCCAGGGCACGTGAAGGGGACGCGCGAGCCGGTGATCAGTCGAACGCCCTTCATTGCGGTCTACAGGCTCAAAGGATCTTAGCGCATCGAGGTCATCCGCCTGCTGCGCGGTTCGCAGCGGTGGCCACCGCAAGGTCGATGACCTCGCTCGACGCCGCGCGCAGCCAATAATTGCAGGGATGGATCTCTTCCCTGGCGCCGATTGCACCGCCTGCAGTGGCAGTTGCGGTGCCGATTTCAGCCGCGCCCCATGGGGCGTTATAGTGTCGAAAATTATGAGCACCCGCACCGACCAGATAGCCTTCCGCCATCGTGCCTTCGACGGCGCCAAAGGTGTGCCGCAGTACGAGGCGGATGGCGGGCCGCTGACTGCTGCCCAAGTTCGCCAGATCAAGAAGCGTGTCCCGCAGCACATAAAGCGTTCTGTACGCTCCAGCTTGCTCGAGGTGTGATGCCTGAACAGCCGGGAAGGGGTAAATGGACAACGAATCAAAAGCCATCTTGCAAACTGCGCTCGCGGTGCGCGTGTCCCACCCACACGCAACTGCACTGGAAGTGCTCGACCTGGCGATGACGGATCGGAACCGGTCCGACCCGGACTTCAGCGATGCCAGCACTCCGGCCGGCGATCACACCGATCCAGCCAGTCCGTTCGGGCGCTTGCTCCGCGATGCATTCGCGCCGGAGATCACTGATGCCGAGTTGACAGAGCGCGGCGGCCCGTCCGGTGAAAGCGCGTTTTGGGTGCGATGGCACCAGCGAGTCATGGAGCCGTTTGCAGAACGCTACCGGCTCTGGTCGGCCGAGACGGATGATGATCGCTGGACCACGCTGGTCTCGGCGCAGGTGCTAAAGCGCTGGCCGCACCTGGCGGCGACGGACAGCGAGGAGATTGCGCGCCGCCTAGCGCTCTTGCCCGAATGGCGCTCAGTTGCAGCAGAGGCAGCGGCCGACGCGTACGTACGTCAGTCTGAGGAACGCAATGCGACGAATCGGGAGCACGGTGCGTTCCAGCTCGCATTGCACATCGAGGGCGCGACCCCTGACGACCTGGCGCGCGGCGTCGCGGCAGCACAGGCCGTTTTTGACGACACGGGAGTGACACCCGCCAAAGCGGCGCGCGCGCTCTTCAATCGTGATGGCTGGGACGTTCGAGGGTTCCCCGAAGAAGCTCAACCCACCGAGGCCGAAATGCAGGCAGCCGCCGTCTGGGAGGACGCGGAATTCGCCGCGACGTCCGCTTGCTGTGCGGGTTGGGCGACGGTTCCCGTGTCGGCGCACCTCGAATTGCGCTGGCGCTGGGAGTGATCGACCAGGGGAATGGTGGATGTGTCACGCTTGAACTATGGACCTTGGCCAGCAACTCAGGCTCAGACGTCGGGCGTCGAGTTCCAGGCGGCGTGTTAACGATCAGTTGAAGATGAGAAAATTAGCGAGACTGGATTTCAAAGGCGACCGACGGGTGTGCAGCGGCTGCTGCCCTTGGCGAGCGGCAGCTTTCTGGAAACTCAATTGCTATCCCGCAGGCGGCCGGTCGTAGCGCGTGAATAGTGCCCTCGGCAATCATTTGCGTTACCGTCACCCCGTATCCCTGGTTCGAGCATGAGGTGGGGAGCGAATTCGGTCCGCTGGGCACTTCTCTAATGCCCTTTCATTCTGTGCTGCGGCTGCGACTACGGTAATAGTCCGACGAACACCGTCTTGCGGAGTTGAGTGAGCGACGTGAAGATGGCGTCCACCATGAAACAAGCGGACGCCAAAATTGGAGTGCCTGTAGCGGCACAAGAGCCTACAAGGACGCGGCGCACCTACGCGCTGCAGTTCAAGCGCGATGTGGTCGCCCGATGCCTGGAGCCGGGGGCCTCGGTCTCTGCGATCGCGCTGAGCCACGGCATCAATGCCAACGTCATCCGCAAATGGCTGCCCAGGCATGGGGGCATGACATCGACGGCCATGGCGACGATGCTCCCAGTCAAGGTGGAGTCGGCGGCCGTGCCCGTGCCCGTGAACCCGAAGCCGCGCATGACGATGCCGCTGGCCGGTCCGCGCTCACCGATCGAACTGATCTTGAATGACGCCACCGTGCGCCTGCCTGCCGGATTCGACCCGGCGGAGCTGCGCAGCATCGTCCAGATCCTGGTGGCGCGTCGATGATCGGGCTGCCCGCGGGCACGCGAGTGTGGCTGGCAGCGGGCCAGACCGACATGCGCAAAGGCTTCGACGGCCTGGCCACGCTGGCGCAAAGCGCGCTCACCCAGGACCCGTTCTCGGGCCATGTGTTTGTGTTTCGAGGCCGGCGGGGCGACATCATCAAACTGCTGTGGTGGGACGGCCAGGGTTTGTGCCTGTTCGCCAAGCGCCTGGAGAAGGGCCGCTTCGTCTGGCCGCAGGCCACCAGCGGCGCCGTGTCACTGACGCCGGCCCAGCTGTCCATGCTGCTGGAGGGCATCGACTGGAGAATGCCCACGCGTACCTGGCAACCACAGCGTGCTGCGTAGGCCAACACCGAACCGTGTTCGTCAACGGTTGACAGGGACATTCCTATGGCGAACGATGGTACGCCGTGGCACAGTCATGCTCCATGAGCGCGGACGAGCAACAAGCCAGGATCGATACGCTGAGCGGCGAACTGAAGATTGCGCACCTGACCATCGACAAGCTCAAGATCGAGTTGAGCTATTTGCGGCGCATGCAGTACGGTCGCTCCAGCGAGAAACTGGACCATGCCGGCCAAATGGAGTTGATGGATTGCGCTCTGGCGCCAGTGCCTGCAGCCAATGATGCCGGCGCCTCCCACGTCACCCCAATAGCCGGGCGCAAGAAGGACACGGGCAAGACTCGTCCAGGTCGGCGTGAATTGCCCGCCCATTTGCCGCGCCAAACCGTCGTGCACAACCCTGAGGGTGGGTGCAACTGTGTGGCCTGCGGCAAGGGACTGCGCGTGATCGGCCAGGATGTCTCGGAAGTTCTGGAGTACGAGCCCGGCAACTTCCTGGTCATTCGCCATGTACGCCCCAAGCTGGCCTGTGGCAATTGCCACAGCATCGCTCAGGCACCCGCGCCCAAGCGGCCGGTTGAACGCGCCCTGGCCGGTGCCGGGCTGATGACCCATGTGCTGGTGAGCAAATATGCCGACCACACGCCGCTGTACCGGCAAAGCCAGATCTTTGCGCGTGATGGCGTCGAGCTGGCCGTCTCCACCCTGACGGACATCGTCGCTGCAGCAGCGTGGCTGCTCACCCCGCTGGCCCAGGCCATGGGCCGCTACGTGCGAAGCGGCTCCAAGATCCATGGTGACGACACGCCGATCCGGGTGCTGGGCGGCGCCAGGAACAAGGCCAAGACTGGGCGTCTGTGGGTTTATGTGCGCGATGACCGCGCCGGTGGCGACACGGCGCCAGCGGCCGTGTGGTTTCAATACTCCGCCGATCGCAAGGGCGAGCACCCCAGGCGCCACCTTCGGGACTTCGAGGGCATTCTGCAGGCCGACGCGTTCAGTGGGTACAACCGGCTGTTCGAGGATGGGCGCATCGTGGAGGCCGCATGCTGGAGTCACGCCAGGAGGAAGTTCTACGACATCCACGAGCAGCAGCACAAGCTGGCCGGCACCCTGGCACACGAGGCCTTGCAGCGCATTGCGGCCATCTTCGCCATCGAGGCCGATATCCAGGGCCAGACACCCGAAGAGCGAAGTCGCCAACGAAGGCGTCGAACGCGCCCGATACTGGAAGAATTGCAGCGCTGGATGAGCGCCACATTGGTACAGGTCTCGGCCAAGTCGCCCATGGCGACAGCCATTGGCTACTCGATGAGCAACTGGCGGGCATTGACCCGATTCGTGGACGACGGGCGCATGGAGGCGCACAACAACATCGCCGAGCGGGCCTTGCGCGGCGTGGCCATCGGGCGCAAGAACTATCTGCACCTGGGCTCGGACAGCGGGGGTGAACGTGCCGCCGTGATCTACAGTCTGCTGAGCACGGCCAAGCTCAACGGCTTGAATCCACGGGCCTATCTGCGCCATGTGCTCGAGCGCATCGCCGAGCACCCGAGCAACCGCATCGATGAATTGCTGCCGTGGGTGGTGGCAGAGCAACTGCAACAGTCCCCGGAGCCAGTGCGCCGGGCGGCCTGACGATGCTGTGCCATTGGCACAATGGTCGTCATGAATG
The DNA here is from genome assembly GCA_004322085.1 of Burkholderiaceae bacterium. Taxonomy (GTDB): domain Bacteria; phylum Pseudomonadota; class Gammaproteobacteria; order Burkholderiales; family Burkholderiaceae_C; genus Rhodoferax_A. The sequence goes on from SCRR01000358.1 coordinate 18,098, forward strand.
ACGCCAAGCTGATAGAGGCACTGTCAAACGCCAGCAGCCTCGAACTGTTCGAACTCTCCACCCTCGTTGACCGGTTGCTGGCCGATCCCCGGCGCATCGTCGCGGTACTCAATCGGCTCAACCTTGGCAAATCGGTGCGATTCATGGACGGGCGCACGGGCCAAATGCGCTCGGGCAAGGTCGTGGCCATGAAGGGAGACCAGGTGACGGTGCACGAGGACGGCACCCGCTCGCAGTGGAAGCTCATCTACGCCGCCATCGACCCGGGCGACGCCAGCGAGCGGGTCGATGGCCCAACACCCGCGGTCCATCAAACGCCGGTGCACAAGCCCGGACCAGATGACTTCCGCCGCGGCGATAAGGTCTCGTTCACCGACAAATATCTGCAGCCCCAAGTGGGAACCATCACCCGCATCAATCAGCGCACGGCATCTGTCGATTGTGAAGGCGGCACCGGCTGGCGTGTCCCGTTTGCCATGCTGCGTCACGTCATGGACATCTGACGCACCAAGGTCAGGTCGTCAACGACGGGGTTCGTCGGACTATTACCGACTACGTCAGCAACTTGTTGCACATGACAACCTGCTTTCCATCGAAGCGGATCTCGCTCACAAACTCCCACCGATAGTATATTGATCGCCCAACGTTTGAGTTCAGGGAGTTGCGCGGCTTTATAACGCAGCGTCTCCTGCAACCGGTGGTTAGGTCCGGCCGCTCGATCTTTAAGGCCTCGGGTGGCCGCACATGGTGCGCAACTCCTTCTTGATGCGACGAGCCGTTTCACCGTGCCAACCGGTAGAGTGCATTAGAAAGATGCCTACAACGGAGTACCCATTCGGATCAACAACGAAGCGCTCGGTAATTTGACCCATGCAATCCATACTTTCAAGAGCTTCTCTAGCAGCAGCGTTATTGATTACTCGCCAATCGGTTCTGATTTCTATGGCAATTTCGCGTAGTGTTCTCATAGTGCTGTCCGCTTAGCATCGGCTATTTGTTCAATGTTGTATCAACACCAATCTCATACGCTTGGTTGGCGAAAGAACGGTGGTGCTCTTTTTCGAGAAAAAGCCCCTGCTCAACCAGACCGATATACCGTAGCCGGTCCTGTGTGCCGTCATTTATAGATTGCGCTACCGCAATTCCGAGTCCGCAATAGCCTTCAAATGTTGCTTTCATCTCTTCACCGGGGTAAGCCCGGTAAAAATCTTTTTTCAATTTTGCGATTTTGACATCACGAGTGACGCCCCCAACTAAAAATTTTAAAAAACCCATTTCATACCCTCCATGATTGGGGCGTAAGGCGGACCGGAAGCCGCGGTGGGCAACTCCGGGTCTCCATGCAATTTTTTTTATTCGTCAAGCGGGCCTAGATACCAGTCGTGATTTACTTCGATTAGCTGAATTCCGTCACATGCGAGCTCATCCTTTATCTCTTTCGGTATTTTATTTGTTAACAAAGCCGTGATGCCTTCCGGATGTCCCAGTAGATCGTATATTGATACTCGTACAAAATCAGTCCGTGCGCTCCTCCGAAGTTCGTCGCTAATACGCTGCATTCTTTGCTGCCGTTGTGCCGCATTCACCGCGTCACGTTGTGCACTGGTTATTGGGGCATGGCAGACCGACATTAGCGCTGGTTACCTAGATTCTCTGTTGCCAGTCTCAGGATTAGTAAGTCAGCCAAGGCATCGACTGAACCTTGCCTGAGCAGTCCCATATCAGCTAACGCGTCTATTGAGGAACTCTCGCTTTCTTGAGATTTTATGTAGTCATAAACACTAGTTCTCAAAGGTTCCGGCAGTCTCGAAATGTCTATGCTTGATCGTACTCTTATCGCTTCTTGCACTTGGCTAGTAAAGTCATGCGAACCTTGCCGAGCGCTTTCGACATTAGGTTGCCTAGCTATTTCCCGGCGACCAAAAATGTTTGAGAAGATGCCCATGATTGTGTCTCCTATTTGATAACTCGCTGTGTCCAGTGGGCGAGGTCGCAATGCCGGGCTCAGAGTACGGTCGGCAAGCGTAGTGGAAGGGATGAAGCACCCAAATCTTAATACTCCATGAGGAGGACCAAGCGAGTTCACTCTAGCTTGCCTGCAATTGGTCGATGGCTGGTGCTGCAGTCATTGAAATTTTTACCTCTTTGCCGACCGACAGCCTGCCCGCTGAATGACTGGAATCGGGCATGCAATTCCAGAGAGTGAAAGTCACCTGTCAGTCTCTTGGAGCCGTTCGCATCTCGGCATGTGACGGCCTCAAGCCGTGTTCACTGGGTTCCGCTATACCTGCTGAAATTTCTCGCTAACTTCTGATTTTTCTCAAAATCAACTGATCGTTTACACGGCGACGTTCAGATGCTCAAACGTAGACGGCCGAATACACGGCAATCTCCAATTCCACACCACGATCGCAAGTCATTGATTTTAATTGTGATATTGAAAATGTAACCTCTGGCGCGGTCGGTGGAAGCCACTACCGAAGAGTTTATAGGCTCCAGCTTCGCTGGCGTTGGGGCGGTACTTGGATTGAGTAACCAAGCGCTGGCGCGCAACAGCCGGTTTGCCAGGGCACGATGTTGAGTGGGTTTGGGATGCAGCCGCCGCGCGTCGCGGCGCTGGCCGGCGCCAGATTGGCTGGCCGCGAGAGGCCGGTTGTTATTTGCAAGCCGGGGGCAAAACTTAGCTAGGCGCGCTGGTGGCGCAATTGACGGTAAGCCGGGCACGCTGCGCGAGACGAGTTGATCATGGGGCCTGCGCCCCCATGCCCCCGCCGAATTCGACAGAGTTCACGCGAGCGTCATGGAAGATCCGTTTCGCCGCGCTTCTCGAGCGCGCGAACCACGCCCTCGCGCCAGCCAGCGGCGGCACCGGGGGGCACCTCCTCGCTTGTGAGCTCGCTCCTCCGCCACTCATCGATGTCCAGCCCATCCACGCCGGCGACCTTGATGGCCGCGACCAGGCGCCCGAACGTGTGGACTGCCACTGCCGCGCCGGCCGGGGTGTTGGTGTTTTGATCGTTGCTCATGATTTTTCCTTCCGGTTTTCAGGTTGATGATGTGATCTACCCCGCCGCCCGGTGTGTATTGTGACGATCAGGATCAGCTCTGCGCCAGCGTGTAGCCGTACGACCCGATCCCGAGGCGCTTCATCGCCTCGCGCACGACCGAAATCAAAGACGCCGTGGCATCGACAACGAGAAAGCTCCATTCGGCCATGAAATTCCGGCCCTCGATCTGGAAGGCCTCGCCTTCGCGCATGGGAAGAACAACCCAGCTTCTGGGGTGTTTGTGATCTGCATGCTCTCGCACCGGTACGCACATCGAGCCGTAGCTTGTGATCCGGCCTGTATCGCCGTAGTACCAGCTCCCAATGCGGCTTGCAGCAATCACCAGCCTGTTTTCGAGCTTGGATGTGCCCCAGCCTGGACGACCCGGGATCTGGCCGCCGACAAACATAACGACCATCCCGCGCTGCATGGGTACACCATCCCGTGTGAAAACTTCTTTCTGTGGCAACTCGGCGGCCACAGTCTTGCGCTTTACGGCAGCGATCATGAAGTCTCGGTAATCCTGGTGTGTCCACCCAGAATGCTGCGACACCCACGTCTTTGTCGCCACTTCAAAATACCCCGGCGGAAAAGATCGGCCAGGGTTGCCCCGTTGCCACTCAACTTGCCCGCGCAACCCGGGTGAGGCGTTGAAATAGATGCGCTTTAAAACGCCGCTTTGATCGCGCCACGGCTCGCCGCCGATGCGATACAGCGGCACGAATGGATCATCGCGCGAGCATTTGGGTTGGGTCACTTCGCGCCTCAGTTGTACTGATACGTATCGTTGTCATCCGTCGCTGTGGCAGGTTCGACTTTGAGGCGCTCAAGAATGGCCAACTGCTCTGCGTATTCGATTTGACGGGCAATCATAAGGTCGCGCACTTGCTGATTCTTCGCTGCACAGAGGGCAACGGCCTCGTCGTGGGCATACACCCCGCAACGACTACCACCTTTGACAAGTACCACGCCGACCTGCGCACAAACCTTGCCCGTGCTGCCATTCACACAGTCCACTGTGTAGCCGCCGTCAATTGGGGTGATTTTCCATGCCTTCATTTCCATGATCTATCTCGCTTTCTTCGGTGTGGCGGCCTCGCGACCTGGTTGATAAAACTGCCAGTAATTGTTATTGTACCCACAAAATCAAACTGTGCAAGAACTTTTTTAATACCCGAGTGTTTTGTGTGGTTGATTCCGTGGGTACAATATCTGAATGACAACGAGCTCGAATTCGGGGCGCGGCGGCACTCGCGCCGGAGCCGGACGCAAGCGCATTGCGCCCGCAGGCGAGCCCGGGGTCGTCTACAAGATTCGCATGACACAAGCGCAGCGCGCGAAGCTGGAACAGCTCGGCGGCGCAGCGTGGATGCGACAGATGATTGAGCGGGGGAACGTGCCAGTGGATTGAGGTCCTAGGTCGCTCAGGCATAGTCCAACGGTGACACCAGCGACTCGAGGACGTTCAATTCGGGCAACAGACGGCTCATCGGTGACCAGCCAGGCACCCAAAACGCATAGTCCAACAGTGACGCCAGCGACTCGGGCGCGATGAATGCGGGCGAGAGACGGCCCGTCGATGACCCGTTGGCACCCCTAGCTTAAGGGTGACGGGTGACGGTGGGGGCACGATTCAAGGGACGACACCTACCTGGTTCAAGCGTGACACTACCAGAGGCCCACTCCCATCCAGGGATCGCACTTTGCCACCCTTCCACAGCGCCCTACGGCGCATAGACCTAAGATTACTGTCATTATCTTAGGTTAAAATTTCCCCGTCAAAACCAGCCTCAACGCCCGTCATGGAACAAAGCTCAACCGCATCAACGGCTTACGCCACGCCGGCCCGGTACGTGCGGCGGCTGGGTGCGC
>SCRR01000359.1 GCA_004322085.1 Burkholderiaceae bacterium
CATCGCCAGATGGTGCTGAAGGACCCGGTCGGTGTCGTTGCGGCCTTTACGCCCTGGAACTTCCCGATCAACCAGGTGGTGCGCAAGATGGCCGCGGCGCTGGCGACCGGCTGCGCCATGATCGTCAAGGCGCCGGAGGAGACCCCGGCCGCGCCGGCCGCGCTGATTCGCGCCTTCGCCGACGCGGGGCTGCCGGCCGGCGTGCTCGGCCTGGTGTACGGCACGCCCGCCGAGATTTCGAACTACCTGATCCCGCACCCCATCGTGCGCAAGATCACCTTCACCGGTTCAACGCCTGTAGGCAAGCAACTGGCCGCGCTCGCCGGCAAGCACATGAAGCGCGTGACCATGGAGCTGGGCGGTCATGCGCCGGTGATCGTCTGCGAAGACGCGGATCTGGCCCTGGCCGTCAAGGCTGCAGGCGGCGCCAAGTTCCGCAATGCAGGCCAGGTCTGCATCGCGCCCACGCGCTTCCTGGTGCACGAGAGTGTGAAGGCCGAGTTTGCGCAGGCGCTAGTCAAGCACGCCGCGTCGCTCAAGGTCGGCGACGGCTTGGCGGAGGGCATCCAGATGGGCCCGCTGGCCAATCCGCGTCGCCTGACCGCCATGGCGGAGTTCACGCAGGACGCCATCCAGCGGGGCGCGAAGGTGGCGCATGGCGGAGAGCGCATCGGCGACGCGGGTAATTTCTGGCAACCCACGGTGCTGACCGACGTGCCGCTGGAGGCCAGGGTGTTCAATGACGAGCCCTTCGGCCCGATGGCGGCGGTTCGCGGCTTCAATACGCTGGAGGAGGCGATCGCCGAATCCAACCGCCTGCCGTATGGGCTGGCAGGCTACGCTTTCACACGCTCGCTGAAGAACGCCGATCTGCTCGCCCGACGCGTGGAGGTTGGCATGCTGTGGCTGAACATGCCGGCCATGCCTTCGGCCGAGATGCCGTTCGGCGGTCTCAAGGACTCGGGCTATGGCTCCGAGGGCGGCCCGGAGGCGATGGAGGCCTACCTGAACACGCGTGCGGTAACGATCGCGAACGTTTGATAACGACGAGACCGTCAAACAGACTGAGCATTGATTGCGTGGTCTGAATGGATTCAGCCCGGACGGCACCATCTGCGATTCCGGCAAGTATTTCTGGGCGCAGGACGAAAGTCTGACCGCAGCATCCCTGTTCGCCAACCGGACCGGGGATGTGGAATATTGAAATTGGTACGCTTGGCTATGGGCCTACAGATGGAAGCATTTCGTCGATCGGCGTCACGAGGCGTGGCTCCGGACTCTCACCGCAGACAACCGAGAGACCGACTACCCCACCATGAGGGCATGCTACGAGGTCCTAGGGTGGTCGAAAAATGAACGTCGTCTGACCGCATTGGGACGAATCGCGCACTGGCGAGATCAGTAACTGGTTCAGGATCAACTGCACAGGCGACTGCAGGTGCATCCTGAACGATGGGGCAGAGTAGCGCAATCGCTGTCTTCATCAAACGGCTTGGATGAAGCCATTACTCTATGTCAATTATAGCTATTATCAATTGACAATGATTATCAAATAGCTTAGTATTAACCCTGTATTGCGTTCCTAAGCACCTTTTAAAGAAAGATTCTTCATGTCAATCGTCAACACCCAGATCAAACCCTTCGCCGCCACCGCTTACAAAAATGGCAAATTCATCGATGTGACCCAGGAAACGCTCAAGGGCAAATGGGCCGTGCTGATGTTCTACCCCGCCGACTTTACCTTTGTGTGCCCAACGGAACTCGAAGATCTCGCCGATCACTACAGCCAGTTCAAGGATATGGGCGTCGAGGTCTATGGCGTCTCCACCGACAGCCACTTTGCGCACAAGGCCTGGCACGACACTTCCGAGGCCATCAAGAAGGTCCAGTACGCGCTCATCGGCGACCCGACCCATCAACTCGCACGTAACTTCGAAGTGTTGATCGAGGAAGAAGGCATGGCCCTGCGCGGTACCTTCGTCATCAATCCGGAAGGATTCATCAAGCTGATGGAAGTGCACGACAACGGCATTGGCCGCGATGCGTCGGAGCTGCTGCGCAAGGTCAAGGCTGCGCAATATGTAGCGGCCCACCCGGGTGAAGTGTGTCCGGCCAAGTGGACCGAAGGCGCCGCCACACTGACGCCCTCGCTCGACCTCGTCGGCAAGATATGAGTCGTTGATGGACCCGGTGGCGGCACGCTGCCACCCATCGTCGGCCCTGCGATACAGTGCCGGGCTGCGCCATGGCTGTAATTAAAGGAGATTCGCAATGTTGGACACCAACCTGAGAGGTCAGCTCAAGGCCTACCTCGAGCGCGTGAAATTGCCTTTCGAAATCATCGCCTCGCTTGACGACAGCGCCGCCGCCCAGGAGATGCATGGTCTGTTGACCGACATCGTCTCGCTATGTGACAAGATCACCTTG
>SCRR01000360.1 GCA_004322085.1 Burkholderiaceae bacterium
ACCGAGACGGCGGCGCTCGAGTGGGCCAGCAGTGGCGTGCGCGTGAACGCGCTGGCGCCAGGTTACATCGCCTCCAGCGGCATGGACCATTACCCGCCCGAGGCGGCAACCATGCTGCGCGAGATGCGCAAGACGGTGCCACTGGGGCGCTTTGGCAACGAGGCAGAGGTGTCCGCTGCCATCGTGTTTCTGTTGAGTCCGGCGGCCAGCTTCATCAGCGGCGCCACGCTGCGCGTGGACGGGGCGCGCCCGCAGATGCGGATGGGCTGGCCGATGGCGCTGCCGGACGGCGAGGCGCGTCAGCGCCCGGCGATCCGCGAATTCGGCGGCTTTCACCGCGCCGTGGTGCCGCGTGTGTTTCAGGAGGCGCCCGACACAACAGGTCAGGCACCCGGCGAGGCCGCGGGCGCGGCCGGAGGTGCGGCATGAGCGGTTTCGAATCACGCTGGAATGCGCAATCAACGGTCGCGCTGCAGCGCCGCGGCGCCATGCTGGAGCGGCTGGCCGCGCTGCGCGCGCTGGAGCAGCGTGCCGCCCACGCCTCGGCCAAATCCCGGCCGGTGTTCGACAAGCGCGGCCAGTTGCTGCCGCGCGAGCGCGTGGCGCTGCTGCTCGACCCGGGCAGCCCATGGCTGCCGCTGTGTTCCCTGGCAGGCTTCCAGCAGGACCACAAGGACCCGGCCCTGTCGGTGCCGGGCGGTGGCGTGGTGGCGGGCATTGGTTATGTCTCGGGCGTGCGCTGCATGGTGCTGGCGAGCGATTCGGGCATCGAGGCGGGCGCGATCCAGCCTATGGGCCTGGGCAAGATCCTGCGCGTGCAGGAGATCGCGCTGCAGAACAAGCTGCCCTTCATTCACCTGGTGGAGAGCGCGGGCGCGAATCTGATGCGCTACCGCGTCGAGGGCTTCGTGCATGGCGGCACGCTGTTTCGCAACCTCGCGCGACTCTCCAGCGCGGGCATTCCGGTGATCACGGTGCAGCACGGCTCGGGCACGGCCGGCGGCGCCTACATGCCGGGCCTGTCCGACGTGGTCATCATGGTGCGGGGCCGCTCGCGTGCCTTCCTCGCAGGACCGCCGCTGCTCATGGCCGCTACCGGTGAGGTCGCGACCGAAGAGGAGCTGGGCGGTGCCGAGATGCACACGGCCGTGTCGGGCCTGGGCGAGTACCTGGCGGAAGACGACCGGCAGGCGCTTGGACTGGCCAGAGAGATTGTGGCCCTTTCCGGATGGGGTTCGATAGCTATCAAACCAGAAGCAACACGAGAGCCGCAACCGCCACGGTTCGATGCCGATGAGTTGCTGGGCCTGATGCCCGCGCAGCACCGCGAGCCGGTCGACATGCGCGAGATCATCGCGCGCCTGGTGGACGATTCGGATCTGCTCGAATTCAAGGCGCTGTATGGCGCCGCCACCGTGTGCGCGCAGGCTGCCCTGGGCGGCCACGCAGTGGGTTTCATCAGCAACAACGGGCCGATCGACGTGGCCGGTGCCAACAAGGCCACGCATTTCATCCAGTGGATGTGCCAGCTCGGGCGCCCGATCATCTACCTGCAGAACACCACCGGCTACATGGTCGGCAAGGACGCCGAGCAGGGCGGCATGATCAAGCACGGCAGCAAGATGATCCAGGCGGTGACCAATGCCAGCGTGCCGCAAATCACGATCCAGTGCGGCGCGAGTTTTGGCGCGGGCAACTACGGCATGTGCGGGCGCGGCTATGCGCCGCGTTTCCTGTTCAGCTGGCCGGGCGCGCGCACTTCCGTCATGGGCGCCGAGCAGGCTGCCCGCACCATGCAGATCGTGAGTGAGGCGGCGCTGGCGCGCAAGGGCCTGGCGAGCGACCCCGAAAAGTCCCAGGCGCAGTACGAGCGCATCGTGCAGATGTTCGAGGCCCAGGCCGACGTGTTCTACACCAGCGGCCTGCTGCTGGACGACGGCGTGATCGACCCGCGCGATACGCGCGACGTGTTGCGCGAGTGCCTGGACATTTGTGCCGAGGCCGATAGCCGAACCCTGCGTCCCATGCAGTTCGGCGTGGCAAGAATGTGACTTTGCGGGACAGACCAAACATTGCAAAGCAATTTTGCTCTGTCCTCAACTGATTAAAAGGAGACCCACCATGCAATTCACCCACGAACACCGCGAAATCCAGAAAACCCTCCGGCGCTTCATCGACGCGGAAATCAACCCGCATGTGGACGAATGGGAGGCGGCGGAGATCTTTCCGGCGCACGAGGTTTTCAAGAAGCTCGGGGACCTGGGGCTACTGGGCCTGACCAAGCCCGAGGCCTTCGGCGGCGCCGGGCTCGACTACTCCTACGGCCTGGCCATGGCCGAGGCGCTGGGGCACATCCACTGCGGCGGCGTGCCGATGGCGATCGGCGTGCAGACCGACATGTGCACGCCGGCGCTCGCGCGCTTTGGCAGCGACGAGTTGCGCCGCGAGTTCCTCGTGCCGGCCATCGCGGGCGACCAAGTGGGCTGCATCGGCGTGTCCGAGCCGGGGGCGGGCAGCGACGTCGCGGGCATCAAGAGCCACGCGCGCAAGGATGGCGGTGACTATGTGATCAGCGGCCAGAAGATGTGGATCACGAACAGCCTGCAGGCCGACTGGATGTGCATGCTGGTCAACACCGGCGACGGCCCCGTGCACAAGAACAAGAGCCTCATCATGGTGCCGATGCGCGACGGTCCGAACGGCAAGCTCACCCAGGGCATCGAGGTCGCGAAAAAAATTCGCAAGATCGGCATGCACAGCAGCGACACCGGCCTGATCTATTTCGACGAGGTGCGCGTGCCGCAGCGCAACCTGATCGGTGCCGAGGGCCAGGGCTTCATTTACCAGATGCAGCAGTTCCAGGAAGAGCGCCTGTGGGCCGCGGCCAGCGGCCTGCTGTCGCTGGGCCAGTGCATCCGGGGCACCATCGAATGGGCGCAAGAACGCAAGATGTTCGGCGCCACGCTGGCCGACCAGCAGTGGGTGCAGTTCAAGCTGGCCGAGCTGCAAACCGAGGTGGAGGCGCTGCGCGCGCTGACCTGGAGCGCCTGCGAGCAGTACGTGCAGGGCCAGGACGTGCTGCAACTGGCGAGCATGGCCAAGCTCAAGGCTGGGCGCCTGAACCGTACCGTGGCCGACACCTGCCTGCAGTTCTGGGGCGGCATGGGCTTCACCTGGGAGAACCGGGTTTCGCGCATGTACCGCGATGGGCGCCTGGGCTCGATCGGCGGCGGTGCCGACGAGGTGATGCTGGGCATCATCGCCAAGACCATGGGCATCGCCAAAAAGCGCAGCGCTTGATCGAGCG
>SCRR01000361.1 GCA_004322085.1 Burkholderiaceae bacterium
GGCACCGTGTCTGATGGAACCTGGTGGGCTGGCTACCTGTTCGACAAGGCGTTGTCGCATGACAATCACGTCAAGGTGATGGTCGACATCGATGCCAAGTTCGGCCATGGTGCCGATCAAAACACCCACAAGATCCTCAACCAGGCAATGTATGACGTCGCGCAGGCGTTGAAAGCGCCTGGCGTGAAACTGGCTTCATTGCACTGACGCACAGAGTCGCCCGGCGCGCTGCCGGGTGAACTTGAGACGCTCTCGTAATAAGAGCTACATATCAAGCGCCTGTATGGGTTACAGGCGCTTTTTTCTTAAGAATCAGTCGTACACGATGGTCGCCTGACCCCGATCGGCCTGCGCCATCCAGCTCGCCAGCGCGGCGTCGGTCGGGAAGAATTTGACCTCATCTCCCAGTTGCAGTTCGGCCGCGGCGGCGGCGTTATCGCTTTGGCGTTGCAGCGTGAGGCGCACGCCCAGGCCACGCAGCAACTCGCCCTGCTCCGACACTTCGCGCCGGGGCGGAAAGTCCCTCACAATCCGCGCGATGTCGGGCGCCGTGCCGTTCACGGCCACGCGCAGGAACTTGCCAAAGCGGCAGCGCGCGGCAGCCAGGTCCCACACCTGCTGCACCTGGAAGCGCGCCTCGAAGCCGCCGCGGCCGGGCTGCAGGCGGCCGCTCACGATCACCAGTTCGTCGTCTTTCAGCGTGTTGCGCTGCGCATTGAAAAGGGCCTCGTCCGCCGTCGCATCGATGGCGCTCGACTTGTCATCCAGCCGGAACAACACCAGCTTGCCGCGCTGGCCGTTGATGATGCGCAGATCGCCCACGATGCCCGCCAGCAACTGCGGCTCGCGCGAATCGATCAGCTCGCCGATCTCGCGTCTGCAGAAGCGCCGCACCTCGTGCGCGACCTCGTCGAACAGATGGCCCGAAAGGTAAAACCCGATGGCGGTCTTCTCGTGGGTCAATCGCTCCTTGATGCCCCACGGCGTCGCGTCCACCAGATCGGGCTCCTCGGTGCTGGAGCCGTGATCGTCATCGCCCATGTCGAACAGGCCGCCCTGATTCACGTTGGCCTGCGCCGCCGTGGCAAAGTCGAACGCGCGGTCCACCGAGGCGATCAGGGCCGCGCGATTGAGTTGCAGCGAATCGAACGCGCCGGCCTTGATCAGCGCTTCGAGCGCGCGCTTGTTGAACTTGCTGCGGTCCACGCGCACGCAAAAATCGAACAGGCTCCTGAACGGACCACCTTCCTGGCGCGCCGCCACGATGGCGTCGATGGCTTGCTGACCGGTGCCCTTGACGGCGCCCAGGCCGTAGCGAATCACGGTGTCGGAGATCGGCTCGAAGCGGTGAAAGCCGCGGTTCACATCGGGTGCCTCGAACGTCATGCCCATCTTCAAGGCGTCTTCGTGCAACACCTTGAGCTTGTCGGTGTCGTCCATTTCCACGGTCATGTTGGCGCAGAAGAACTCGGCCGTGTAGTGCACCTTGAGCCAGGCCGTGTGATACGCCAGCAGCGCGTAAGCGGCCGAGTGCGACTTGTTGAAGCCGTAGCCCGCGAACTTTTCCATGTCGTCGAACACGGCGTCGGCCTTGTCCGTGCCGATGCCCTTTTGGGCCGCACCATCGCGAAAGATCTGGCGATGCTTGGCCATCTCTTCGGCCTTCTTCTTGCCCATGGCACGGCGCAGCAGGTCGGCACCGCCGAGCGAGTAGCCACCCAGGATCTGCGCCATTTGCATCACCTGTTCCTGGTAGATCATGACGCCGTAGGTCTCGGACAGGATAGCCTCCACGCGCGGGTCGGGGTAAACCACCTCCTCGCGCCCGGCCTTGCGCGCGATGTAGGTCGGGATCAGGTCCATCGGGCCTGGCCGGTACAGCGCATTCATCGCGATCAGGTCTTCGAGCCGCGTCGGTTTGGCGTCGCGCAGCATGCCCTGCATGCCACGGCTTTCAAACTGGAACACGGCTTCGGTCTTGCCCTCGGCAAACAGCCGGTAGGCGGCCGGGTCGTCCAGGGGCAGGTTCTCGAAGGCGAAGTTCTCCTGGCCCTTGTGACGCTTGACAATGAAGTCTTTCGCAATTTCCAGGATGGTGAGCGTGGCCAGGCCCAGAAAGTCGAACTTCACCAGGCCGATGGCCTCCACGTCGTCCTTGTCGAACTGACTCACGGCCGAGTCGCTGCCGGGCTGCTGGTAGAGCGGGCAGAAGTCGGTCAGTTTGCTCGGAGCGATCAGCACGCCGCCCGCGTGCATGCCGACGTTACGGGTCAGGCCTTCGAGTTTTTGCGCCAGCGCCAGCAGGGTCTTGACCTCGTCTTCATCGGCCAGCCGTTCGGCCAGGATCGGCTCGACCTTGAGGGCGCCGGCTATCGTGATGTGGGTGCCGGGTTTGTTCGGAATCAGCTTGCTGATGCCGTCGCAGAAGGTGTAGCTCATGTCCAGCACGCGGCCCACGTCGCGAATCGCGGCACGAGCGGCCAGGGTGCCGAAGGTGGCAATCTGGCTCACCGCGTCCTTGCCGTACTTTCCCTTCACGTAGTCGATCACGCGATCACGGTTGCTCTGGCAGAAGTCGATGTCGAAGTCTGGCATCGAGACCCGTTCAGGGTTCAGAAAACGCTCGAACAGCAGGTTGTATTGCAGCGGGTCGAGGTCGGTGATCTTGAGCGCGTAGGCCACCAGGGAGCCGGCGCCCGAGCCGCGCCCCGGCCCGACCGGGCAGCCGTTGTTCTTGGCCCAGTTGATGAAGTCGCCCACGATCAGGAAGTAGCCCGGGAAACCCATCTTCAGAATCGTGTCGATCTCGAACTCGAGCCGCTCCACATAGCGCGGGCGCTGCTGGTCGCGCTGCGCTGCATCGGGATACAAATGCGCCAGCCGCTGCGCCAGGCCCTCGTAGGAGGCGTGACGAAAGTAGTCGTCGGGCGCGAGCTGGCGGCCATCGACCTGGGGCGTAGGAAAGTCCGGCAACTGCGGCTTGCCCAGCACCAGCGTGAGGCTGCAGCGCCGCGCGATCTCCAGCGTGTTGGCGATGCTGGACGGCACGTCGGCAAACAGCGCCTGCATCTGCCCGGCGGTCTTGAAATATTGCTCGCGCGTGAACTTGCGCGCACGGCGCTGATTGCCAAGGATCTCGCCCTCGGCAATACAGACCCGCGCCTCGTGCGCCTCATAGTCATCTTCACGCGTGAACTGCACGGGATGCGTCGCCACCACGGGCAGCTTCAGGCTGGCTGCGAGTTGCACCGCGGCGACCACATGGGCCTCATCATTGGCGCGGCCGGCGCGCTGCAGCTCGATGTAAAAGCGATGCGGGAACAGCGCGGCCAATTGCAGCGCCAGTGCACTGGCCCGGGCAGAGTCGCCTTGCACCAACGCTTGCCCGACCGGGCCGGCCTGCGCGCCGGAAAGCAGGATCAGACCTTCGCCCAACTCCGTCAGCCAGGCCAGCTTGACGACGGCCTGGTTCTTGACCACGTTTTGCGTCCAGGCGCGCGCCAGCAGCTCGGACAGGTTCAGATAACCCTGGCGGTTTTGCACCAGCAGCAGCACGCGCGACAGAGCACCCGAATCCATGCCCAGCCCCTCCAGAAAGATTTCCGCGCCGATCAAAGGCTTGACACCGGCAGAGCGCGCGGCCTTGTAGAACTTGACGGCGCCGAACAGGTTGCCGAGGTCGCTAATGGCCAGCGCGGGCTGGCCGTCGTCGGCCGCGGCCTGGACGATTTCATCGATGCGGTTGGTGCCGTCGACGACGGAAAATTCGGTGTGCAGACGAAGGTGAACAAACATAGCCTGCATTGTAGGAAACCACCGTGGCTTGACAGCGCCCAAAAAATGGGTGGCCACCAGCCGCCATGCTCGAAGCAGCGCCTGCTTACTACGGGAATCAGAGCATGAAGTGAATGGCTGGCAAGGGCTACAGCCCTAAATCACCAAAAATCGGCGGAGCTTGGGGCGTCACGGAACAAAGCGCCTCTCGGGCAGCGGGATGAGTTCGGTCTCGCCAGGCACCTGCCCCATAGCCTGCGCCTCCCAGTCTTGCGCGGCCTGCGCGATGCGCTCCTTGCGCGTCGAGACAAAGTTCCACCAGATGAAGCGGTGCTCGGCCAGCGCATCGCCGCCCAGCACCACCAGGCGCACCGCCGCAGAAGCCTGAAGCTGCACGCTCGCGCCCGGCGCCAGCACGGCCAGCGTGTGCATCGCCACCGTCGCGCCATCGACCAGCACCTCGCCATCGACCGGATAGACGGCCAGCTCCGGCGCCAGCGGCGGCAACGTCAGCCGCCCGTTCGCAGGCAGCGCGATGTCGAGGTAAATGGTTTTTGAATAGGTCGCCACCGGCGAGGTCGCGCCAAAGGCCTCGCCAATCATCACGCGCACGTCGGCATCGCCGGCCTTGAGCCTGGGCAGCGCGCTGGCCGGCGTGTGCACGAAGCTGGGCGCGACTTCTTCATGCAGAGCAGGCAGTGCGGCCCACAGCTGGATGCCGTGGTTCACAAACGTCTGTTCTCGCAATTCCTGCGGACGCCGCTCGGAATGCACGATGCCGCGGCCAGCCGTCATCCAGTTGATCGCGCCAGGCTCAATTTTTTGCACAGAACCCAGGCTGTCGCGGTGCACCATGGCGCCTTCGAACAGGTAGGTCACGGTGGACAGCCCGATGTGCGGATGCGGCCGCACATCGTGGTCGGCACCGGGGGGCTCCGTCGTCGGGCCGAAATGATCGAAAAATACGAACGGGCCTATGGACCGGCGCGAGGCGGCCGGCAGCAGGCGTCGCACCATGAAGCCGCCTCCGAGATCGCGGTCGTGCCCGGTCAGCAAAAGTTCGATGCTCATGGCAGTACCTCCGTGCTTCGCACTGCGGTGCGAGCTTGCTTGGGGCGGCCCGGCGCGGCGCTCATGCCAGGCGCTCCACCTGGGTGGTGATCTCGGTGGTGACCTGCGTCATGAGCTTGTGCACCGGGCACTTGCCCGCCACGGTACCAAGTTCCTGCAACTGTGCATCGGTCAGGTCACCGCTGATCTGCAGCCTGGCTGCAAGCCGGTACACACCATTGCGTTCGGCGGAGTCATCGCGCTCGATCACGGTGTGAATATCGGCGACCGCGATACCCTTTTTGCGCGCATACCAGAGCACGGTCAAGGCCTTGCAGGCCCCGAGCGCGGCATCGTAAAGGTCGTGCGGGCTGGGGCCGGCGTCTGTGCCGCCCTCGGCGACGCTGCTGTCTGCCAGCAATTCATGATGGCGAATGTGCAGTGTTTGCGCCATCGGCGCGGGACCGGATGGCGTGACCTGACGCCTGAGTTCAATGGCCATGACAGACTCCTGGGCAAAAGAGCCAATCTATCAGCGATGCACCCTGGCCGCAATGTCGGGCAGGCGCCGGCCGAACCGCCGGGTAGTTTCCACGCCGCCATGCGGCATCAGTTGAGTGCGCCTTGCACTTGCGCCTGGGTTCGCGCCGGGCCGTTCGAGGCGCCGCTCCTGGCGTCCAGACTCCAGCCGCCCGCGCCCCAGACGGCATACGAGAGCAGGCCGCCGGCGATGGCCAGGTTCTTGTAGAAGTGGATCTTCATATTCATGACCTGATCGGCCGGCATGGCCCAGTAATGGTGAAAGAACAGGCCGGTAGCGACCGTGAAGAGCGCCAGGATCAGTGCGGCCCAGCGCGTCTTGAAGCCGGCCAGCAGGCACAACCCCAGGCCGAGCTCGACGACGATGGCGATCGCCGCGGCGACCTGCGGTAGCGGCAGTCCGGCCGAGGCGATGTAGCCGACGGTGCCCGTGAAGCCCATGAGCTTGCCGAAACCGGCGGGCACGAACAAGGTGGCGATGAGCAGGCGGCCGAGGAAGCTCAGAGGATTTTGAAGTGAGTTGGACATGGTGATTTCTCTATGAAGGAAGCAGGAATGAATAAAGGAGTGAAGGGGAAGCGTGTCAATCAGTAAGCGACCGAGATGCGGGTTCTGGGGTGCGCATGGCGCTCCAGTTCATCGAGCATGGCTACAGCAAAATCGGCCACACTGATGCGGCTGTTGCCGCTCGCATCCGCCAGCAGCTGGTCGCCGCCGACGCGGTAGTGGCCGGTGCGCTCACCCGGTTGCATCAGCGCCGCGGGGCTGAAAAAAGTCCAGTCCAAATGCGATGCGCTGGCGCGAAACGCATCCAGTGCCCGGCCCTGACCCAGGGCTTCGTCCTTGATGGCGGCAGGGAAATTGGGCGTCGTCACCAGTTGCACGCCCGGAGCGACTTCCAGGCTGCCGGCACCGCCGACCCACAGCAAGCGCGGCACGCCCGCCAAAGGCAGGGTGGCCAGCAGATTGCGCGCGATCGCGGGGACGGTGTCGTGGCCGCTCTTGCGCCCGCTGATGGCCGCCAGGACAGCATCGTGGCCGGCCACGGCAGCGCGCACTTCGCTCTCGCTGCCGGCGTCGGCCTGCACCACGTTGACACCGGCGGGCAGGACCGCCTTCGAGGTGTCGCGTGCAGCCGCCGTCACCTGATGGCCGCGCCCCAGAGCCTCTTGCACCAGGGCTTGGCCCACCATACCGGTGGCTCCAAAAATGAACAGTTTCATGATTCGTCCTTTTGAAAAAATTGACGGGCTCACGCGCTCAGGTCGAACACCAGCACTTCGGCGTCGTGGCCATGTTCCAGCTTCACGGCGCC
>SCRR01000362.1 GCA_004322085.1 Burkholderiaceae bacterium
GCCATCATGAGCGCCTTGCGCAATTTGTGCCCCGGCACGAAGTAGGCGTTGGCAATGATGATCTCATGCCGCGCCTGACCGATCGCCCTGCGGTAGGCCCGCTCGATCCGGCTGCGGTGGAGCAGGTTGTCACGCAGCAGAAGCATCGTCTGCGCAAAATGGATATCGCCTTCGCGGTCTTTGTTGGCCGTGTGCGAGGCACGCCGATAGCCAGTGGCCGTGCGCAGCGAACTCAATGCGGCCGGGAAGTGGTGCTCGCGGGTGTCGCGCGCCGCCTGCAGGCGCCACCACAACTGGGCCATGGTGTCGCGCACCTGCTGGGCCAGGGCGCCGTACGCGCGCACGGTGAAGTCCAGTCGCGGCGACTCCAGTGTGCCGTAGTTGGGATCGTGCAGGTCGTCCAGGATATTGATGCCCCCGCAAAACGCCGTCTCGCCGTCGACCACGCACAGCTTGCGGTGCAGGCGCCGCCAGCGGCTGGGGACCAAGTAGCCCAGCGGCCCCAGTGGCGCGTAAATGCGCCACTGCACGCCCGCCAGATCAAAGCGCTCGCGCCACTCGGTCGGGAACGTGCCGGTTCCCGCGCCATCGGCCACAAGCTGTACCGTCACGCCGCGCCTTGCCGCACGAACCAGCGCCTGCGCCACGCCAACACTGGTGCCCGAAAAATCAAAGATGTAGGTCTCCAGCCGAACTTCAATCAGCGCGCGGTCAATGGTCTCGATCAACGCCGGGAAGAACTGCCCGCTGCCCTGCAGCAATTCGATCTGCTGTTCATGGCGCAACGGCAGGTCCGGCTCGGACATGTCAGATTTCAAACTCGGCGATCAGCGGCAAATGATCCGACATGCGCCACCAGGCACGCCCGTGCGGGATCAGAAGGCCCAGTGGCTTGAGGCCCCGCGAATAGATGTGATCGAATTGGACCACCGGAAGACGGGCCGGGTAAGTCGCGTTGCGCCCCTCGCCAAAGGCGATCAGATCGACAGCACCCATCATCCGATTGATCTGCACGCCCCAGTCATTGAAATCCCCCGCCACCAGCAACGGCGCCTGGGCAGGCACCTCACGCTCGATGAACCGCTTGATCTGCGCCACCTGCCGGGTCCGGCTGGCCGGAATCAGGCCGAGATGCACCACGATCACGTGAACGGTACGGCCGTCGACACTCAGCTCCACATGCAGCAGCCCGCGTTGCTCGAAACGATGATCCGACATGTCTTCATGCTGATGGTCAATCACCGGCCAGCGCGAAAGCAGCGCGTTGCCGTGTTCGCCGTAGCGCGTGAAGGCATTGGTCTGATACACCGACTCGTAGCCCTCGGGCGCCAGAAATTCGGCCTGCGTCAATGCCGGCCAGCGCGTGAAATGCCGCGCCTCGCGCCGGTGCATCTTGCGCACTTCCTGCAAACAGACAATATCTGCGTCGATCTGCTCCACGGCAAGTCCCAGGTTGTGGATCTCGAGCCGCCGCCGCGGGCCGACGCCTTGCACACCCTTATGGATGTTGTAGGTCGCCACGCGTAGTACGGTCATGCTGCAAACTCCACGCCGCCCAGTGTTGGCAGCATCAGGATGGCCTCGGCATTGGACGGCGAAAAACACCGGTCCGCCGCTTCACGCCAGGGCAGCCACTGGCTGGCCGTGTGCTCGCGCGCGCTCAGGACGACTGGCGTGGCGCGCGGCACCAGCAGCCCGAATACATGCTCGACGTTGCGTGTGATCCCGGTCGCATAGCGATGCTGCCAGCGCGGGTAGATGTCGTACACGTTTTCCAGACCCCAATCGTGCAAACCCGCTGCCAGCGAAGTGCCGGGCGCGCAGTCAATACCGGTCTCTTCCCGAACCTCGCGTGCCGCGGTTTGCCGGAAATCCTCTTCGGTGCGGTCCTTGCTGCCGGTCACGGACTGCCAGAAGTCTTGCGCGTCAGCGCGCTTGATCAGCAGCACATCCAGTGCGGGGGTGTAGATCACCACCAGCACCGACAGGGGAATCTTGCAGGGTTTGGCCATGGGAGAGAAGCGCCGTTTCGGCGCCTTTTTCATTGTGCCTCAAGCGGGCGCGGCCGGATCGGATCAAGCCGCTTTGACCGCGTCGCCATGCCTGAGCCGGATATGCAGCTCGCGCAACTGCTTCTCGTCCACGGGCGCCGGCGCCTGCGTGAGCAAATCCTGTGCGCGCTGGGTCTTGGGGAAGGCAATCACGTCTCGAATCGATTCGGCGCCCGTCATGAGCGTGACGATCCGGTCCAGACCGAACGCCACCCCGCCATGAGGCGGCGCGCCGTATTGCAGGGCGTCGAGCAGGAAACCGAATTTGAGCTGGGCCTCCTCGGCGCTGATCTTGAGCGCGTCGAACACCTTTTTCTGCACGTCGGCGCGATGGATACGTACCGAGCCGCCGCCGATCTCCCAGCCGTTGAGCACCATGTCGTAACCCTTGGCGATGCACTTCTCGGGCGCAGTCACCATCCAGTCCTCATGGCCGTCCTTGGGCGCGGTGAAGGGATGATGCACCGCGCTGTAGCGCTGTTCCGTCTCGTCAAACTCGAACATCGGGAAGTCCACCACCCACAGCGGGCGCCAGCCGGCCTTGAACAGGCCGTTTCTCTTGCCGAACTCGCTCAGGCCGATCTTCAGACGCAGCGCGCCCATGGCGTCATTGGCAATTTTGGCCTTGTCCGCGCCGAAGAAAATCAGGTCGCCATCCTGTGCGCCGGTGCGTTCCAGAATCTGCGCGATGGCCTTGTCGTGAATGTTTTTCACGATGGGGCTTTGCAGGCCTGGCCAGCGCTGGGCCTTGTCGCCCGGTCCCCTGGTCAGATCGTTGACCTTGATATAGGCCAGACCCTTGGCACCGTAGATTTTGACAAATTCGGCGTAGCCGTCGATCTCGCCGCGGCTCAGGCCACCCTTTTCCCTGGCGCCTCCCGGCACGCGCAGAGCCACCACGCGGCCGTCCTTCATGGCGGCGGCGTTCGCAAAAACCTTGAAGTCGACATCGCCCATGGCTTCGGTGAGCTCGGTCAATTCGAGTTTGACGCGCAGATCGGGCTTGTCGGAGCCAAAGCGGTGCATCGCTTGCGAATAGGTCATTACGGGGAACTCACCCAGATCGACACCCAGCACACTCTTGAATACCGTGCTGATCATGTCCTGGAACAGGTCGCGGATTTCCTGCTCCCCGAGAAACGAAGTCTCGATGTCGATCTGCGTGAACTCCGGCTGGCGGTCGGCGCGCAAGTCTTCGTCACGAAAGCATTTGGTGATCTGGTAGTAGCGGTCGAAGCCCGCCACCATCAGCAGCTGCTTGAACAGCTGCGGGCTTTGCGGCAGCGCGAAAAACATGCCTTCATGCACGCGCGACGGCACCAGGTAGTCGCGCGCGCCTTCGGGCGTGGACTTGCCCAGCATCGGCGTCTCGATGTCGATGAAGCCATGGGCATCGAGAAACTTGCGCACCTCCATCGCCGTCTTGTAGCGCAGGCGCAGGTTGCTTTGCATGTAGGGACGGCGCAGGTCCAGCACACGGTGCGTCAGGCGGGTGGTCTCGGACAGGTTGTCGTCATCGAGCTGGAAGGGTGGCGTCACAGACGGGTTGAGCACGGTCAATTCGTGGCACAGCACCTCGACCTTGCCGCTTTTGAGGTTCTCGTTGACGGTACCTTCCGGACGTACCCGCACCACCCCCTTGACCTGGACGCAGAATTCGTTGCGCAGGTCTTCGGCAACGTTGAACATCTCGGCGCGATCAGGGTCGCACACCACCTGCACATAGCCTTCGCGATCGCGAAGGTCCACGAAAATCACGCCGCCGTGGTCGCGCCTGCGGTTCACCCAACCACACAGGGAAACGGTTTGCCCCAGCAGGGCCTCGGTCACCAGACCGCAATAGTGGGAACGCATCGCCATGTTATTTCTCTTCAACTTGAATTTTCAGACAGTACTTCGGACCAGCGCCGCGGGCGCGCGCATTACTTCGTGACGCCGCCAGGAATCACCACGCCCATCGAGACCACATACTTGAGCGCCTCATCAACGTTCATCTTCAGCTCGACGCAATCGCTCTTCCTGAGCATCACAAAATAACCGCCCGTCGGGTTGGGGGTCGTAGGCACATACACGCTCAGGCAGTCGTCCGGCACATAATTGGCCGCATCGCCGCCAGGCACTCCAGTGACAAAACCGATGGTCCACACACCCTCGCGCGGCCACTGCAGCAGCACCGCCTTGCGAAATGCATTGCCGTTTTCCGAAAACAGGGTGTCCGACACCTGCTTCACGCCGGAATAGATGGAGCGCACCACCGGAATCCGGTGCAGCAGGATATCGGACCAGGCCACGAGCTTGCGGCCGAGGAAATTGCTGGCGATGGCACCGACCACCAGCAAAATGGCCAGCGCCAGCAGAACGCCGAAGCCCGGAACATGGAACCCCAAAAGCCGGTCGGGCTGCCACTGCGCAGGCAGGATCAGCAGGGTCTGATCAAGCGTACCGACGATCCAGTCCAGGACCCAGATCGTGATCGCGACAGGCACGATCACGAGCAGGCCGGCGGCCAGCCATTTTCGAATTGCAGACATCACGGTGTTTCAGTGATGAGGTGACGCGGCAGCCGCAGGCACCGTGTTGGACTTGACAGGAGCAGCCTCGGGTTTGGCAGGTGCCGGCTCGGACTTGTGCGTTGAAGCGTCCTCAGAAGCCTTGCCGTCGGTCTTACCCTCGATATGGTGCCCGTTGGTCGGCGTCGTGTGGTTCTCAGAGGTTCCCTCCATACCATGGCTTCGGAAATCAGTGGCATACCAGCCGCCCCCCTTGAGCCGGAACGAGGCCGCCGTGATCTGCTTTTCGAAGGCCGGCGCCCCACAGTGAGGGCAAACCGTCAAGGGTGCGTCCGAGACTTTCTGCAATGCGTCTTTTCTATACCCGCAGGACTCGCATTTGTAAGCATAAATTGGCATGGCGTTAACGGCTTCGAAGGGGTGCAAAACCTTCAATTATAGGCGTCGACCCAAAAATCAAGCCCCGATTACCCTATGCCGCGCCCCGGTGCGCCGGCCCGCGGACCCCGTATGGCAAGCCTGTGATGCGACGCACGGCAGTCGGCAATGGCTTGCGGCCCCGGCGAGCCGATCAGCATCCCCGTGAAGGCCGCCAGCACCCCTGTGAGCTGCGCCGGAAACTCGTCCCCGGCCAGCATGACGAGAAACAGCAGCCGCGTCAGCACGCCCAGCACAATGAAGAAAATCGCACCCGGATCGTCGCCCGCCCCTCACGGTGTACGCCCCCCGTTAGAACAAACGCACACGCAGCACGATCTGCATCACGATCAGCCCGAGCACAAAGCCGACACCACCGTAGATCAATCCCTGCAGCAGTTTGTTGGTACGCCTTTGCTCGGTCAGTAGCTCGGACAACTCGCGCCGGTGATCGCCCGGGCGCTGCAACAGATAGTCGTGCAGCAGGCGTGGCAACTCGGGCAGCAGCTTGGCGTAGCGTGGCGCCTGGTCCTTCAACTGGTCGAAGAGCTTTTGCGGCCCGACCTGCTCCAGCATCCACTTCTCCAGGAACGGTTTGGCGGTCGCCCACAGATCGAGCTCAGGGTCGAGCTCACGCCCCAGGCCCTCGATGTTGAGCAGGGTCTTTTGCAGCAGCACCAGTTGCGGCTGGATCTCCACCTGAAAGCGCCGCGAGGTCTGGAACAGGCGCATCAGCACGATGCCCAGCGAAATTTCCTTGAGCGGGCGATCGAAATAGGGTTCGCACACGCTGCGGATGGCCGACTCCAGCTCATCCACGCGAGTGCCGGCGGGCACCCAGCCCGACTCGATATGCAGCTCTGCCACGCGCTTGTAATCGCGCCGGAAAAACGCCGTGAAGTTCTGCGCCAGATACTCCTTGTCGAACTCGGTGAGCGTGCCCACGATGCCGAAGTCCAGCAAAATGTAGCGCCCAAGTGTGCCCGGCTGGGTACTGACCTGCAGGTTGCCGGGATGCATGTCGGCGTGGAAAAAGCCGTCGCGAAACACCTGGGTAAAAAAGATCGTCACACCATCGCGCGCCAGCTTCGCGATGTCGACACCGGCCGCGCGCAAACGTCCCACCTGGCTGATGGGCACGCCCGTCATGCGCTCCATCACGATCACGTCGGGCATGCAGTATTCCCAGAACATCTCGGGGATCAGCACCAGATCGAGTCCCTGCATGTTGCGGCGCAACTGCGCGGCACTCGACGCCTCGCGCACCAGGTCCAGCTCGTCGTGCAGATACTTGTCGAACTCGGCGACCACCTCGCGCGGCTTCAGGCGCTTGCCGTCGCTGGACAAGCGCTCCACCCAGCCCGCCATCATGCGCATCAGGCTCAGATCCTTTTCAATCGCCGGACGCATGTTCGGACGCAGCACCTTGACGGCGACTTCGCGCTCATGACCATTGCTGTCCCGCAACATGGCAAAGTGGACCTGCGCAATCGAGGCGCTGGCAATTGGTTCGCGGTCGAAGCTGGTGAAGATCTCGCCCACCGGCTTGCGAAATGCGCGCTCGATGGTCGCCACTGCGATGGCCGAATCGAACGGCGGCACACGGTCCTGCAGCCGCGCGAGTTCGTCGGCGATGTCGGTCGGCATCAGATCGCGTCGGGTCGACAGCACCTGGCCGAACTTCACGAAGATCGGCCCCAGCCGCTCCAGCGCCTCGCGCAGACGCTGCCCGCGCGGCGCCTGCAGATTGCGCCCGACCGAAACCACGCGCGCAATCGCGCGCAGCCAGGGTTTCTGGAAGCTCGCGAGCACCAGCTCGTCGAGCCCATAGCGCAGCGCGATCAGGACGATGAAAGCGCCGCGGAACATTCGCCTCATGGCTGGGCCTTGCCGGATCCCGCAGCAGTTGTTGCGCGCCCACCCGTGAACTGCCGCAGCCCCTCCACCAGGCGGCGCATGGCCTGGCCCAGCGCATGGGCCGGCGCGTCACCCAGCACCCGCGACAGGTCTTCCTCGGCGTCCCAGCGTACATGGTCCACCAGCCAGTTGACCTCGGCCGCGAGTTCCACGTCGCCTTCGATGCGCACCGCAGGCTTGTCGCCGCGCACGGCAGCCTGCACCAACCCGAGGGGCGACGCCTGCAGCATCGCCAGAGTCAGATCGGGCTTGGCGTCCGGGGCGGCCAGGTCGAGCAGGCCCGCCGGCGTCGCCACCAGTCTGATGGCAAACGAGCGCCACTGGGCCAGAACGACGCGGCCTCTCTGGCGGGCCAGGCGGGCCATGGCCTCGCTCTCCTGCTGCAGCACATGGTTCAGGAGCACGACCAGCCGGTGCTGCACCTCGTCGACCACCCAGGCCGGCGGCTGCAGGCGGGGTGCAAGCTTGTCAAATACAGTGCTCAGAAAGGAGAAGGGAGACTGAAAAGGGGACTGTGTTGCCATAGTCCCCGATTATTCCCTGAAAGCCATGTCGCCCCAGCGGCGCCCAAAGTGCTGGCCAGCCCCCTACTGCAAGGCCTGAACCCCGGCCACCAGCCAGCCGCTGGAGCCGCTGCGGGGCTTGGACATGTTCCAGACCTCGCGAAACGGGCTGGGGCCGGCGGAGGGCTCCTCGCGGATCATGCCGGAGAACTCCACGCTGGCGAGGTAGCCATCGCCCAGCTCCTCGACGCCCAGCAATTGGGCCTGCAGCATCACCACCTCGGTCCGGTTGGCCTGCCCGCCGGTGTGCGCTTCACGCTGCGCCAGCTGCGTCTTGATCTCACTGACCATGTTATCGGTCATCATGCTGCGCAGCATGCCGATGTCGGCGCGGTCCCAGGCATCCTGCAGCGTCACGAAATTGCGCTTGGCTGCCGTCAGGAACCCCTCGGCATCGAAGCCTGCAGGAACCCCCCAGTTTTGCGGACCCGCGAGGGCGGAGCCGATGATGGACTCCGAGCCCGACAGCGGCGCAGCCCCGCTCTGCGGCCGGTCCATACCGGTGCGCTCCCAAGGGCGCGCCGAAGCGTCGTTGCCCACGTTGTCAGGACTGTACTGGCGCGGCATGACCGCTGTCGGCGCACCGCCTACACCCTGAAACGCCAGCGGTCCGTCCGGCGGCGTGGCGCCCCCCCTACGCGAGCGCACCGCCATCCGGTACACGGCCAGCCCGATCAACGCCACCAGCGCGAGCAACAGGATCCGCCCAAACGCCGCGCCCAGCCCGAGCGAATGCGCCAGCCACGCGAGACCCAAGCCCGCTGCCAGGCCGCCGAGCATGCCGCCCCACGGCTTGCGGCTCGCCTGGGCGGCACCGTTGGCTGCGGCCGCACCCGGCGCAGCCTGGTTGGCGCTTTGCGCGGCACCGGGCGCCACCGGTGCTCTGGCCGCCTCGCGCTGAGTCACCCTGCTGGACTGCTGACCTATGGAACGGCCACCCCCCAAGCGTCCGGCCGCATCGGCATTCACGCCCGAAAAGGCGAGAAAGGCCACCAAAATCAAGGACCAGTACTTCATGACAATCTCCCTTCGTCCCGCTGGGCTAACACTTGATTCCAACATGCAAGGCGACGACGCCGCCGGTAAGGTTGTGGTAGTCCACATGACCAAAACCATTTTGTTGCATCAGGGCCTTGAGTTCGTGCTGGTCCGGGTGCATGCGAATCGACTCCGCCAGGTAGCGGTAGCTTGCGTCGTCGCCGGCCACCAGCTTGCCCAGGCCGGGCAGCACCTTGAAGGAATACCAGTCGTAAATCTTCTCTAGTGGCTTGGCCACTCTGGAGAACTCCAGCACCAGCAGTTTGCCGCCCGCTTTCAGTACGCGGTTCATCTCGCGCAGCGCCGCGTCCTTGTGCGTCATGTTGCGCAGGCCGAAGGCGACGCTCACCACATCGAAGGAGTCGCTCGCAAACGGCAGCTTTTCGGCGTCGCACACCAGCGTAGGCAGTGCCACCCCCGCGTCAAGCAGGCGTTCGCGCCCGGTGCGCAGCATGGCTTCGTTGATGTCGGTGTGCACCACGCGCCCCGACGCCCCGGCTTTTTTGGCAAACGCCAACGCCAGGTCACCGGTGCCGCCCGCGATATCGAGCACCACATCGCCCTCACGCACGTCGGCCACCAGTACCGTGTAGGCCTTCCAGGCGCGGTGCAGGCCCATCGACATGAGGTCGTTCATCAGGTCGTACTTGGGCGCGACCGAGTCGAACACGCCGCGCACGCGACGCGCCTTGTCACCCTCTTCGACCGACTGGAAACCGAAATGCGTTGTTGTCATAAGGAGTGATGCTAGAGCGGAATCGGCGCCACGGTGATGACAGCCCCGCAATGTGTCGGAGATATGTCGGAGATATGTCGGAATTATGATCGAAAAACGGCTTCAGCCCTTTATGAATAATGATCATTTGCTATATGTTTCATAGCAATTTGAACCCTCAATGATGGCCGTGGCCATGCCTCTTCAGGGCCGGCATCGGGGTGTCGCGATCGACACCTTCACGCTGCAGGCGCTCCGTGTACTCGGCCCACAGCTTGTCCTGCTGCGAGCCCAGAAAGTACAGGTAGTCCCACGAGAAAATGCCGGATTCGTGCCCGTCCGAGAAGGTGGGCTGCACCGCGTAGTTGCCGATCGGCTCCAGCGACACCAGGTCCACCTCACGCTTGCCCGTCTGCAGCACCTCCTGGCCGCGGCCGTGACCCATCACCTCGGCCGACGGCGAGTACACGCGCATGAGCTCGAACGGAATGCGGTACGTAACGCCATCCGTAAAGGTTATTTCCAGCACACGGGACTGGCTGTGCACCGTGATGTCCTGGGGCGTCGGTGACCCCGATTTCAGACCTGCCATGCGATTTCACCTGTGAGAAAAACGATTGTCGAAACAGGGCTCCATTGTCCCATCGCCCAAGCGCCGCCGGCTCCGCCCCACCAGTGCAACCTTTTCACGCACAGGGCTACAGCGCGCCCAGCCGGGGCATGGCGCCGACCAGACGATACAGGTATCCTCGTAGCGTTCTACATCAGGAGATAGATATGGCCGATACATGGCTTGCATCATTGATTACCGCCACGCCGCAAGAAGGCTTCGAACTTGCAATCACGCTCAGTCGCCGCGGTGTCAGGTACACCCAGCCCGACATGGAAACGCTGAAGGCGTTGCGGCCGGAATATGCGCAGTCTGCGGATGGATTGACCGCGGCTTCGCAAGTGATTGCAATCAATTTTCAAACGATTTCTGCAGCAAACAACTACTGGCGCGCTTGATCAGTTGATTCCATGAAGCACTGGGAGTCGAGGGCCGAAGTCAGGGATTCGATGGTGCCGTTGATAAATGCCCTGCGTCTTTCGGCGCCTCGTGACTTCAATATTCAG
The DNA here is from genome assembly GCA_004322085.1 of Burkholderiaceae bacterium. Taxonomy (GTDB): domain Bacteria; phylum Pseudomonadota; class Gammaproteobacteria; order Burkholderiales; family Burkholderiaceae_C; genus Rhodoferax_A. The sequence goes on from SCRR01000362.1 coordinate 10,328, forward strand.
CGTCAGTTCAGACTCGATGCGAACGCTTGAGCTTACGATTCCACCGCCCGTCGTCGCAGCGCTGAGTTTGATGCCTGACAGGCTGTTGAGATAGATGGCAGAGGCGCCCGGCGAGAATTCATGAGACACAGCGAGCGACATAGAACGCAGCGGACAGGCTGGCTTCGCGCCTCGGTTCTTGGGGCAAACGATGGAATTGTTTCCACTGCAAGCCTAGTATTGGGTGTGGCGGCCGCTGATGCAAGCACAAAGGCCATTGTGGTGGCGGCGGTTGCCGGCCTCGTAGCGGGCGCCATGTCAATGGCCGCTGGCGAGTATGTCTCGGTCAGTTCGCAGGCCGATACCGAGCGCGCGGATATAGCCCGCGAAAGCAAAGAGCTGAATGCAAATACCAACCAGGAGCGCGAAGAGCTGATGTCGATCTATGTCCAGCGCGGGCTGGACAGGCCCCTGGCATCAAGTGTTGCTACCCAGCTTATGATGCATGATGCGCTCGGCGCGCACGCCAGAGACGAGCTTGGCATATCCGATACGCTGGCCGCGAAACCAGTTCAAGCAGCACTGGCCTCCGCCGGAACGTTTGCCGCAGGAGCGGCGCTGCCGCTGTCAGTCCTTGTACTGGTCCCGCATGCCGCACTCATATGGGGCGTCGCCGGCAGCTCGCTCCTCTTCCTTGCGCTGTTGGGTGTTATAGCCGCGCGCGCTGGCGGCGCCCCGGTGCTTCCATCCGTGTTGCGTGTTTCCTTTTGGGGCGCATTGGCAATGGCCTTGACAGCGGCGGCAGGTGCCCTCTTCGGGGCGTCTGCCTGAGAGGCCTCGAAGTGATTTGAGCGACGCCTGACAATTCATCATATAGGGACTCCGTCAAGAGGCCGCGCCCCTTTGCGGTGGCCATTCGTGTCAAACGCTGGCCTTCCCTCAATAATCTGCGCCATGGTTTATTCACTGCCATTCCCACCGTCACACATTCAGGCGGTTTTCGGCGTGTTTCGTGCCGGCCACGGGTTTGACGGCAAATCAACTTCTAATCCTTATCCTCTCTTCACTGGTTACTTCGTTTTTCACAGTATTTCGCTGCTGCGCGGCATTCATCGTTTGATCGTTGGATCCAGCCCGTCGCTCAAGCGAGCCCGGCATCGATCAACGGCCTTGGGCCTTGCCAAGTCTGTTCTCGTTTTGGTACGCGTATCTTTGGGCTCTCGTCGTTGCGAAGGCGCGGCTGCTGACATTGCGAGAAGCAGCCACCCCTTAGCGTAGCGTGAACTTGCAGCCTGGCAATTCGTTCAGGCGAAGGAGCAAAAAATGAAAAAATCAGGGTCGACAGAGGGCCAGACGGCGTCCGGGCTGATCGACAAAAGAGTCGCCGATCTCGGCGACTGGCGCGGCGAGACCTTGCGCCGGATGCGCAAGCTCATCCAGGAAGCCGACCCGCACGTCGTCGAGGAGTGGAAGTGGATGGGCACTCCCGTCTGGTCGCACGACGGCATCATCTGCACCGGCGAGTCGTACAAGTCGATCGTGAAGCTGACCTTCGCCAAGGGAGCGTCGTTGAAGGACCCGACCAGGCTCTTCAACGCGAGCCTCGACGGGAACACAAGGCGCGCGATGGACATCCATGAGGGAGACGTGGTCGACGCGTACGCGTTCAAGGCGCTGATCCGCGCCGCGATTGCCCTCAACACCTCCGGCGCAAAGGCAAAGCCCAAGCGGGGAAAGCTACGTTGAAGCCTATCCCGACGCACAGGTGTAATCTCGGCGCCGCAAAGATCGCTTTCGACCATCGCAACCATACAGAGGACAACCACATCATGAGCGCCACAGAAATCACCGCCGGGCAACTGGGCATCCGTTACCTCATTGATGGTTCACACGATGCGAGTCTGGGCATGTTTGAACTCACCGTACCGCCCGCCTCGAATGTTCCGCCCCCGCACAGCCATTCCAGGAACGAAGAGGTTGTCTACGCGCTGGAGGGCACGCTTCGCTACACCGTGGGCTCAGAGACGCGAGACCTCACCGCTGGACAGAGCATGCACACACCAAGAGGCACCGTCCACGCGTTCTCCAACCCGTTCGATCGCGTGGCCCGTGCACTGATCGTCCTGTCTCCGGACATTGGCGCCCAGTACTTCAAGGACGTCGCTGCGGTCGTCAACGCGGGCGGCCCGCCCGACAAGGCCGCGCTGATCACCGTCATGAGCCGGTATGGGCTCGTGCCAGCCGCCCCGAAGTAGCCCCTGACCCTGCTTCAACGCGGACGCGTGTAAAGCCGCGCGCCGCTGAACCCCAGCCTCACCCGTGCCACTGGCAGCGGGGCAACGGACTCAGACCAGCACCCGCTCGATGCCGCCCGCATTCGCCGCGGCGACATATTCGGGCAACCATTGCTCGCCCAGGATCTTGTTCGCCATCTCGATCACGATGTAATCGGCCTCGAGCAAGCCGTTCTGCAGGTCGTCTTCGTAGCGCTTGAGGCCCTGCAGGCAGCTCGGGCAGCTGGTGAGAATCTTGACATTGGCTTGCGCGCCCACGGTGCCGGCGGCGCGCAGTTGCGCTTCGCCCTTGCGGATTTCTTCTTCCTTTCGAAAGCGAACCTGGGTCGCGATGTCGGGGCGCGTGACGCCCAGCGTGCCCGATTCGCCGCAGCAGCGCTCGCTCTTGATGACGTTGTCGCCAACCAGCGCCCTCACTGTTTTCATCGGGTCGCCCAGCTTCATCGGGTTGTGGCAAGGCTCGTGGTACAGGTAGCCGCCTTGCCCGGCCGGCAGCGTGATGCCTTTTTCCAGCAGGTACTCGTGGATGTCGATGATGCGGCTACCCGGGAAGATCTTGTCGAACTCGTAGCCCTGCAACTGGTCGTAGCAGGTGCCGCAGCTCACCACCACGGTCTTGATGTCGAGGTAGTTCAGCGTATTGGCCACGCGGTGGAACAGCACGCGGTTGTCGGTGATGATTTTCTCGGCCTTGTCGTACTGGCCCGCGCCGCGCTGCGGATAGCCGCAGCACAGGTAGCCGGGCGGCAGCACGGTCTGCACGCCGGCGTGCCAGAGCATGGCCTGGGTCGCGAGTCCCACCTGCGAGAACAGCCGCTCGGAGCCACAGCCCGGGAAGTAGAACACCGCCTCCGTCTCGGGCGTGGTGCCCTGAGGGTTGCGGATGATCGGCACGTAGTCCTTGTCCTCGATGTCGAGCAGCGCGCGCGCCGTCTTCTTGGGCAGGCCGCCGGGCATCTTCTTGTTGATGAAGTGAATCACCTGCTCCTTGACCGGTGCGGCGCCGACCGTGGCGGGCGGGTGCGCGGTCTGCCTGCGGCCGACCTTGCGCAGCACGTCGACGGCCAGGCGCTGGGCCTTGAAGGCCACGCCGACCATGGCGCCGCGCACCAGCTTGATGGTCTGCGGGTTGGTGGCGTTGAGGAAGAACATCGCCGCCGCATTGCCGGGGCGAAAGCTCTTTTTCCCCATCTTGCGCAGCAGGTTGCGCATGTTCATCGAGACGTCGCCGAAGTCGATGTCCACCGGGCACGGCGACAGGCATTTGTGGCACACCGTGCAGTGGTCGGCCACGTCCTCGAACTCCTCCCAGTGCCGGATCGAGACGCCGCGGCGGGTCTGCTCCTCGTACAGGAAGGCCTCGACCAGTAGCGAAGTCGCCAGGATCTTGTTGCGCGGGCTGTACAGCAGATTGGCGCGCGGCACATGGGTGGAGCACACCGGCTTGCACTTGCCGCAGCGCAGGCAGTCCTTGACCGAGTCGGCAATCGCGCCGATGTCGGACTGCTGCATGATCAGCGACTCGTGTCCCATGAGGCCGAAGCTGGGCGTGTAGGCATTGGTCAAATCGGCCTCTAGCCCTTGCCCATCATTCATTTTTTGCAATGAATTACGGAGCAATTTGCCTTTGTTGAAGCGTCCTTCGGGATCCACCTTCTGCTTGTATGCGGTGAAGGGACGCAGCTCGTCGTCGCTCAAAAACTCGAGCTTGGTGATGCCGATGCCATGCTCGCCCGAGATCACGCCGTCCAGCGAGCGCGCCAGCGCCATGATGCGTTTGACCGCCTCGTGCGCGGCTTGCAGCATCTCGTAGTCGTCGCTGTTGACCGGGATGTTGGTGTGCACATTGCCGTCGCCCGCATGCATGTGCAAGGCGGCCCAGACGCGGCCCTTGAGCACGCGCTTGTGAATCGCGTTGCACTCCTCCAGGATTGGCTTGAAGGCGTCGCCCGAAAAAATCGCCTGCAGGAGGGCGCGTATTTGCGTCTTCCAGCTGGCGCGCAGCGAATGGTCCTGCAATTGCGGAAACAGACGGTCTACGTCCTGCAGCCAGCCGGCCCACAAGCCGCGCACCTCGCGCACCAGCGCCACGGCCTGGGCCACGCGGTCTTCCAGCAGTTCGGCCGACGGCACCTCGCCCGACTCGTCCTTCTTGCCCAGCGGCAGGTTGCCGCGCGTAAAGAAAGCCTCCAGTTCGTTGCACAGCCGCAGCTTGTTGGCAAGGCTCAGCTCGATGTTGATGCGCTCGATGCCGTCGGTGTACTCGGCCATGCGCGGCAGCGGAATCACCACGTCCTCGTTGATCTTGAAGGCGTTGGTGTGCCGGCTGATGGCCGCGGTGCGCTTGCGGTCGAGCCAGAATTTCTTGCGTGCCTCCGGGCTGATCGCAATAAAGCCTTCGCCGCTGCGCGAGTTGGCGATGCGCACGACTTCGGAGGTGGCGCGCGCCACGGCGTCGGCATCGTCGCCCGCGATATCGCCGAACAGCACCATCTTGGGCAGGCCGCCGTGCTTCTTCGACTTGGTGGCATACCCCACCGCCTTCAGGTACCGGTCGTCCAGGTGCTCCAGGCCCGCGAGCAGGACGCGCGACCCGCCCGCGCTGGCGCCGCCCCCACCCGTGCGCTTTTGTAGCGAGAACATGAAGTCCTTGATCTCGACGATGCTGGGCACCGCGTCCTTGGCATTGCCGAAGAATTCCAGACACACGGTGCGCGTGTGCGCCGGCATGCGGTGCACAACCCAGCGCGCGCTGGTGATCAGGCCGTCACAACCTTCCTTCTGGATGCCGGGCAGGCCCGAGAGGAACTTGTCGGTCACGTCCTTGCCCAGGCCTTCCTTGCGGAAGGACGGGCCGGGGATGTCCAGCCGTTCGGTGCGCACCGGCGTCTTGCCGTCGGCCTCGAAATAGCGCAGCTCGAAACTGGCCACCTCGGCGTCGTGAATCTTGCCCAGGTTGTGGTTCAGACGCGTAACTTCCAGCCACTGCGCCTGCGGCGTCACCATGCGCCAGCTGACGAGGTTGTCGAGCGCGGTGCCCCACAGCACGGCCTTCTTGCCACCTGCGTTCATGGCGATGTTGCCGCCAATGCAAGACGCGTCGGCCGAGGTCGGATCGACTGCAAACACGTAGCCGCCGCGCTCGGCCGCGTCCGCCACGCGCTGCGTCACCACACCCGCCTCGGTCCACACGGTGGCGACCGGCTGCTCCAAACCGGGCAGCGAGACCATCTCCACTTCGCTCATGGCCTCGAGTTTTTCGGTGTTGATGACCGCGCTGCGCCACGACAGCGGAATGGCGCCCCCCGTGTAGCCCGTGCCGCCGCCGCGCGCAACGATGGTCAGGCCGAGTTCGATGCAGCCCTTGACCAGGGCCGCCATCTCGGCCTCGGTGTCCGGGGTCAGCACCACGAACGGGTACTCCACGCGCCAGTCGGTGGCGTCGGTCACGTGCGAGACGCGACTCAGTCCGTCGAACTTGATGTTGTCTTTGGCGGTGCACTTCTGCAGCACCCGCCGGGCCTGCCTGCGCAGGTTGGCCACTTCCGAAAAAGTAGCATCAAACGATTGCACAGCAAGCACTGCAGCGGCAAGAAGCTCACCAACAACGGCATCGCGCTGCGCGTCGTCGGCCGGCGTGCGGCGTTTTCCCACCTCGGCCAGACGGTGCGTCAAGGCCTCCACCAGCAGCTTGCGCCGCTTCGGGTTGTCCAGCAGGTCGTCCTGCAGATACGGGTTGCGCTGCACCACCCAGATATCGCCCAGCACCTCGTACAGCATGCGTGCCGAACGCCCGGTGCGGCGCTCGCTGCGCAGCAGGTCCAGCACCTCCCAGGCCCGTTTGCCCAACAAGCGGAGCACGATCTCGCGATCGGAGAACGAGGTGTAGTTGTAGGGAATCTCGCGCAGGCGGGGTGCCTCGTCGGCCACGGCCATGAGGTGGTTGAGCGTTGTCGGAGCGTTCATGAGGTTCTGAATTGGCAGCCAGAACGGAAGCCCGTGCTGGGGCTGAATATTACCGCAGCGCAGCATTCACGCGCCAAGCGGGCGAGGCATCATGGAAACCCCGGTTGCGGGGGCCCGATGCTGTCGTGTTAAATTAAATTGTCATATCTTGTTGGTAACTTCGAATAACTAACCGAGGAGTCTTGATGAAACTCAGATTTGCGGGAGCTGCCTTGGCAGTAGCCCTGACCCTACCTTCCTTCCAGGCCCAGGCGCAAACCGAAATCCAGTGGTGGCAT
>SCRR01000033.1 GCA_004322085.1 Burkholderiaceae bacterium
TGGGGCAAGGCGCTGGTCACTACCTTTTTACTAGCAGGCATGCGAATCCCCTATTTGGCCAGAAGGCCAAAACATGCACAAACCGGTCACGACGCAGCCTCCCAGGTCGTGCCCGCGGGGGAATCCTTGAGCACGATGCCCTGCGCCAGGAGTTCGCTGCGGATGCGATCGGCTTGCGCAAAGTTCTTTGCCGCTTTGGCGGCGGCGCGCTCGGCAATGCGGCGCTCGATACCTTCGACGCTTGGCGCCATGGTTGCATTCGCAGAGCCCTTGGCGCCCACCGACTCGATGACGCCAGCACCAATGACGCGCCCTTGCAGAAATGTCCGCGGATTTTCCTGCAGCAGGCCCAGCGTGCCACCCAGTGCCTTGAGCAGGCCCGCAAGTTCGGATGACCTGGATTTGTTGACCTCGGTGGCCACATCGAACAGCACGGCCACCGCCTCGGGCGTGGAGAAGTCGTTGTCCATGGCGGCCTTGAAACGTGCGGCAAAGGGCTGACTCCAATCCAGCGCCACGTGCCGCGGCGGCACTGCGTCCAGCGCGGTGTACAGGCGCTTGAGTCCCGTGCGCGCATCTTCGAGCCCGGCGTCGCTGTAATTGAAGGGTCGGCGGTAGTGCACGCGCAGCATGAAAAAGCGCACCGTCTCGCCATCAAAACTTTTAAGCACATCGCGTATCGTGAAGAAGTTGCCCAGGCTCTTGGACATCTTCTCGTTGTCCACCTGCAGGAAGCCGTTGTGCACCCAATAGTTCGCTAGCGGCTGCTCGTAGGCGCCCTCACTTTGCGCGATTTCGTTCTCGTGATGGGGAAACTGCAAGTCAGCCCCGCCGCCATGGATGTCAAAGGTCTTGCCCAGCACCGCGCAGCTCATGGCCGAGCATTCGATGTGCCAGCCCGGGCGCCCCGCGCCGAAGGGCGAGTCGAATTTGGCATCCGCCGGTTCATCGGGCTTGGCCGCCTTCCACAGCACAAAATCCAGCGGATCTTCCTTGTCGCCCAGCACCGCAACGCGCTCGCCAGCGCGCAACTCATCGAGCGACTTGCCGCTGAGCTTGCCGTAGCCGGGAAACTTGCGCACCGAGAAGTTCATGTCGCCACCGCTGGACTGGTATGCCAGTCCCTTGTCCCGCAACAGACCGATCAGATCGGTCATCTGGCGCACATACTCGGTCGCGCGCGGCTCCACCGTGGGCCGCGCAATGCCCAGCGCGGCCAAATCCTGGTGCATGGCAGCGATCATTTCATCCGTCAGGGCGCGAATGCTGACACCCCGCTCGATGGCGCGCTTGATGATCTTGTCTTCGATGTCCGTGATATTGCGCACATAGGTGACGCGCAAGCCGCTGGCCACAAGCCAGCGCTGCACCACATCGAAGGCCATCATCATGCGCGCGTGCCCGACGTGACACAGGTCGTAGATAGTCATGCCGCACACGTACATGCGCACATGGCCAGGCTCCAGCGGTACAAATTCCTCCAATGCACGCGACAGCGTGTTGTAGATGCGCAAACTCATGAAATCTCGGACGGGTCAGGAAACAGCAACAGAATTTCGCTCTGGTGTTTCGGGCCGGGTTGTGGTTTTGTTCGGCAAGGTATCAAGGGCGTGAGAGCGAACCCCTCAGATACAATCCTGCGCAGTATATAGCCCCGGTTTGGGCTCGTCACTGCACACCGCCACAGAGGCTCAATGAAGCGTATCCCCCCCGCGTTGTCACAGATTTTGCGCATTGTCGCACTAGCGACAATGCTGGTCGTGCCGCTGGCTCATGCCGATGACTACGGCAGCGTGAGCCAGCTCGCGCGCTCGGGTAAACCGACCGAGGCGCTGGCCAAAGCGGATGCGTATCTGGCAACCAATCCGCGCGATCCGCAGATGCGTTTCATCAAGGGCGTGATTCTGACCAATACAGGCAAGACGCAGGACGCCATGGCCGTTTTCACGCAACTCACGCAGGACTACCCGGAACTGCCCGAGCCCTACAACAACCTCGCGGTGCTGTATGCCGCCCAAGGCCAGTTCGAGAAGGCGCGCGCCGAGCTCGAGATGGCCGTGCGTGCCAATCCAGGCTACGCCACGGCTTACGAAAACCTGGGCGACGTGTACGCACGACTGGCGGCCCAGTCGTATGCCAAGGCAGTGCAGCTCGATGCTGCTGTCGGCGCCAGCGTCACCCCCAAGCTGACGCTGATCCGAAGCCTGTTTGCGAGCTCCGCCAAGAGTCAGAAACCATCGGCAACACCGGCTGCGATGGCCTCGACACCCGCGTCGGCGGCCGCTGCGCCGGCAGCAGCCAAAAGCAGCAGCGACCACAAACCCTGAAGGAGTGACTGAATGAAATTTTCCGGATTCCCGGTGGCACGGCGCGCCTTGATGGCGTTAGCCGTTGCCGGATTGGTGGCGAGCCAGGCCTTGGCACCGGCGCAGGCCGCCGACAACCCCAAGGTTCAATTCAACACCAGTGCGGGCAACTTCGTGGTGGAGCTGTATCCCGACAAGGCCCCCAAGACGGTCGCCAACTTTTTGCAGTATGTCAAGGACAAGCACTATGACGGCACGATCTTTCATCGCGTGATCAACAACTTCATGATCCAGGGCGGTGGCTACGATGCCAAGTACGTCGAAAAACCCACGCGCGCGCCGATCGTGCATGAAGGGCGTGAGGCACTGGCCCGGGGCGGTCCGCGCAATGTGGTCGGCACGCTGGCGATGGCGCGCACCAGCGATCCCAATTCCGCCACGGCGCAGTTCTTCATCAACGTGCACGACAATGCGTTTCTGGATGCGTCCAGCCAGTCGCCCGGCTACGCGGTCTTCGGCAAGGTCGTCAGCGGCATGGATGTGGTCGACAAGATCAAGTCCGTACCGACCGGCCCTGGCGGCCCGTTCCCCAGCGACGTGCCCAAAACGCCCGTCATCATCAACTCAGCAACCCTGGTGAAATAAATCATGAGCAACCCCAAAGTCGAACTGCATATCGCCAACTACGGCGTCATCACCCTTGAACTCGATCAGGCCAAGGCGCCCAACACGGTCGCGAATTTCCTCGACTACGTGAACAAGGGCCACTACAACAACACCGTGTTCCACCGCGTGATTCCGGGCTTCATGGTGCAAGGCGGCGGCTTCGAGCCCGGCATGAAGGAAAAGAAGAGCGGCACGCCGATAGACAACGAGGCCAACAACGGCCTGAAGAACGACAACTACACCGTGGCGATGGCGCGCACCAATGCGCCGCACTCGGCCACCGCGCAGTTCTTTATCAATGTGGCCGACAACGGCTTCCTGAACCACACGGCGCCCAGCGCGCAGGGTTGGGGCTACGCCGTGTTCGGCAAGGTCGTGGCGGGCACCGAGGTGGTGGACAAGATCAAGGCGGTGCAGACCGGCCGCAAGGGTTTCCACGACGACGTGCCGAACGACGACGTGGTGATCGAAAAGGCCGTCGCGCTGGCCTGAGCAGCCTGCTCATCATGACCCCGACCGTGCCCCGGTTCGCGGAGCTGACCGCTCCCGCCGACTGGCGCACGGTCGATTTCATTTCCGACCTGCATTTGCAGGCGTCCGATCCCGCCACGCTGGCGGCGTGGCAACGGTACATGCAGGGCGCCGCCGCCAGTGCGGTGTTCATCCTGGGTGACCTGTTCGAGGTCTGGGTGGGCGACGATGCGGCGCTGGCGCCATCACCCGACTCCGACGCAGCATATCGATTTGAAGCGCGCTGCGCCGACGTGCTGCGCGAGGCGGCGCAGCGCCTGCGCGTTTATTTCATGCACGGCAACCGCGACTTTCTGGTCGGGACGCAGTTCCTCGGCTCCTGTCACACCGAACTGCTCATCGACCCCACCGTGCTGACGTTCGCCGGGCAGCGCTGGCTGCTCACGCATGGCGACGCGCTGTGCCTGGACGATGTCGATTACATGGCGTTTCGCCGGCAGGTACGCAGTGCCTCCTGGCAATACGAGTTTCTGGCGAAATCCCTGGTGGAGCGCCGCTCCATCGCGCGCGGGCTGCGCGAGCAAAGCGAGGCGCGCAAGCGCTCGGGCGTGAGCTACGGCGACGTGGACGGCCCCGCCGCACGCCGCTGGCTGCAAGCCGCCCGGGCCACCACCCTGATCCATGGCCACACCCACAGGCCGGCCGACCACGATCTGGGCGCTGGCCTGACGCGCGTGGTGCTGAGCGACTGGGATGCGGCGGCGACACCGCCCCGCACCGAAGTGCTGCGCCTGGCGGCGGCAGGCCCCTTTGCTGGCCGGCTGCAGCGCGTGGTGCTGGGCTGAGCGCCGCCATGTGGGGCTGGCTGCGCTGGCGCGCGCGCGCCATTCCCGACGCACTGTGGCAGCGCACGCTGGACCGCTATCCTTTCCTGGCCAGCCTGAGCGAGCCTGAGCGCACGCACCTGCGCCGCCTGAGCGGCCGCTTCCTCGCACAGAAGGAATTCACCGGCACCGAGCGACTGCACATCAGCGACGAAATCGCGCTGGCCATCGCAGCACAGGCCTGCCTGCCGCTGCTGCACCTGGATCAGCGCGGGCGCGCCCTGCAGTGGTACAGCGACTTTGTCGGCATCGTGGTGCACCGGCGCGAGGTGGTCGCGCAGCGCGAGACCATGGACCACGCCGGCGTGGTGCATCGCTACAGCGAGGTGCTGGCCGGCGAGGCCATGCACAAGGGCCCTGTCATGCTGAACTGGCGCGACGTGGCGCACGCGGGCACCCAAGCCGGGCACGGCTACAACGTGGTGATCCACGAATTCGTGCACAAGATGGACATGCAAAGCGGCCAGGCCGATGGCTGTCCGCCATTGCCGCCCGGCTTCATGGGCACGCGCGGCGCAGCCGCGGCGCGGCGCGTGTGGCTGGCCACACTGCAACCCGCCTATCAAGGCTTTCGCGAGCAGGTCATCATGGCCGAGCGGTTTGGCGGCGAGCCGCCCTGGCTCAACGCCTACGGCGCGACCTCTCTCGTCGAGTTCTTCGCGGTCACCTGCGAGGCCTATTTCGTCAACCGCGCGCGCTTCGAGCAGGAACTGCCCGCACTGGTGCCGCTGTACGACGCATTTTTCAATCGTGGCGGCCCCTTACCCGCATGATTTCAGACCGATAAAACCGTAATTGTTTGTTTGCTTGATCCAGATCAAAAACAAATATACGCCCGTCGCGACTGCATACCTTATGCCTCATTGGAGGATTCGACTGGTTTGAATAAAATCAAGCCCAAACCCTTACCAGTAAATGGCAAGATGCTATCGAAACAATATCTCAACCGGAAATGCAATCACCGGATTGGCGCCCCCGAGACCGGAAAAAACGCCACCACTGCCGATGATTTTGCGGCACTGCGAGTTGATTCGAACGCCGTAGCAATCTAGTATCAAGAGCCGTTCACTGTGTTCTGGAGGATTCCCCAATGATCAGTGCAGCCATCCGCATTCAACCTGTTCTACTTGGTGCCGTTCCCTGCTTTGCCGGCACCCAGATTCCGGTCAAATCGATGTTCGACTATCTCGAGGCCGGCGAGACGCTGGACGAATACCTGGAGCAGTATCCCTCCGTTCCCCATACGCTCGCCGTCAAGGTGCTCGAGGAAAGCTGCAATTTGCTGCTGAACCATTGAGCCGGCGCCCCCAGTGACGTGACGTCTCGACTCGGGCATGGGTGCCGCAGAGCACCAATGCAAATTGCGCCTACAGCGTGTGCCAGTTCCAGGGACCGCCCTGCAGCAAGATCGGGACGGGCCTAGCATCAAGTCTCAAGTGTCGTTTACCAGCTTTGCAGGAGTCGTCATGAGTCTGAGTTCAGCCATCCACATCCAGTACGTGCTGTTTGCTGCTGTGCCGTGCTTTATCGGCACCCGGATCCCGGTCAAGTCGCTGTTCGACTACCTGCTTAGAGGCGAACGATTGGACGAGTACCTTGAGGAATACCCATCCGTCCCGCGCACGCTCGCCCTCAAGGTGCTCGAGGACAGCCGCAAGTCGCTGCTGTCCCGGGTCTGAGGAACATCCACAGCCTGTATCGGTCCGCTGCGGCCAGCCCGTCGATCAGGGTTTGAGCAGCACCTTGAGCGCGTTTTGCACGCGGCGCGCATGGCCGGCGTCGTACGCACTGGCCAGTATGCGGGCCGTGTCTTGGCCCCAGGTTTGCGCTGGCGCCGGATCGTTGCGCCGGGTCAGCAACTGCAGTTGCAGCATGCGCCGCGCGCTGAGGTGCTCGGCCGGAGTCGGCACCTCGGCCGCCATCTCCAGGCGCAACAGCGCCTCGGCCGCATCGCCCTGCGGCGCGCCACTGACGGACTGCGCCCAGTGGCCACGCCCGGCTGCCGAGACACGCGAGCCCAGCGCCTGGACGCTGGGCACCTGATCGGCATCGCGTTGTTCCCAGGCGGTAAGCAATTGGGTCAGTGCTTCGCCGTGGGCCTGCGCGGCGAGTTTCTTGAGCGTGAACTCGGCGCGTTCCAGCGCCTCGCGCTGGGCGCGGAACGCTACGTCGCCCAGCCTGGGGCCGCGATCTTCGAAGGCCGGGCGATCGCTTGGGCGACCACCACGCCCCGCGTCACGCGCTGGCGAGCGTGAGCCCCGATCATCGCGGCGCGGCTCGAACTTGTTGTCGCCGGGTCGCGCGGCGCCGCGTGGGCCGTCGCGCCGGTCGCCGAACTTGCCGCCGCGGCCCGCTTGCGCAGGCTCTGGCCTTTTCATGCCTGGGCGATCGTCCCCGCGCATCGCAATCACGGGCTTGGGCACGGGTTTCGCGGCAACCGGCGTGCTGGCAGGTGTGGTGGTGGCATCGACGGATTGCATTGGTGCCGCCGCTTCGCCAACAGCATCCGCTGGCATCGGTTCATCGGCCGTCGTGACGGGCGCATCGACCGCCCCGGTGGTGCCCGACAGCGGACTCGCCACGGCCGCGGGGTCTGGCGAAGCAGCTGCATTTTCAATAGCGCCCTGCGAAGGCCCTACTTGGGCTGAAGACCGATTTTGTTCCGAATCGGCGGCAGCGGCCACCACGGCAGCCGCCTGCGCCTGCCCGCGCAGGGCAGCGTCCAGCGCGCTCATGGCGGCGCGGATCTTGCCAGCGTCGCCGCTCGCATTGGCGGCTTCCAGCGCCTTGGCCGCGTCGAGCACGATGCGGTCGCGCTCGCTCAAGGCAGCCGCCGCCTTCTCACGCTCTTCGGTCTTGCGATTGAAGGCGTCGTCGATCGGCTTGCGGAAGGCATCCCACAGTTTTTGCTCGAATTTGCGCTCCAGCGGAACGCTCTGCGCCTCAAGCTGCCAGCGCTGCTGCAGGGACTTGACGGCGTCGATGCGCAGCACCGGCGCACCGCCCAGTACCACCGCCTCCTCGATCAAGGCATGGCGGCGTTCGACACTGCTCTTTTGCGCCGCCTCGAACGGCGCCGCCGCACCATGGATGGCCTCTTTCCATTGCGGCTGCATCTCGGCGAACGCCTTCTCCCCCAGATGCCCGGCCTCGCGCCAGCGGTCGCCAAACTGGTGCAGTGCGCGATTGAAAGCCTTCCAGTCGCTCAGTTCCGCGTTGGCCGCTCCCCAGGCCCGGACCTCCTCGATCAGCGCCAGGCGCTGGGCCCGATGCTCGGCCGCGTCGGCCTTGGCCTTCTCCAACCAGGCTTCCACCACCTTGTGGGCTTCATTGCAGGCGTCATCGAAGCGCTTCCACAAGGCATGGTTAGGCACGCCGCCCTGGTCGGTCTGCTTCCATTGTTCGCGCATCTGGCGCAAGGTGTCCTGCATCTTGCGCCCGCCCAGCGCATGCTCGGCGGGGCGTTTGAGCAGGCCCTCCGCCTTGATCACCAGCTCTTCACGCAACTGGTCGGCGCGCCAGCGCTGCCAGCCCTCCAACTCGCCCGCCGCGGCGAGCGCGGCGTGCGCCTGGTTCTCGAGCGCGGCGTCAATCAGCTTGCCGTGCTCCTTGAGCGTATTGCGCAGCGCAGCGGCCGCGCCGGTGCTGGCCTTGCCGTGGCCTTCGCTCACCTCTTGCTCTAACCGTGATAGTGCCTCGCGCACGACCTGGGTTGACCTGGCGCGCATTTCGTTCTGAACCACGGGGTCCAGCGCCGGCTTGTTCGGTGCCACCGGCGTCTCCAGTGGCACGCCGCGCTCGGCGCGCAGCTCGTTGGCCCACACCGGCACGGGCGGCAGCGGCGCGCCCGCGTCGCCGGCTGCGGCCACGGTCTGCTTCAAAGCCGCCGCAAAAGCGTCCCACACCACCAGCAACTGGGCCCGCGAGGCATCGAGCTGCGGCGGGAATTTACCGTCCACGCTCGGCCAATTGGCATCGGTGGCGAGCTCCTGTGCCTGGGTCTGCCAATGCTGCACGTCGGTATCGAGCACATCCAGCGCGGCCTGCGCGTCGCGCCATGGTTTCGTCGACAGCACTTCGATGCGCTGCGCCAGCAGAACCGCCGCTTCGCGCTGCACCTGGACGCGGTGCTGCAGATCTTCGATCACCTTGACGCGCTCGGCCAGTTGCCCCTTGAGTGAGGCCAATGGCTCCCTGGACAACGGCGCGCCAGCCTTGGCGGCGTCGCGCTGCCAGGCCATCGCATCGGCAATATTGAGTTTGGCCAGCGCCAGCAGGGCCTGGCCTTTGGCGGCCCACTCGGCAGCCAACACTTCCTGGCCCTTGGCGCGTTTGAGCTCGTCGAGCTTTTCCTTCAGCGGCTTGGCCGCGCCCTTGTCGCGCGTGCCCAGCTCCTTGAACACTTCCTGCATCTGCTCGGGGCTGGGGTTGTGCGCCAACCATTCACGGATGCGGGCCGCGCGCTCACCCGAGGTGGCGGCGGAAAACGCACCGCCGGTGAGTGCGTCCAGCGGGTGCGGATCGTGGGATTTGGTCGAGGGAGGAGTCACGGCAGGCGCTTCGGGTGATGGATTGCGGGTAGAAAAACTGAACATAAATGATCAAGCGGTGATTGTGCAAGTGGCGGCTGA
>SCRR01000363.1 GCA_004322085.1 Burkholderiaceae bacterium
CAGTTGGCGCCATCATGCGGCGCGCAGATGCGGAATCAGGGGCTCGAGCAGGCGCCCGACCACACCGGGCGGCAAGTCGTGGCCCATGCCTTCCACGCCGACGAGTTTCGCGCCGCGAATGCGCCGCGCCGTGTCTTCGCCGCAGGGGTAGGGCACGAGCGGATCGGCCTTGCCGTGCAGCACCAGGGTCGGACTTTGCACGCGCGCGAGTTCGCCCGCGCGCCCGACATCGGCCACGATGGCCAGCATCTGGCGCTGCGTGCCGACCGGATAAAAACTGCGCTGGACCCCAGCTTCGATGCGCTCGCGCATTTGCGCGTCGGTCATCGGGAAGCCCGGACTTCCGATCGCCTTGAACAGCCGCACGTAGTGGTCGAGCACGTCATTGAGCGCGCTGCTCGCGGGGCGCCCCATCAGGGCGCGCATGACCTCGGGCCGCGCCTGCGGCAGGCCGCGCGCGCCGCTGGAGCTCATGATGCTGGTCATGCTGACGACCCGCTCGGGCGCTGCGATGGCCACGCGCTGCGCAATCATGCCGCCCATGCTCACGCCCACCACATGCGCCTTGTCCACCTGCAGTGCATCGAGCACACCGATCGCGTCCCGCGCCATGTCCGCCAGGCTGTACGGCGAGCGCGGCGTGAGGCCCAGCTTGAGCCTGAGCCCCTGCCACAGCAGGTTGGGCGTGCCGAGCTGGTCAAAATGCTGCGACAGGCCAACGTCGCGGTTATCCATCCGGATCACGCGGTAGCCGGCATCCACCAGCGCTTGCACCAGCTCGGGTGGCCAGGCAATCAGCTGCATGCCCAATCCCATGATGAGCAGCACCGCCGGGCGCTGCTCTCCCGGCGTCCCGTCGCCTGTGTCTTCGACCTCGATGTCGATTCCGTTTGCCTTGATTTTCATAGCGTATTGTCTTTATCCAGTAACGGTTACGGCCACTTTTTATTTAAATTCCCGTTCCCGCAACCACTTGGTGGCAATCCACTTTTCACCCGCGATCACGGGGGCGCCACCATGCAGCGTGAAGGTGCTTGGATCGGGCCGCTCGTAGCTGAAGAAAACTGCGTTGCCGCGCTTCGGGGCGATCTCCAGGTGCACATTCGGAAAGGTGGTGCCGCCACCCTTTTCCGGCTCGCTCAGGTACATCACCAGCGTGGCAACGCGTTGGCCACCGCGCTGGAGGATGGCGGCCGTCCCCGCCTCATCCGGATCGAAATAGTCGTAGTGCGGCCGGTACTGCGCACCCGGTGCATAGCGCAGGATTTGCAGACCCTCGCCATTTTCCACGGGCCAGTTGACGAGCCTCGCAATGCGCGCCTCGATGCTTGCCACCAGTTCATTTTCGCCGCGCTCGAAAAACATGCCGCTGCTGGTGCGGTCATCGCTCGGCGCCTCGCCACGCTCATCGGTCGCCACCGTGAGCGAGCGCGCCATGCGGGGCTTGGCCAGCGCGATCAGGGCGTCGCACTCGTCGTCGCCCAGCAGATTGCCGAACACCACCACGCGCGGATCAAGCATGGCTTGCAGCACATGCACACGCCGGTCGCCGGCATCGAGGTAGAGCGGCGAATCCTGCAGCGCGGGCTCGGGCACCGGCACGGCCGGCGGCAGGCTGGCCTGCTCGGCCTGCGCCGCTTCTGCGGCCAGGTGATCGCTCAAGACCTTTTGCAGGGATACCAGCGCCACGTCTTCATTCCAGCC
>SCRR01000364.1 GCA_004322085.1 Burkholderiaceae bacterium
GGCGATCGTCTCGGCACACCATGCCGCACTCGGCCTGGTGCCGCCCACCCGCACAACGCCTATTTTTACCAGCGAGGCGCCCGTCTACCGCGCGGCCAAGCAAGCGTGTCTGGACCTGGGCTTCATCGAAACCGACGCCGAATGCGTGGCCCAGGCGTGGCACTCGATGACGCTGCGATCGGGGCGGTTCGATCCCGATGGCTGGCCGGCTGAACCCCAAGATTTTGGCCTGCGCGCCTGGCCTCGGCAGGACGCCTTCGCTCGTTGCCCCCAACAACTGGGCCTGTATGCGGTACTGCCCGACGCCGCCTGGGTCTCGCGCATGGCCCGTGCGGGCGTGCCCACGGTGCAGCTGCGCTTCAAATCCAGCGAGCGCGCGGCAGTCGAGCGTGAGGTGCATGCGGCAGTCGACGCCGTCCGGGGCACGGACGCGCTGCTCTTCATCAACGATCACTGGCAAGCCGCCATCGCGGCGGGCGCGTACGGTGTGCATCTGGGGCAGGAAGACTTGGCCATGGCTGATCTCACGGCCATCCGCGAGGCCGGCCTGCGGCTCGGCCTCTCCAGTCATGGCTATGCGGAGATGCTGCGTGCCGACGGTTTCAGCCCAAGTTACATCGCCATGGGTGCGGTGTATCCCACCACGCTCAAGGCCATGGCCACGGCGCCCCAAGGGCCGGGGCGCTTGGCCGCTTATGCGCGGCTGATGCGCGACTATCCGCTGGTGGCGATCGGAGGCATTGACGGCAGCAAACTGCCCGAGGTGCTCGCCAGCGGCGTGGGTTCGGTCGCGGTCGTGCGCGCACTCGTCACCTCGGCGCAGCCAGAGGCCGCTGCGGCAAAGTTGAAATCCGACATTCACGCTTGGCTGACCCGGTAGTTCCTAGGGAAACTTTCGTGCTGTGCATTCGCTAAATGCAACAAAGATTTAAACAAAATACGTATAAAACCCTTACTGCACATAGACAGTTAGCTACTATTCCAATAGTAAACACCCAGCATGACTCGATCGATGTCCCGTTCCGTTCAGACTTTCGATGCACCGACGAAACGCTCTGGAAACATGAAACCCGGTGTCATTTGTGCCGCGCGCATTGCGCATGCCCACCGGGTTAAGACATGCCAAAATTGGCGCCAAACGTATTGCTATAATCTAAGGCTTGTTCCTCGATAGCTCAGTTGGTAGAGCGCCGGACTGTTAATCCGTAGGTCCCTGGTTCGAGCCCAGGTCGAGGAGCCACAAATAAGTGCTTGATTTTGAACGCCTCCGCAAGGAGGCGTTTGTCTTTGCAGCCCAAGATTCAGGGTTTGATAGCGCTGGTGATAGCGCAGGTCCTGCGGGGCAGCTTCCCGCCACTGCGCGTGAAGACGGCCAGGCAGACCGCCTACGCTTCGCCGCGCGCTCGCGCAAGGTCATGCGGTCGGGCTCTGGCCAACACCTAAGGCAAAGCTAAAGGTCGGTCAAAGCTTAAATAAAAGCCGGGTGGAGGCCTGACTTAAACCACATAGCCTCCACGATTCCCGGGGCGATTCAGTTTTCGAGTGTGTCGCATCGACCGGTTGAATCCGCCACTGTGTCCGGTCTTTCAGGATTGGCGGTCGAACATCAGCCGTGGTCAAAACCGGACCTCGGCCGCTCATCCAGTCGATGGTCCGCTGTATCGGCACGCCGCTGCTCGATATCCACACAAAGTTCCTGAGTCCCGCCACTTACGGGGAAACACTGCAGATTCACACCGCGCTGGAGAGTTGGATCGCGAGGGCTGGACACGCCAGGAGCGGTCGCTCTGAAGTGTCCGCTGCTGTCTGATTCTTCTGGCTCTTGCTGCGCGATGCTTCCGCCAGCGGCTAATCTTCTTGTCTGACTATCGCCCCTCGCGCCAAGCAGTGGTTCCTGGTTGGATTCAGAGGCTGGTTTCACAAGGGGTGCTAAAACAGCATCGTATGCTCGCGCGGCACGGCTCGGGGTCAGGCCGGCTTATTGTCGAGTGCAACATCCATCATCATCTGGCTGGCCAGCTTTTCCAGCAGCTTGCGCAAGGCGCCATCCGCCAGATTCTCTGGAACGACCAACAAGGCTTGTACCCTGAACAGGTGCTGATCGCTTTCTGCCGGGTGCAGGATTTCGGTATGCAAGTCACTGATGCTGACGCTGCGCTCAGCCAAACTGGCCGACAACTCCTGAATAATTCCCGGGCGGTCCGGGCCAGACAACTCAACTTTCAACATGCGATTGCCGAATGCCAAGGGAGGTGCCTCTGACCTGGCCACTTGAACTTGCAGCCCCTCGGAAGTCAGCCCTTGCAACGCGGCGCTGACAGTGGGAGCGTCTTTGGGCGCCACCTGCAAATGAATCGCGCCGGCAAAGTGCCCGGCGAAGTGATTCATTCGACTATCCGCCCAGTTGACCAAAGTCCCCTGCACACAATCCGAGATCTGGCGCACGATGCCTGGCCGATCGCGTCCGACCACCGTCACAATCAGTGAGGTGGTGAGTGGGTTAGCCTGGGGCTCAAGCGACACGCTGCGCTTGATTATTGGGGCCTTGGTGGCGAATCGGGGGTCCTGGGTTTTGGCGGGTAATGCGCCATGCTCGGCCGCATGCCTGACCACCTGGCGAATCAGGCGCAAACCCATGTTGGAGAGTTCACGCTCCCACAGTTCACGTGCACTCTCGCCTTTCAGTACAAAACACCAGTCCTGCGCGGCAATCGCGCCATCGTCCCAGCCCGCATCCAGGTGATAAATAGAGCCGCCGGCAATTGGGTCGCCCGCGAGCACGGTCCACTCGACTGCCGCGATACCGCGGTGGCGCGGCAACAACGACGGGTGGTAGCCGATGGCGCCGATGCGCGCGCGCGCCAGGGCTTCGGGCATGACAAAGGCATGGGTGTGCGCGGCAACGATCAGGTCGCAGTCCTCTTTCAACGCGCTGCCGGGAACCCGGCGTGGGTTTTCCAGAATGCTGAGGGGTAAATCCAATTGTGCTGCGGCCAGTGCCAATCGATCATCCGGCGCATTTGCCACCACCCGAACCACGTTGTGGCCATCTTCCAGCAGCTGTTTGAGTACAGCTGCCCCGAAATAACGCGAGCCAATCAGGGTACAACGCATGAGATCCTCTATTTTTGGTCGATGGTGCTTGTTCGGACGTTCGCTGTGGCCTGCCCCCAATGGGTATCCGTGGGTGGTCAGCCTGCGGTCGGCGCCAATGCCCCCAGCGGGTCAATTCCGGATCGGCGGCAACACCCAGGGACTCATTCATTCGGAAATACGGGTATTTCCCGAGGTCGTGGTCATACAGAACTGTCATATTGTGTATACATATCATAACGAGCGTGATGCAATGTCCAAAAGCCGAAGGCACTGTGACGCCGCGGCCTGCGCTGAACGCCCACGATTACCCGATAAAGGAGACGGCATCATGAAGCGAGGTTTTTGCGTCATGGCGGCAGCTGGTTTGATTGCCGCCTGCGCTGCATTCGCGGTCCCGCCTGCGCTGGCGGCCGGTCCGATGGTGCTGAAGATCTCGCACCAGTTTCCGGCCAACACCGACTTCCGCGACACCATCGCGCGGCGCTTCGCGCAGGAGGTCGAGAAGCGCACCAACGGCCAGCTGAAGTTCCAGATCTATCCGGGCGCCTCGCTCTACAAGGCGACGCAGCAGTTTGACGCGCTGCAGAGTGGCGCGCTCGACATGACGGTTTATCCGCTGGCCTATTCGGGCGGCAAGCTGCCCGCGGTCAATCTGACGCTGATGCCGGCGCTGATCAAGAACTACCAGCAGGCCTATGACTGGGAGCACGCCGACATCGGCAAATGGCTCGAGAAGTACCTCAGCGACCACGGCGTCATCCTCGTCACCTGGGTCTGGCAGGGCGGCGGCGTGGCCTCGCGCGACAAGGCGGTGCTGGTGCCCGGCGACGTCAAGGGACTGAAGGTGCGTGGTGCCGGCAAGATGATCGAGTTGATGTTGCAGTCCGCAGGTGCCTCGATCGCGACCTTTCCGTCGAACGAGACCTACAACGCGATGCAGTCGGGCGTCGTCGATGCGTTGTGGACCTCTAGTGCCTCGCTGATGAGCTTTCGTCTGCAGGAGGTGGCCAAGTTCGTCACTACCGCCCAGGACCACTCGTTCTGGTATATGTTCGAGCCGCTGCTGATGTCCAAGGCCACCTACGACAAGCTGACGCCCGAGCAGCAGAAGATCGTCATGGAGGTCGGCCGCTCGCTGCAGCCGTTCGCGCTGGAATCGTGCCAGGCCGACGACAAGAAGGTGGCCGAGGTCTACGGCAAGGCCGGCGCCAAGGTCTTGCAGATGAACGAGCAGCAGTTCCTCGAGTGGAAGAAGGTTGCACAGCAGAGTGCCTACAAGGACTTCGCCGCGCAGGTGAAGGATGGCCAGAAACTGCTCGACATGGCCGAGGCGGTCAAATGAGAATGACGCGCTAGCGCGGGCGACCCCATGCGCCGGCCGTACGCCGGCGCATTTTTATTTTGGGAGTGGACATGCATCCAGTCTGGCGAGCCTTCCGCCGCACGATTAAGGCCATCGGCGTCGGCACCGGCAACCTGAGCGGCGTGCTGATCCTCGTGTCCTGCATCGCGATCACCAACGAGGTCATCTGGCGCTATTTCCTGCACGAGCCGCATACCTGGAACCTCGAGTTCAACGTCTTCCTGCTGGTCGCCGCGACCTTCCTCGCCGCCAACTACACGCAGATGAAACGCGGCCACGTCGGCACCGAGGTGCTGGAGACGCTAATGTCGCCGCGCTGGAACCGCTGGCGCATCCTCACCGGCGACATGCTGTCGCTGCTGCTGTGCGGCTTCCTGAGCGTCAAGGTGTGGGAATACACCGCGAAGGCTTGGCGCGAGGGCTGGACCACTGATTCGGTCTGGGCCCCGCACCTCTGGATCCCGTTCGCGCTGATCGCGCTCGGGCTGACCCTGATCTCCCTCGAGTACATCGTGCAGATCGTCGAGGAAGTGGTCTACCCCGAAACAACCGGAGCGCAGCGTGGGCGAGCATGAACTCGGCATCCTCTTCGTCGGCACGACGCTCGTGCTGCTGTTTTCGGGCATGCCGGTGGCGTTCGCGCTCGGCGCCGTCTCGGTGTCCTTCATGCTCGGCTTCATGCCGCCGGCCAACATCCAGGGGCTGGCCGACACGCTCTACCAGGGCATGGACAACTTCACTCTGCTGGCCATTCCGCTGTTCATCCTGATGGGCGAGGCGGTCGGACGCACCCGCGCCGCCAGCGATCTTTACGAGTCGGCCTATCGCTGGCTGCACAAGCTGCCCGGCGGTCTCGGCGTGGCCAACGTCATCGGCTGTTCGATCTTCGCCGCGATGTGCGGCTCCAGCACCGCCACCGCTGCGGCGATCGGCGCGATGGGCGTGCCCGAGATGCGCAAGCGCGGCTATTCGCCGGGGCTGGCGGGCGGGCTGGTCGCGGCCGGCGGCACGCTCGGCATCCTGATACCGCCTTCGCTTACCTTCATTCTCTACGGTATCGTCGTCGAGCAGTCGATCGGCAGGCTGTTCATGGCCGGCATCGTGCCCGGCATCCTCCTGACGCTGCTGTTCGCGCTGTGGGTTATCTACAAGTCGCATCGCGACGCGGGCGAGGTGCGCCGGCGCGTCTCGCCCGCCGCCAGCGTGCCGCGCGAGACCTTCACCTGGGGCGAGCGGCTGGAGTCGCTGCCGCGCATCCTGCCGTTCGCGGTGATCGTCACGCTGGTGATGATCACACTCTACGGCGGCTTCGCGACGCCGTCGGAGGTCGCCGGCGTCGGCGCCTTCTCGACCATCGTCATGGTGATCCTGATCTACCAGTGCTGGCGCTGGCGCGAGCTGCAGGCGATCCTGCTCGGCACCGCGAAAGAGTCGTGCATGCTCATGATGATCATCGCGATGGCGTTTCTCTTCACCTATGTGATGAGTTACCTGCACATCAGCCAGAGCGCCACCGAATGGCTGGTCGGGCTCGGCCTCTCGAAGTGGGCGTACCTGTTCTGGATCGACATCCTGGTCGTCGTCCTCGGCTTCTTCCTGCCGCCGGTGGCAATCATCCTGATGGTGACGCCGGTCATCATGCCGGGCCTGCTCGCACACGGCTTCGACCCGATCTGGTTTGGCGTCAACATGACCATCATCATGGAGATGGGCTTGATCCATCCGCCGGTTGGGCTCAATCTGTTTGTGATCCAGGGTATCGCGCCCGACATCACGCTGAAGCAGCTGGTCTGGGGCGTGTTGCCGTTCATCGTCATCATGATGCTGTTCATCATCGCGATCTCGCTCGCGCCACAGATTGCGCTGTGGCTTCCGAACCTGTTCTTCAAGCATTGAGCGCCGCCAAGGGTCGGCAAGCCGAGCCCTGGCCGCCGCGCAGTCGTACACTGGCCTTTTTGCACACAAACTGGCGAGCGGATTCAATGGCCCTGCATACTTGGTTGCTCCTTTTTGCCGCCGCAGTCGGCCTGTCGCTGACGCCTGGGCCGAATGGCTTGCTGGCGTTGTCCCATGGCGCATTGCACGGCCATCGCAAGACGTTGTTCACAGTCTGCGGCGGGGTGCTCGGTTTTGTGATCCTGATTGCGTTATCGATGCTGGGCATTGGTGCCGTGCTCAACGCTTCCGTGCATGCGCTGGAAGTTCTTAAACTGGTCGGCGGTGCTTATCTTGCCTGGCTGGGCATTCAGCTCTGGCGCGCCCCGCCGATCCGACTGCAGACCGATGCCGCCAAGGCCTGCATCCGGGGTGGCCAGATGTTTCGCAAGGGCTTTCTAACGGCAGTTTCCAATCCGAAGGCGTTGCTGTTTTATGGCGCCTTCCTGCCCCAGTTTCTCGATCCGAGCCGCAACCTGCTGACGCAGTTCATCGTGATGGCGGCGAGTTTCATGGCGGTCGAATTTGTCGTCGAGTATCTGCTCGCACTGCTGGCGCATCGCATACGCCCGCTGCTGGAGCGGGCGGGCAAGACCTTCAATCGCGTATGCGGAGGCATGTTCGTGGCCATTGGGGCCGCATTGCCGATGACCTGATGAAGTTTGAGGGGAGTCGGACGAGGGTCTGCGCAGTTGGCCCCGTTCTCAAATTCAAGGCTCTGGCGCTGATGGTGAAGAGTCCAGCAAAATTTAGGGTTTACCCTTAAAATCACCACTTGCCGAAAAATCCCCGCCGCGCGAAACGCCCGCACTGGAGCGGGTCTGCACCCCGCCCTCCATCAGATGATTCCGACCACCCTTGTTGTTAACGCATCCGGCCTCGCCGCACTGGCCATCAATGTCTCTGGTCTCGTGAGCCGGTCTGACCGCTCCCTGCGCAGCACGAATGGCTGGGCGTCCGTCTTGTGGGCAGCAAACAACTTTTTGATGGGGGCCGACAGCGCTGCCGCACTCAGCGCGCTGAGTGCTGGCCGCCAGGCGTCTGAATCGGTTGTTCAAGGCAAGAGCGGTCGAGCGAGGATGCTGACGTGCATGACCTTCCTCGCCGTGACACTCGTACTGGGCATGCTGACGTGGAATGGCACGGTGACGCTCGTCACGACCGCCGGCTCGATGCTCTCGACATACGCGATGTTTTACATGCGCGGCGTCTTGCTGCGGGTTGCCATGATTGGGGTTGCAGCCCTGTGGATGTTCAACGCGCTGGCGTACGACTCGTGGTGGCAGATGGCCGCAAACCTGCTGAATGGCGGGGCTGCCGCATATGGCGCCTGGCGTAGCGCCAAGGCGATGGCAGCCTCCTCCGTTTAAAGGCAGCCGATCGGAGCACTCAAGGGGGCCAAGTATATTTTGGCCTTTGTCGTTGATTCGACTCTGTCATTGAGATCACCGAAGCAGATCCACCATGCAGTTTCAACGTGCAAGCGGCGTCCTTGCGCACATCACCTCGCTGCCAGGCGCCCACGGCAGTGGAGATCTGGGGCCGGCGGCTTTTCATTTTGTGGATTGGCTCCACAGTGGCGGGCAGACACTGTGGCAGTTTTTGCCGCTCGGTGGCATCGGCGTGGGTCACTCGCCCTACATGGGAAGCTCGGCGTTTGCGGGCAATGTGCTGCTGATCGATCTGGCAGAGCTGCACCAAAGGGGCTGGCTCGAAGCTCATGATCTCGTCCCGACCGAAGGGATGCAAGACCGGGCGATCAATTTCCCACAGGTAATCGACTTCCGGATGGCACGTCTGGCTCGCGCCAACGCACGCTTTCAAGTTATGGCGTCGCCAGAGGAGCGTGCCGATTTGGCTGATTTTTCTGAACAACATGCGCCGTGGCTCAAGGATTACGCCCTATTCATGGCCTTGGCCGATCACTTCGGCGCACGCCGCTGGACCGACTGGGACCCATCACTGGCCCAGCGCGATCCGCAGGGCCTCGCGGTGGCAGCGCAAGCCCACGCCTCGCGCATCGATTTCTGGAAATTCTGCCAATGGTGCTTCTTTCGCCAATGGCACCGACTGAGGGCGTACGCGAACGCTCGCGGCGTGCATCTGGTTGGCGACGTGCCCATTTTCGTTGCGCAGGAGAGCGCCGATGTGTGGGCCCGCCCTGAACTGTTCGAACTGGATGCCCAAGGCCACCCCATCGTGGTCGCCGGTGTGCCTCCTGACGCTTTCAGCGATACGGGTCAGCGCTGGGGCAACCCACTTTATCGATGGAGTGCCCACGAGCAGGATAACTTCGCATGGTGGATTTCGCGGGTACGTCATGTGTTCGAGATGGTCGACATCGCGCGCATCGACCACTTCCGGGGTTTTGAGAGCTGCTGGGAAATTCCCGCCACCGAGCCGACCGCCATGCAAGGCCGATGGGTCGCCGCACCCGGGGATGCCCTGTTTAGCGCGATTGTGCACGCGCTGGGTCCGTTGCCCATCATCGCGGAGGATCTCGGCGTGATCACGGCAGAAGTCACCGCACTGCGAAAAAAACATGGTTTCCCGGGCATGAGGGTCCTGCAGTTTGGCTGGGGCGCAGACCAGATCGGCGACGCCCATCATTTGCCTCATACCTATGAACCCGCTGCGGTGGTCTACCCCGGCACCCACGACAACGACACTGCGCTGGGCTGGTGGAACGCCGCGCCCGACGCCGTCCGCCACCATGTACGCGACTACCTGGCATTCGACGGAAACGACGTGGGCTGGGTCTTCATTCGCGCGGCCTGCGCCAGCGTCGCCGGCCTGGCCATTTATCCTTTGCAGGACGTGCTGAGACTGTCTGGTGAACACCGCATGAACAAGCCCGGCACACCCGAGGGTAACTGGCGGTGGCGCTTCACGTGGGCAGACGTTGACCCCGGGCATGCAGCGCTGTTGAAGCACCTGTCCCGCCTGTATGGACGACTACCTCAAGGCACCGCTACGTCCGGCAAAATCACGGGCTGAGTCCGCCAGATCTGCGCAGCGTATTCGGCGATCGTGCGGTCTGACGAAAACGGGCCCATGCCTGCCACATTGCGCAAGGCTTTTCGGGCCCAGAGCGCCGGCGTCAGGTACAGGGCGTCGACCTGCTCCTGAGTCGCGACGTAGCCTGAATAATCTGCCAGCAGCAGGTAATGGTCGCCCCCGTTCACCAGCGAGTCGTAGATGCTCTGGTAGCGCTGTGGCTCCTCGGGGCTGAAGCGTCCATCGCGGATGGCTTCAAGGGTGCGCATCAACTCGGGCGTGGCGTCCACGATGTTACGCGGCTGATAGCCGGCAGCGCGCAGCGCCGCCACTTCAGGCGTTGAATTGCCAAAAATGAAGATGTTATCGGCGCCCACGCTGTTGAGAATTTCGACATTGGCGCCGTCGAGCGTGCCAATCGTCAAGGCGCCGTTGAGTGACAGCTTCATGTTGCCGGTACCTGAAGCTTCGGTGCCCGCCGTCGAGATTTGCTCGGACAAATCCGCCGCCGGAATGATCAGTTCGGCAAGGCTGACGCTGTAGTTGGGGACAAATACGACCTTGAGCATGTCGCCCACACAAGGGTCCGCATTGACGACTCTGGCCACGTCGTTGATGAGCTCAATGATGAGCTTGGCCATGTGATAGGCCGAAGCCGCCTTGCCAGCGAACACCACTACACGCGGCACCTGGACCGTGCCAGGGCGCTCGATGATGCGCAGATAACGCGTCACCACGTGCAGCACGTTGAGCAACTGGCGCTTGTATTCGTGAATGCGTTTGACTTGCACGTCGAACATCGCGTTCACCGGAACCGTCACTCCCATGTTCTGTTGAACCCAGGAGGCAAAGCGTTCTTTGTTCACCCGCTTGGCGCGCTGGACTTCTTCAATCAGGCCCGAGTCGTTCATGCGGCCTTTGAGTGTCTCCAGAGCCGACAAATCCCGCCGCCAATCCTGGCCAATCGCCTTGTCCAATACGGCCGAAAGCGCCGGATTGGCCTGCGCCAGCCAGCGGCGCGGCGTGATGCCATTGGTCTTGTTATTGAAGCGCGCCGGCCACAATGCGGCGAAGTCGGCAAAGATCGACTGTTTCATCAACTCCGAATGCAGTGCCGATACACCATTGACCGAGTGGCTGGCCAGCACCGCGAGGTACGCCATGCGTACCCGCCGGTCGCCATCTTCGTCGATCAGCGAAACGCGGCGCATCAGCTCCACATCGTGGTCATGTTCTTCTGCCAGCCGTGACAGAAAATCAGTGTTGATTTCAAAAATGATTTGCAGATGCCGCGGCAGCACGCGACCCAGCATCTCCACTGGCCAGGTTTCCAGAGCCTCGCGCATCAACGTGTGGTTGGTGTACGAAAACACTCCCTGGCACAGGCGCCAGGCATCACCCCAGGGGAGGTGATGCACGTCAAGCAGCAGGCGCATCAGCTCGGGGATCGCCAGCACCGGATGGGTGTCGTTGAGATGGATGCTGACCTTGGCAGCGAGTTGATTGAAGTCGCTGTGTTGGCGCAAGTAGCGGTGCAGCAAATCCTGAACACTGGCGCAAACAAAGAAATATTCCTGATGCAGTCGCAATTCACGGCCCGACTGGGTCGAGTCGTCGGGATAGAGAACACGCGAGACGTTTTCGGAATGATTCTTTCTTGCGACCGCGGCAAAATAATTACCCTGGTTGAATGCGAAGAGGTCAATTTCTTCGGTGGCCTTGGCCGACCACAGGCGCAAGGTATTGGTGGCCTGGGTGCCGTAGCCCGGCACGATGGTGTCATAGGCCATCGCGCTCACATCCCTGGTATCCACCCATTCGTGGCGATCGCCATGCTGGACCACATGTCCGCCGAACTGAACGCGGTAACGCACTTCGGGCCGTGGGAATTCCCACGGATTGCCGGCTGCGAGCCAGTGGTCCGGCACTTCGATCTGCCGCCCATCCACGATGGTCTGGCGGAACATGCCATAGTCATAGCGAATGCCGTAGCCGTATCCCGGCAGCTCGAGGGTGGCCATGGAGTCGAGAAAGCACGCTGCCAGCCGACCCAGCCCGCCATTTCCCAGCGCGGCATCCGGCTCCAGGTCGATGATCGAGTCCATGCTCACACCCAGCTCGGCAAGTGCCTGGCTCACCGATACCTTCAGGTTCAACGCAATCAACGCGTTGCTGAAGGTGCGACCGATCAGGAACTCCATCGACAGGTAGTAAACGTTCTTGACATCCTGGGCCGCTTTGGCGCGTGTGGTTTGCATCCAGCGCTCGACCAATTGATCTCGCACCGCATAGGCAGCGGCATGCAGCCAATCGACGGGTTGGGCCGCCCCAGGGTCTTTGCCAACCGTGAACATCAGCTTGTTCGCAATGGCGCGTTTGAGGGAAGCGACGTCTTTCGCCGGTGCGTCGAATTGAAAGGCCCGCGCATGGGTTTGGGCGGGGTTGAACAATGGGTCTTGAGGCATGAGTGAAGAAGGATCGAGAACAGTAGAAACGAAAGATGGCCGTCTGGAAATGACGGTCAGTGGCGGATCAGGTCCTGGTACAGCGAGACGTACTGTTGCGCCGACTGAGACCAACTGAACGACTGACCCATGCCCGCGCGCCGCACCCGGGCCCAGGCCCTTCGGTCGCGGTACAGCGCGAAGCTGCGCCGCAATGCATGTCGGAAAGCAGCCTCGGTGAAGTCCTGGAACGCCACACCAGTGGCACTGTGGTCCTCAAGTGTGGCCAGGTCGGCGTCTACCACGGTGTCCGCCAAGCCACCGACGGCTCGCACCAGCGGCAAGCTGCCGTATTTTAGGCCGTACATTTGCGTCAGGCCGCATGGCTCGAAACGTGAAGGCACCAGGGTCACGTCGCTGCCCCCAAACAGGCGGTGCGCCAACGCTTCATCGTAGCCGAGATGCACCGCAGCGCGGCCCGGATACTGGACTGCCAAGCGCGAAAATGCCCGCTCCAAATCGGTATCGCCACTGCCCAGCACGATCAACTGGCCACCGCCCTGGACGATGTGATCCACGCCGGCAAGGACAAGGTGAAGACCCTTTTGTTCGGTCAAACGGCTGACCATGGCAAAGAGTGGCGCATCGGCCTTTTCCTGCAATCCCATTTCGCGTTGCAAGGCGCTTTTGCAGTCGGTCTTTCCACCCAGATGCCGCAGGTCGAAGTTGTGCACCAAATGACGGTCGGTGGCGGGGTTCCAGATGCCATCGTCCACCGCGTTAAGAATACCGGTGAGGCTTCCGCTGCGCGCGCGAAGCAGTCCGTCAAGGCCGCAACCCTGTTCAGGCGTCTGGATCTCCCGCGCATAGGTCGGGCTCACGGTGGTAATGTGGTCGGCGTAAAACAAGCCCGCCTTCATGAAGGAAATCTGGCCGTAAAACTCCAGCCCCTCCATCTGAAACGCCGCCGGCGGCAAGCCGATATCG
>SCRR01000365.1 GCA_004322085.1 Burkholderiaceae bacterium
GCAGGCAGGCATTGATGAAGTTGGCTTGCTGACGTGTGTCGGGGTGGCGCTTGGCGGCCTCCACCGCCTGATCGACCAGCGTGAAGGCGTCGTACGGCGCGCCTTCTTCACGCCAGGCCAACGCGAGCGCAGTGCACAGGAGGGAATCAGCCTGCGCCGGCGGCGTGCGTTTGGCAAGCCGCTGGCGCAACGCCTGCGCGCGGCCAAGCCAGCGCAGCACGTGAAAAACCAGCGCCTGGACGCCAGAACGCAGGCCCGGTTCGACACCCTCCATTGCCGCAGTTCCCGACCTGCCCGCACGGATGGCGACCAAAACCATGGCCACTGCATTGAGTTGCCGCCACAGGGGCGGCTGGTCAGCCGGATCGGCTCTCACGTCAGTGTGTCCGCCCAGATGTTGTGCGCCCAGCTAAAGGCATGGGCGCCCTCACGTTTGGAGGGGCGCTCGCTCAGGCCGCCGGCGCCGGGCACGGACAGATAGGTCTGCCCGGCCGGGTCGTACGCGTGCACGCTGGCCACATGCACGGCCCGCGCATCGTCCACGAAGCTGTAGCAGGTGTTGGTGAGGATCGGGCTCGGGTTCACGTCCCACCCGGCGAGTTGCGCCACGATGGCTGCTGCGGCCACCTTCGCCTGGCTATTTGCCATGTGACCGCTCTTGGGCATGAGCGGTGCAATCTGGATCGAGTCGCCGAGCACGAAGACATCGGCCGCTGCGGTGGACTCGAAGGTCAGAAAGTGCACGCCGCACCAGTGCTGGTTGGCCTGGTTGTTCAACCCGGCCTGCACCGCAATGGCGCCCGCGCGCATGGGCGGCAGGACATTGATGACGTCGGCGCGCACATCATCCTGCACCTCGAACTTGAGCAACCCGGCGCCGGCATCGACCGCGGTGGTGTTGTACTGGGGCCGGTACTCGACCATGCCCTTATAGAGCCCGTCCCAGGCGGCCTTGAACAGCGCCCCCTTGGAGGTGACGTCCGGATTCGCATCGAGAATCAACACCTTGGCGCGCGGCTTGGCCTGCCTGAAATACCAGGCCACCTGGCAAGCCCGCTCGTAGGGGCCGGGCGGACAGCGGTAGGGCGCCTCGGGGATGGTGATGGCAAACACCCCACCATCGGGCATGGCCTGCAACTGACGGCGCAGCGCGGCGGTCTCCGCCCCCGCCTTCCAGGCATGCAGGATCCGGCCCGATGCATGCGCCACCGGCAGGCCCTCGATGGCGTCGTACATAAACTCGACACCGGGCGACACCACCAGCTTGTCGTAGGCGATGGTGGCGCCACCGGCCAGCGTCACCCTTTTGCGCGCGGTATCGATGGCGTTGGCACGGTCGTGTACCACGGTGACGCCGTGGCGGCGGCGCAGCGAGTCGTAGGGCCTGGTGATGTCCGCCATCTGCCAGCTGCCGCCCAGCACGAGGTTCGACATGGGGCAGGACACGAAGGCGGCGTCCGGCTCGATCAACACCACCTCGACCCTGTGGTTAGAGAACAGCCGCACATACCGGGCCGCAGCAGCGCCGCCATAGCCGCCGCCAATGACGATCACCTTCGGACTGGACGGCACGGTGGTTGCGGCGCAGCCGGCCAGGGGACTCAAGCCGAGCGCGGCGGATTGCAAAAGGGAACGGCGTCGCATCGGCCCGTTCCCTTACGGCGTCTGGCTGGAAAAGTAACGGGCGATCTGCTCGATCTGCGCATCGCTGTAGCCCTTGCTGATCTGCTGCATCACGGTGGCGGGACTGGTTCCCGATTTGAAGTCGCGCATCTGGCGTACCAATTCCTGCGCAGGCTTCCCCGCCAGCGCGGGCACACCGGGCCCGGCGTGGACCCGGCCATCGATGCCATGGCACGCTGCGCAGGTAACGGCCAGGCCTTCCAGATAGAGCGCCTGCTGATCTTGTGCCATGACGACGGCGCTGCTGGCCAGCATCGCTGCACCCGCCACCCACTTGAATTTCATACCCCCGCCTCGCGCATGCAACTCTCGGACCCGCCCATCCATTCAGTATCCATGATCTACCAAGGCCGCGCGGCCTTGAAGCCGAATGCCCGGGCCAGCAACAGCGTGGGAAACTGGGCGATGGCGGCGTTGTAGCGCGTCACGGCGAGGTTGAAGGTGTCGCCGGCGGCGCGAGCGTGCAGCGCTGCCTGCTCCCACTGGTCCTGAGCGGTCACGGGCAGAAGAACTCCTGTCGGCTCCTGCGCCGCCAGCTGCATGCGCCGCCAGCTGGCATCAAGGACGCCGCTGGCGGCCACCAGCGCCGCGACAGCCCGCGCCTCCAGCGGGTGTGCGCGCGCCGCGGCCAGCGACGCCGCAAACTGTGCGGCCGCACTGCGCAGGCTGACCCACAGCAGTGCCACCTCGTCCAGCAACTCGCCTGGCTGGGTCAGCAAAGATGCGTTCATCGAGGCAGGCAGGCACGATTGCAGCAGCGCCACTTGCGCAAGCAGACGCGCATCGAGCAAACCGAAGGCCTGACGTGCAGCCGAGCGCAGCCGCACCAGACGATTGTGTGCACCGACGCACCAGAACAGCACAACCCCGGCCGCGATCCACAGCACAAAAGACGGCACCATCTTTCATACCCCTGGCCACCCGATGGCGGCAGTTCAATACCCCATAAACATAGAAATGCGCCCCGAGCCATTTACTATCGGGCGCGGGGCGCTACTGCTTCAATAGCATCGCCGCAACTTAATCGGCCGCCGCCCCTTCGCTGGTTTCGGTCGCCGGCGCGGGCTCGGACAGGCTGGCCAGCTCCGCCGCCTCGGCCTCGGCGATGGCGCGGCGCTCGGCCTCGTCCATCTGGTCCTTGGCCTTGCGTGCCTGGTGGTACGCCATGCCGGTGCCCGCAGGAATCAGGCGTCCGACAATGACGTTTTCCTTCAGGCCGCGCAGCTCGTCGCGTTTGCCCATGATGGCGGCTTCGGTGAGCACGCGCGTCGTTTCCTGGAACGAGGCGGCGCTGATGAAGCTGTCGGTGGACAGCGAGGCCTTGGTGATGCCCAGCAGCAGGTTGGTGAAGGTGGCGGGGATCTTGTCCTCGGCGCGCAGGGCGTCGTTGGTGTTGAGGATCTCGCTGCGCTCGACCTGTTCGCCGGCAATGTAGTTGGCGTCGCCCGGGTTGTCGACCACGACGCGGCGCAGCATCTGGCGCACGATCACCTCGATGTGCTTGTCGTTGATCTTCACGCCTTGCAGCCGGTACACGTCCTGCACCTCATCGACGATGTAGCGCGCCAGTTCTTCGGAGCCCAGCAAGCGCAGGATGTCCTGCGGATCGGCCGGGCCGTCGACCACAGACTCGCCCTTGTTGACGACCTGGCCCTCGTGCACCAGGATGTTCTTCTCCTTGGGCACCAGTTCTTCGTGCACGCCACCCTCGGGGTCGGTGATCTGCAGGCGAATCTTGCCCTTGGTCTCCTTGCCGAACGACACCGTGCCGGTCATCTCGGCCAGCACGCCCTTGTCCTTGGGCGAGCGGGCCTCGAACAGCTCGGCCACGCGCGGCAGGCCGCCCGTGATGTCGCGTGTCTTCTGGCCTTCGACCGGAATGCGTGCCAGCACCTCGCCGGGGCCGACGTCCTGGCCGTCGCGCACCTGCACCAGCGCTCCGACCTGGAAGCCGATGGTTACCGAGTGATCCGTGCCGGGAATCTTGACTTCGTTGCCACCGGCATCGATCAGCTTGACCTGGGGCCGCACGACCTTGGCCGCGCCACGGCGTTTCGGGTCGATCACCACCATGGTGGACAGGCCGGTCACCTCGTCGACCTGCTTGGCCACCGTCAGGCCTTCCTCGACGTTTTCGAACTTCGCCTGCCCCGCAAACTCGGTAATGATCGGGCGCGTCAGCGGATCCCAGTTGGCCAGGATGGTGCCGGCCTTGATCGCCTGGTCGGCTTTCACCGTCAGCGTGGCGCCATACGGCACCTTGTGGCGCTCACGCTCGCGGCCATGCTCGTCATGGATGACGATCTCGCCGGAACGCGCGATCACCACCAGTTCACCACGGCTGTTCGTCACATAGCGCATGGTGGCATTGAAGCCGATCACGCCATTGGACTTGGCTTCCACGCTGGAGGCGATCGCGGCACGCGAGGCCGCACCGCCGATGTGGAAGGTGCGCATGGTCAGCTGAGTGCCGGGTTCGCCGATCGATTGCGCCGCAATCACACCGACCGCCTCACCCTCGTTGATCAGGCCGCCGCGACCCAGGTCGCGGCCATAGCATTTGGCACAAATGCCAAAGCGCGTCTCGCAGGTCAGTGCGGTGCGCACCTTGACCTCGTCGACGCCGACCACGGTCAGCTCATCGATGACGTCCTCGTCCAGCATGTCACCCGCATTGACCAGCACCGAGTGGTTCTCCGGATGCAGCACATCCTCGGCCGCGGTGCGTCCCAGGATACGGTCGCGCAGCGACTCGATCACCTCGCCACCTTCGACAATGGCACGCATCAGCGAGCCATGGTGCGTACCGCAGTCGTTCTCGGTCACCACCAGATCCTGAGTCACGTCGACCAGACGGCGTGTCAGGTAGCCCGAGTTGGCCGTCTTCAGCGCCGTGTCCGCCAGACCCTTGCGGGCGCCGTGGGTGGAGATGAAGTACTGCAGCACATTCAGGCCCTCACGGAAGTTGGCCGTGATCGGAGTCTCGATGATGGAGCCGTCGGGCTTGGCCATCAGGCCGCGCATGCCGGCCAGCTGGCGGATCTGCGCCGCAGAACCACGCGCACCCGAGTCGGCCATCATGTAGATGGAATTGAACGATTCCTGATCCACTTCCTTGCCGTGCCGGTCAATGGTCCTTTGCTTGGCCAGCTGGGCCATCATGACCTTGGAGACTTCGTCGCCGGCCTTGCCCCAGATGTCCACCACCTTGTTGTAGCGCTCGCCGGACGTCACCAGGCCGGACACGTACTGCTGCTCGATCTCTTTGACTTCCTTCTCGGCGCGCTCGATGATGGCCGGCTTTTCCTTGGGCACCAGCATGTCGTCGATGGAGATCGAGATGCCGGCCTTGGTGGCCAGTCGAAAACCGTTTTGCAGCAGCTTGTCGGCGAACACCACCGTCTCCTTCAACCCGCACTTGCGGAACGAGACATTGATGAGTTTGGAGATTTCCTTCTTCTTCAGCGCCTTGTTGATGTTGGAGAACGGCAGGCCCTTGGGCAGAATCTCGGACAGCAATGCGCGCCCGGCCGTGGTTTCCCACAGCTGGGTCGAGGGCACGAACTCGCCGGTTTCCTTGTCCTTGGTGTACTCGGTCAGGCGCACGTTGATCCTCGCCGTGAGATCGACCTCACCCGCGTCGAAGGCGCGCTGGACCTCACCGATGTCGGAGAAGATCAGGCCTTCGCCCTTGGCGTTGATGCGCTCGCGCGTGGTGTAGTACAGGCCCAGCACCACGTCCTGCGACGGCACGATGGAGGGCTCGCCGTTGGCCGGGAACAGCACATTGTTGGAGGCCAGCATCAAGGTGCGCGCCTCCATCTGCGCTTCCACCGACAGCGGTACGTGGACGGCCATCTGGTCGCCGTCGAAGTCGGCGTTGAAGGCCGCGCACACCAGCGGATGCAGCTGGATCGCCTTGCCTTCGATCAGGATCGGCTCGAACGCCTGGATGCCCAAGCGGTGCAGCGTCGGCGCCCGGTTCAGCATGATGGGGTGCTCCTTGATCACCTCTTCGAGGATGTCCCAGACCACCGGCGTGCCGGATTCGACTTCCTTCTTGGCCGCCTTGATGGTGGTCGCGATGCCCATCGCTTCAAGGCGCGAGAAGATGAAGGGCTTGAACAGCTCGAGCGCCATCAACTTGGGCAGACCGCACTGGTGCAACTTGAGCGTCGGGCCCACGGTAATGACGGAACGGCCCGAGTAGTCGACGCGCTTGCCCAGCAGGTTCTGGCGGAAGCGCCCGCTCTTGCCCTTGATCATGTCGGCCAGCGACTTGAGCGCGCGCTTGTTGGCGCCGGTCATGGCCTTGCCGCGGCGGCCGTTGTCCAGCAGACTGTCGACGGCTTCCTGCAGCATGCGCTTTTCGTTGCGCGCGATGATTTCCGGCGCCTTGAGTTCGAGCAGGCGGCGCAAACGACTGTTGCGATTGATGACGCGGCGGTACAGGTCGTTCAGGTCAGAGGTCGCGAAGCGACCTCCGTCCAGCGGCACCAGGGGACGCAGATCGGGAGGCAGCACGGGCAGCACGTCGAGCACCATCCACTCGGGCTTGATGCCGGACTTGCGGAAGGCTTCCATCACCTTGAGCCGCTTGGCGTTCTTCTTGACCTTGACCTCGGAGCCCGTCAGATCGCCGCGCAGCTTCTCGATCTCGCTGTCGAGATCGATCGCCTGCAGCAGATCCTTGACACCTTCGGCACCCATCTTGGCAATGAACTCGTCGCCATATTCCTTGCGCTTGGCGTCATAGTCGTCCTCGGACATGATGCCGAACTTCTTCAAGGGCGTCATGCCGGGGTCGGTGATCACGTAGGCCTCGAAGTACAGCACTCGTTCGATGTCGCGCAGCGTCATATCGAGCACCAGGCCCAAGCGGCTGGGCAGCGATTTCAGGAACCAGATGTGGGCGCAGGGTGCTGCCAGGTCGATGTGACCCATGCGCTCGCGCCGCACCTTGGTCTGCGTGACTTCAACGCCGCACTTCTCGCAGATCACACCGCGGTGCTTGAGGCGCTTGTACTTGCCGCACAGGCATTCGTAATCCTTGATAGGCCCGAAGATCTTGGCGCAAAACAGGCCGTCGCGTTCGGGCTTGAAAGTGCGGTAGTTGATGGTCTCGGGCTTCTTCACCTCGCCGAACGACCACGAACGGATCTTTTCGGGGGACGCCATGCCGATCTTGATGGCATCGAAATGCTCATCGGGCGTGAATTGCTTG
The DNA here is from genome assembly GCA_004322085.1 of Burkholderiaceae bacterium. GTDB lineage: Bacteria > Pseudomonadota > Gammaproteobacteria > Burkholderiales > Burkholderiaceae_C > Rhodoferax_A. Next base: position 6,908 of record SCRR01000365.1, read on the forward strand.
AACAGGTCGAGTAGTGATTTCATATGACTCTTGCCCTTTCAATTAAGAACGTTCGAGTTCAATGTCGATGCCCAGGGAACGGATTTCCTTGACCAGAACATTGAACGATTCCGGCATGCCGGCTTCAATGGCGTGCTCGCCCTTGACGATACTTTCATACACCTTGGTACGACCCTGCACGTCGTCGGACTTCACGGTGAGCATTTCCTGCAGCGTGTAGGCGGCGCCATAGGCCTCCAGCGCCCACACTTCCATCTCGCCGAAACGCTGGCCGCCGAACTGTGCCTTGCCGCCCAGCGGCTGCTGGGTCACGAGGCTGTACGGACCGGTCGAACGTGCGTGCATCTTGTCGTCCACCAGGTGGTGCAGCTTCAGGAAGTGCATGTAGCCGATCGTCGTCGGGCGCTCGAACGCGTCGCCGGTACGGCCGTCATACAGATGGGCCTGGGTGCGCGTTGCCGTCAGCCCCTTGCGCTTGACGATATCGTCGGGATAGGCGAGTTGGAGCATGGTGCGGATCTCTTCCTCGGAAGCACCATCGAAGACCGGTGTGGCGAAAGGAACACCGCCCGACAGATTGCCGGCCATTTCCAGAACCTGTTCATCCGACAACTTCGACAGGTCTTCCTTGCGGCCGGTCGTGTTGTAGAGGGTGTCCATGAACTGGCGCAACTCCGCCACCTTGGCTTCAGCCTGCAGCATGTCGCCGATGCGCCGGCCAATACCCTTGCCGGCCCAACCCAGATGAACTTCGAGCACCTGGCCGACGTTCATGCGCGAAGGTACACCGAGCGGGTTCAGCACGACATCGCACGGGGTGCCATCGGCCATGTAGGGCATATCCTCGATCGGCACGATCTTGGACACGACACCCTTGTTGCCGTGGCGGCCAGCCATCTTGTCGCCCGGCTGCAGGCGGCGTTTGACGGCCAGGTACACCTTGACCATCTTGAGCACGCCCGCAGGCAACTCGTCGCCTTGCGTGAGCTTCTTGCGTTTTTCCTCGAAAGCCAGATCAAAACTGTGGCGGGTCTGCTCCAGCGAGTTCTTCAGGCTTTCCAGTTGAGCGGCCACGTCGTCCTCGGCCGGGCGAATATCGAACCAGTGGAACTTTTCCACTGACGCGAGGTACGCCTTGTCGATTTTCGTGCCCTTGGCGAGTTTTTGCGGACCACCATTGGCCACTTTGCCATTGAGGAGCTTCTCGATGCGGTCGAATGCGTCGACCTCCACGATGCGCAACTGGTCGTTCAGGTCCAGCCGGAAGCGCTTGAGCTCGTCGTCGATGATCTGCTGGGCGCGCTTGTCGCGCACAATGCCTTCACGCGTGAAGACCTGCACATCAATCACCGTGCCCTGCGAGCCCTGATCGACGCGCAGCGACGTGTCCTTGACGTCGCTGGCCTTCTCTCCAAAGATGGCGCGCAGCAGCTTTTCTTCGGGCGTAAGCGTGGTTTCGCCCTTGGGCGTGACCTTGCCGACCAGCGTGTCGCCAGGCATGACTTCGGCGCCAACGTAGATGATGCCCGATTCGTCCAGCCGGTTCAGTTGCTGCTCGGACAGGTTCGGAATGTCACGTGTGATTTCCTCGGCCCCCAGCTTGGTGTCGCGCGCCATCACGACGAGTTCCTCGATGTGAATCGAGGTATAGCGGTCTTCGGCCACCACGCGCTCGCTGATCAGGATCGAGTCCTCGAAGTTGTAGCCGTTCCAGGGCATGAACCCGATCAGCATGTTCTGGCCGATCGCGATCTCGCCCAGGTCGGTCGAGGCGCCGTCGGCGATCACGTCACCCTTGGCCAGCCTCTCGCCCTTTTTCACGATGGGTCGCTGATGGATGTTGGTGTTCTGGTTGGAACGCTGGTACTTGATCAGGTTGTAGATGTCCACACCCACCTCGCCAGCCTGGGTCTCGGCGTCGTTCACGCGGATCACGATACGGGTCGCGTCCACATAGTCGACCACGCCACCGCGAGTCGCCGTCACCACCGTGCCGGAGTCCACCGCCGCCACACGCTCGATGCCAGTGCCGACCAGTGGCTTTTCGGGGCGCAGTACAGGCACGGCCTGACGCGACATGTTGGCGCCCATCAGTGCGCGGTTGGCATCGTCGTGTTCCAGGAACGGCACCAGGGAGGCAGCCACCGACACGATCTGTGCGGGCGACACGTCCATGTACTGGACACGCTCGGGACTGCACAGGATGGATTCGCCGGCTTCCCGCGCGGACACCAGGTCGCCCGTGAGGCGACCGTCCTTGTCCAGCGTCGCATTGGCCTGGGCAATCACGTACTTGCCTTCCTCGATGGCCGACAGGTAGTCGATCTGCATCGTGACCTTGTTGTCGGCCACGCGGCGGTACGGCGTCTCGATGAAGCCGTACTCGTTCAGGCGCGCATACAGCGCAAGAGAATTGATCAGCCCGATGTTCGGGCCCTCGGGCGTTTCAATCGGGCAGACACGCCCGTAGTGCGTAACGTGCACGTCGCGCACCTCGAAGCCGGCGCGCTCGCGCGTCAAACCACCCGGGCCAAGGGCCGAGACGCGGCGCTTGTGCGTGATTTCCGCCAGCGGATTGGTCTGGTCCATGAACTGCGACAATTGCGACGCACCGAAGAACTCCTTCAACGCCGCGGAAATCGGCTTGCTGTTGATGAGGTCGTGCGGCATCAGGGGTTCCTGCTCGGCCTGACCCAGGCGCTCCTTCACGGCCTTCTCAATCCGCGCCAGGCCGGTGCGGTACTGGTTCTCGGCCAGTTCGCCCACACAGCGCACGCGGCGGTTGCCGAGGTGGTCGATGTCATCGACTTCGCCGCGGCCATTGCGCAGGTCCACCAAAATCTTGACCACGGCGAGGATGTCCTCATTGGTCAGCACCATCGGGCCGGTGGACTCGCCGCGGCCCATTTTCGCGTTGAACTTCATGCGCCCGACGCGCGACAGGTCGTACGTGTCGGGGTTATAGAACAGGCGCTGGAACAGGGCCTGCACCGCATCCTCGGTCGGAGGTTCGCCAGGACGCATCATGCGATAGATCGCCACACGCGCCGCAAACTCGTCCACTGTCTCGTCGATACGCAGCGTCTGCGAGATGTAGGGACCCTGATCGAGCTCATTGGTGTAGATGCACTGCAACTCCTGCACACCCGCCGAGCGCAGCTTCTTGAGCAGCGCCTCGGTGAGCTCGTCATTGGCCTTGGCAACGATTTCACCAGTGTCGCCATCGACAATGTTGCGCGCGACAATGCGCCCGACCAGAAAATCCTCGGGCACGCTGATGTGCGTGGTACCAGACTGTTCCAGTTCGCGCGTGTGGCGTGCCGTGACGCGCTTGTCCTTGGCGACCACCACCTTGCCCGACTTGTCGGTAATGTCAAAACGGGCCACTTCACCGCGCAGCCGCTCGGCCACGAATTCCATCTGGGCGCCACTGTCCATCAGGCGGAAGTTGTCGTTGACGAAGAAATTCGCGAGGATCGATTCGGGACTCAAGCCAATGGCTTTGAGCAAAATCGTGACCGGCATCTTGCGGCGGCGGTCCACCCGGAAATACAGCATGTCCTTCGGATCGAACTCGAAGTCGAGCCACGAGCCGCGGTACGGAATGATGCGGGCCGAGAACAACAGCTTGCCTGAGCTGTGTGTCTTGCCCTTGTCGTGTTCGAAAAACACACCCGGGGAGCGGTGTAGCTGCGACACGATCACGCGCTCGGTGCCATTGATGATGAATGAGCCCTTGTCGGTCATCAGCGGCACTTCGCCCATGTAGACTTCTTGCTCTTTCACCTCTTTGACCACCTTGGATTGGGACGTCGAGGATTCACGGTCATAAATGATGAGCTGCACCTTGGCACGAACCGCCGAGGCAAAAGTCAACCCCCGGGTCTGGCATTCACGCACGTCGAACCCCGGTTTGGCCAGGTTGTATTCGAGATATTTCATCTCGACAAACCCGTTGTGCGAGACGATGGGAAAGGCCGCCGTGAAGGCAGCCTGCAAGCCTTCGACCGTGCGCTTTTGTGGCGCCACGTCGGCTTGCAGGAACGCCGTGTAGGCGTCTTTTTGCATTTGCAGCAGATAGGGAACTTCCAGCACGCTGTCGCGGCTGCCAAAACTTTTGCGAATCCGCTTGCGTTCGGTGTATGAATAGGCCATGAGATCTCCGGGCTATGAGGTCCTTGGCGACTGTCGCGTTGAGCGCTTAAACCAGCTGGGGGCAGAGCGGCACCATGGGCCGGTCCTTCCCCAAACTCTCAACATTCTTGGTGGTTGGCCACTACCAACCATTGGCGGACGGCGATGCATTGCACATCGCCCGAACCAAGGCATCTCCTGCAGTCGGAGCCAGAAGACACTAAAAAACAACGTTGAATCGTTGCTTTTTGGTGCGCTCTGCGAGCGGCGCGACAAGCGCGAAAGGCTGGAGGCCCTCCCGGGCGCTCCAGCCTTGGACACGGATCGATTACTTGAGTTCGACCTTGGCTCCAGCGTCTTCCAGTTTCTTCTTGGCGGCTTCGGCGTCGGCCTTGGCAATGCCTTCCTTGACAGCCTTCGGAGCGCCATCCACCAGATCCTTGGCTTCCTTGAGACCCAAGCCGGTAATTTCACGCACCGCCTTGATGACCTGCACCTTGTTGGCGCCGGTCTCGAGCAACACGACGTTGAACTCGGTCTGCTCTTCAGCCACGGCAGCCGCCGCACCGCCCGCGGCGGCCGGAGCCGACATGGCCGCAGCGCTCACGCCAAATTTCTCTTCGATGGCTTTCACCAGTTCGTTGAGTTCCATGACCGTCATGCTGTCCAGCGCGGTCAAAAATGCGTCTTTATCGAATGCCATTTTGATTTCCTAATTTGTTGGGGACAGAGCAGCGCGTCACTTCGTGTACTCGCCGGTCTTTCCCACAAGGTTTTCCAAGTTGATTCAAGCTGCGGCGGCTTCGGCTACCGGGGCAGCCTGGCCTTCACCACGTTTTTCCGCCAGCGCAGCCAGCACTCGGGCCGTGCGCGAGATCGGGGATTGCATCAAGCCCAGCAATTGGGCCAGCAAGACTTCCTTGG
>SCRR01000366.1 GCA_004322085.1 Burkholderiaceae bacterium
GGCGACGGCACCGGCCGGCCCGCAAAGTGGGCCTGTACGTTTTCCAGAAAGCGCGTGACGGTCGCCTGCACTGCCTTGGGCGAACGCCCCGCGACGTGCGGCGTGAGAACGATGTTGGGCAGGGCTATCAGCTCCTCGGGCCGGTGCGGCTCGCTCTCATAGACGTCGATCCCGGCCGCACCGAGCCGGTGCTCGCGCAGCACCCGCGCCAGGGCCTGCGTGTCGACCACGCTGCCGCGCGCGATGTTCACGAGCGCCCCGTGCGGGCCGATCGCTTCCAGCACCGCCTCGTTCACCAGGTGCCGCGTGCCGGCGCCGCCAGGCGTGGCCACCACCAGAAAATCGCACCACTGCGCCAGCGCGAGCGGGCTGTCGAACCAGGTGTGGGTTACGTCGCCCCGGCGGTGGCGGCTGTGGTAGCCCACTGTCATGTCGAAGCCGCTGGCGCGCCGCGCGATCTTTTGCCCGATCAGGCCCAGGCCCAGGATGCCCAGGCGCTTGCCCGAGACCGTGGGCGCGTAGTCGGGAATCGCGTCGCGCCACACGCCGCCGCGGCAGGCGCGGTCCAGCGGGACGATACCGCGCACGGCCGCGATCAGCAGGCCGAAGGCATGGTCGGCCACGCAGTCGTCATTGGTGCCGGCGCCGTTCGCCACCACGATGCCACGTGCGCGCGCGGCCGCCACGTCGATCTGCTCGTAGCCCGCGCCGAGCGCGCAGACCAGCTCGAGGGCGGGCAGGGCGGCGATCTCAAGGCCCGTGAGCCCGATCGGGCCGATGGTCAGCACGGCGCGCACGCGCGCACCGTGCGTCGCGATGGCCTGCGCGCGCAGCGCGGCGTCCGGTGCGTGGATCACCTCGCAGATGGCGGCGATCTGCGCGAGGTATCGGGGTGGCAGGGGGCAAAGGACCAGCAGTGGAACAGGAGGTTTCATCATGGTTCAGTGCGCGGTCAAGACGCTGCCGAGGGTCTCGCTGATCAACGCCAGCATGGCCTGCTGGGTCAGCGTGGCGGGGTGTAGCGAGCTGACCGCGAGCGACAATTCGCTGCGCAGTGCTGGCGCCTGGATTGGCCGCGCGATGTAACTGGACGCGTTGCCCGAGGTGGCCACGGCATTCATCGACAGCACGGCGCTGCCCGCACCATCGGCCACCAGGTCCAGGATGGCGGGGACCCCGTCGATCTCCAGCGCGATGTGCGGGCGGCAGCCGAGCAGTGCCAGTTCGGACTCGACCAGCATGCGCATGGCGTTGGGCCGGGTCGGGATCACGAGCGGGATCCCGGCCAGCTCGCGCAGCTTGATCGGGGCTGCACGCGCGTGCCGCGATGCTGGCGAGCGGCGCTGCACCAGAAACAGCTTTTCCTGCAGCAGCGGGGTGACTTCCAGGTCCGGGCCCGGCAGGGTGTTGTACAGCAGCGCAATGTCGAGCCGGCCCGTGACCAGCGCCTCGCGCAGTGACGCGGTGAGACCTTCGCTGATCGACAGTGTGGCATCGGGCAGCTGCGCGCGCGCGGCGCGTGTGAGCGGCACCGTCAGCACCTTGGCAATGCTCGGGGGCAGGCCCAGCGCGACGCGGCCGGCCAGTGCGCCACGCACCCGGCCAAGCTCCTCGCGTGCGCGCTCGACCTGGTGCAGGATGCCGCGCCCGTGTTCCAGCAGCAGCTTGCCGGCCTCGGTCGGGCTGGCGCCGCGCCCGTTGCGCGTCAGCAGGTTCTGCCGCAGCTCGACCTCGAGCAGCCGCACCTGACGGCTCAGCGCCGGCTGCGCCACGTTGAGCACAACCGAGGCGCGTGTGAAGCTGCCGAGCTCGGCGACCCGCACGAAATACTCGATTTGTTTCAAATCCATAGGTAACGATTGGGCAAAGGTTTTCGTCCGGTCATGCCCGAATGATATAGCTGCTAGTGACGTCATCCTCTTCTTTTTTGGCGGCCGCGCAACCACAATCGGTCCGGGGAGCCTCCCGCAAGCGCTATATTGGTTTTCTGATTCAACGATCCATCGACACCGGAAGGACGCCACCATGATCATCGACTGCCACGGCCACTACACCACGGCGCCCAAGGCGCTGGAGAACTGGCGCAACCGGCAAATCGCCGGCATCAAGGATCCCTCCAGCATGCCCAAAGTGGCGGACCTCAGGATCAGCGACGACGAGTTGCGCGAATCGATCGAGGCCAATCAGCTCGCCAAGATGCGCGAGCGCGGCTCCGACCTCACCATCTTCAGCCCGCGCGCGAGCTTCATGGCGCACCACATCGGTGACTTCAACGTGTCGTCGACCTGGGCCGCGATCTGCAACGAGTTGTGCTTTCGGGTCTCCAAACTGTTCCCCGATCACTTCATCCCCGCCGCGATGCTGCCGCAGTCGCCGGGCGTGGATCCGAAGACCTGCATTCCCGAGCTCGAAAAGTGCGTGAAGGAATACGGCAACGTCGGCATCAACCTGAACCCCGACCCTTCCGGCGGTCACTGGACGTCGCCGCCGCTGTCCGACAAGCACTGGTTTCCGATTTACGAGAAGATGGTCGAGTACGACATCCCCGCGATGATCCACGTCAGCACCAGCTGCAACCCGGCCTTCCACACGACCGGCGCGCACTACCTGAACGCCGACACCACGGCCTTCATGCAGTGCCTGACCTCGGACCTGTTCAAGGACTTCCCCACGCTGCGCTTCCTGATCCCGCACGGCGGCGGCGCGGTGCCTTATCACTGGGGGCGGTTCCGCGGTCTGGCGCAGGAGCT
>SCRR01000453.1 GCA_004322085.1 Burkholderiaceae bacterium
GCGCAACGCCGCGGAAGATCGCCTACCGGGCTCACGCTCGAAAGGAAGAGGAGGTCAACGGCTACACCTGGAGCGAGGACGGCATGTACCGTCTGCACTCCATCCTCCTGAATGAAAGCCTGCAAACCTTGCGGGCGATGTGCGAGCGGAAGTCGGTACGAGCCGCCGAGATCATCGCCTGGATGTTCCGCGGCAATCCAGCGGAAACCTTCTCGTTCGAGGAGTGCTGCCGTCTGTTCAAGATGGAGCTTCCCGACCCGGAAACGGGCGAACTGGTCGATGTTGGCCAGCAAGACCCGGACGTCCTGCGCAATCAGGCGCGTCTGTGGATCAGGAAGGCCTACGGTGCGGAACTGCCGCATGCGAAGGTACTGCGCCAGGCTATTCTCGATGCCGAAGCCGGAAACGAGGATGCCGTCGCGTGGATCCTCTCCGATCAGGAGGCGCCGCTGTCCTTTCGTGAGTGCGTCGATGCTCTCGGGTTCGATGCCGAAGACGCACGGAAGGAAGTGAGGCTGAAAACCACCATCGTTGACCCGCTCGAACGCGGTATCGACGAAATCATCGACCGAATCTTCGGTCAGTCCTACCAGATGGCTATCGCCGTCTGACCACCCCAACGGGGAGACCGCTCCCCTCGGGGGCGGCCTCTCCTTTTTTTCTGGAGAGACCCATGTACAACACCGCCCTCAACACGATCACGGTGAGCGACGCCGTCCTCGCCACGCAACAAACCGAGTTCCCCGAGCTGTACGAGGCGAACGCGATCGAACAGCGACGCTACAAGGTCGCCACCACCGATCTCGGCAAGCTGGGCCTGGACGCCTACGCCGGCAACGGCGTGTACGTCTACACCGGCACCGAATCCCACCCGCACCTGGCACCACTGAATCCCGACTATCAGTTCGACAACGTCGACCTGGATCGGATGATTACGGTGTGCTTGAACCGCGAGTGGGAGCGCCTTCCCTCGGCACCGCGCCGTGGCCTGCTCATCATGGGGCCCAAGGGCACCGGCAAGTCGACCTACCTCGAACAGCGGCTCGCCCGCCAAGGCATCCCGGCAGCACGCATGAGCTGGGGGCCGAACATGACCTCGGCCGACTCGGTCTACTCGCGCACACTCGTGGGCGGGGACATCGTCGTTCAGATTGCACGCTGCGTTGAGATGAGGGTGACCATCCGTATTTTCCA
>SCRR01000367.1 GCA_004322085.1 Burkholderiaceae bacterium
CATAACGCTCCAGCCCCGCCGCGGTGGTCAGTTCGGTGATACGGTCCAGCATGGCGTAGGCCAGGTCGTCCTCGGGCACCACCGGTGGGAATTTGGCGAAATAGGTGTTGGGCTCGATCGCCAGGTGATAGATCGAGATGTGGGGAGGCCGCAGTTCAAGCGCAGTCTGGATATCCCGCTCCACATCTTGCAGCGTCTGACCGGGCAGCGCGTACATGATGTCGAGGTTGAAGGTATCGAAAGAAGCCGCCGCCTCTTCGACCGCCGCGATCGCCTGAGCCCGGTCATGCACCCGTCCCAGCGCCTTCAGGTGCGCGTCGTTGAAACTTTGCACGCCCACCGACAAGCGCGTCACGCCGGCAGCGCGAAACGCCTTGAACCGGTCCTTCTCGAAAGTACCAGGATTGGCCTCCAGCGTGATTTCGCAGTTGGCTTCGAGCGGCAGGCGGGCCCGGATGTCACCCACAAGATGATCTATGGCATCGGGCGAGAACAGGCTCGGAGTGCCACCACCGATGAAAACACTGTGAATCATGCGGCCCCAGACCGGGGGCAGCGCAGCCTCCAGATCGGCCATCAGCGCGTCCAGGTAGCGCTGTTCGGGCATCTCATCCCGCTTCATTTCGTGCGAATTGAAATCACAGTACGGGCATTTATGGATGCACCAGGGCAGGTGCACGTACAGCGCCAGCGGCGGCAATGAGGCCAGCTGCAAGCTGCCGGGCCGCGTGTAATGCTGGATATCCTTCATGCCATCCAGCGCTCGCGCATCAGGCGCATCATGTCGCGCGCCGCCTGACCACGATGGCTGTGGGCATTCTTGACCTCGACCGGTAGTTGCGCAAACGTCTTGCCAAATTGCGCAATGAACATCACGGGATCGAACCCGAAGCCGTTGCTGCCCGCCGGCTCGCGCGCAATTTCACCCACCACGCGCCCCACCGCGATCAAGGGCTCCGGGTCTCGCGGTGAACGCACGGCCACCAGCGTGCTCACCAGCGCCGCACGGCGGTTCTCCAGCCCGTTCATCTGCTCCAGCAGCGCGCGCACATTGTTGTCATCGCCCTTCGCATAGCCGAACTGCGTGGCGTAGAACGCAGTGTCCACGCCAGGCAGACCGCCAAAGGCATCGACGCACAGGCCCGCGTCGTCGGCCAGCGCAGGCAAGCCGCTGCGCTGGGCGGCGTGGCGGGCCTTGGCGAGCGCGTTTTCCACGAAAGTGTGAAATGGCTCCGCGGCCTCGGTGATGCCCAGATCGGACTGGCGCACCAGCGACATCCCCAGAGGCGCCAACATGGCTTGCAACTCCGCCAGTTTGCCGGCATTGTTGGAGGCGAGAACAATCTTCATAAAATCAGGCTCTAACCCTTATAAGATATAGACATACAGCTACTTATCCGATAGTGACTGTGTCTGCATCAGCACCAGTTCGCGAATGCCTTTGCCGGCCAGAGCGAGCAGCACATCCATCTCCTGGCGCGAGAACGCGGCGCCCTCGGCCGTGCCCTGCACCTCCACATAATTTCCGGCACCGGTCATCACCACATTCATGTCGGTGTCACAGGCAGAGTCTTCGATGTATTCCAGGTCCAGCAGCGGCGTGCCCTGCACGATGCCAACCGAAATCGCCGCCACATGGCCCAGGATCGGCGAGGCGGCAAGTTTGCCCTGCGCCAGCAGCTGACTCACCGCATCCTGCGCAGCGACAAAGGCGCCCGTGATGGCCGCCGTGCGCGTGCCGCCATCGGCCTGCAGCACGTCGCAGTCGAGGTAAATCGTGCGTTCGCCCAGCTTCTTCAAGTCGAACACCGCGCGCATCGAGCGCCCGATCAGGCGCTGGATCTCCTGCGTGCGACCGCTCTGCTTGCCGCGCGCTGCCTCACGGTCGCTGCGGGTATGGGTGGCGCGCGGCAGCATGCCGTACTCGGCCGTGACCCAGCCTTCGCCGCTGCCCCTCTTGTGCCCTGGCACCTTCTCCTCGACCGATGCGGTGCACAGCACCCGGGTAGCGCCGAATTCGATCAGCACCGAACCCTCGGCGTGCATGGTGTAGTGGCGCGTGATGCGCACAGGGCGCAACTGGTCTGCGGCGCGCGCACCGCTTCGTGAAAATTGGCTCATGGTTCGATGCAGGGGAGTTGGAACGAAATGACGGGCGCCGGTGCCCGCCCGATTCAGGGTTTGCGGGCTGCGGTGCGCCGGATCGCCGCGTTGATTTCGGCGATCGAGCGCTCGATCGCGGCCTCGTCGAGATCGTCCACGACGAGATCGAGCAAGCCGGCCTGGATGGTGGAGGCAAACACCCCGTCATGGATGCTGTCGGTCGAAATGCCGCGCGTGGACTCGAAGGAATCGGGCGTTTCCCACTCCAGCGCGATGGCGGTTACGTTGTCGCTGCGCGCACCGCCGCTGCGCAGGGCGCGCTCCACCAGGTCCGGCACTGCCTCGGACACAGCCAGCTGACTCAGCTGGCGCACGATCTCGGAATCGTCGAGCGTGCCCCACAGCCCATCCGAGCACAGCATGATCTTGTCGCCCTGCTGCAGCGTGATGGGCCCGGTCACATCGAACAATGGTTTGGTCGGTGAGCCCAGGCAGGTGAACAGGATGTTGCGATTCATCGACGTGGGTTTGCTCGCGGTGGCGCTCTTGTGTTCGATGTACGAGTGATCGCGCGTGCGCGTCAGCAATTCGCCGTCGCGCACCACGTACAGGCGCGAGTCGCCGCAATGGATCCAGGTGGCGCTGGTACCTTGCACGATGGCCGCCACCAGCGTTGTGCGCGGCGTGTCGAGCATGCCTTTTTCACTGGCATAGCGGATGATCTGGTGGTGTGCCGCCATCAGCGCCGAAGCCAGAAATCCAGGCACATCCTTGACGATGGGGCGCGCCGCTTTCTGGTACAGCGCCGAGACAATCTGCAAGCCGAGCTGGGAAGCCACCTCGCCCTCGGGGTGTCCGCCCATGCCGTCGGCCAGCACAAACAGACCCGATTCGCGCGTGTAGCAGTAGCCCATGCGGTCTTCGTTTTTTTCGCGACCGCCCTTGCGACTGACCTGGAACACGGAAAACTTCATTTCGTGCGACCACCAAAAACCGTCACGTTGCGCAGATTCTTCTTGGTGTCGGTCACGATGTTGTCAAACTGCAGCCGCACCTTTTCGCCGACCGTGAGCTTGGTGTAACGCCGTTCACCCTCGCGGCTCAACTCCTTTTGCAGCGCAAAAACCGACTGCGGGCGCGACAGCGGATCAAGCGACATGCACCACTCCACGACCTCGATGAGGTTGTCCGAATAGACCCCGCGCAGGCGCGACAGCGCCAGCCCGAGCCGGTCTTTTTCGAGCCGCTGTGGCGCATCGTTGGGCGGATAGCCCTGCATGCAGGCGTAGATGCAGGCGCCAATGGCGTAGATGTCGGTCCACGGCCCCATGGAGGAGTCGCGCCGGTACATTTCCGGTGCAGCGAAGCCAGGGGTGTACATCGGGCGAATGAAATTGCCTTCCTTGGACAGCACTTCGCGCGCGGCACCGAAGTCGATCATCACGGCCTTGTTGTCGTCGGTAATGAACACGTTGGCCGGCTTGATGTCCAGGTGCAGCATCTTGTGCTGGTGCACGATGCGCAGCCCGCGCAGGATTTCGTCGAACAGCGAACGGATGGTGGATTCGCGAAACACCTTTTGCTTCTTGAGCTCGCGCGCGGCAATGATGAAGTCTTGCAGGGTCGCGCCCTCCAGGAAGTTCATCACCATGTAGACCGTCTCGTTTTCCCGAAAGAAATTGAGCACGCTCACGACCGAGGCGTGGGAGATCTGGGCCAGTGCGCGACCCTCTTCGAAAAAGCTTTTGAGACCGAGCCGGTACAGCGACAGCTTTTCGGGCTGCACCTGCGGCAACAACTCGCCGGGCCCCCGCGTGGCGAGCGAAGACGGCAAGTATTCCTTGACGGCGACCTGCTGGCCTTCGTTGTCAACGGCCAGGTACACCAGCCCGAAACCACCCGCCGATACCTTGCGCACCACGCGGTAGCCGCCAATCATGGTATCGGGCGGCAATGGGGCTGGTTTGACCTTTGACATAATTCGGAGCGGGTTGGCCTGTAGCGGTGTGCAGGGGAATCCGGTTATTCTCAGCGATCACGCAACGACCACCAACCACTGCTTTATCGATGCCAGTTTACAGCATGACCGGCTACGCCAGCGCTCAGCACAGCGCGGCCACAACCAGCCCGGAACCGGACCCGAAAAATCGGGCACCCGCGCGCCTCGGATTCGAGATTCGCTCTGTCAACAGCCGCTTTCTGGATCTGACTTTTCGCCTGCCGGAGGAACTTCGCCAACACGAACCAGCCTTGCGTGAGCTGTTGATCACCAAACTCAAGCGAGGCAAGGTCGAGGTTCGGGCTGCCCTGGAGAGCACCGCCACCGCTCCTTTGTGCGAGCCGACAGCACGGCTGCTGCAGCGCCTGAGTTCACTGCAGGACAGCATCCAGGCATGGCTGCCCGACGCGGCGCCGCTCAGTGTGGCCGATGCCATTCGCCTGTCTGCATCCGGGGAACGGACAGACACCGACTGGAGCCAGGGCATCATGGAGCTGGCGACCGCCACCTTGCAGGCGTTACTACTCGCGCGCGAACGCGAGGGCGCACGGCTCGTATCCATGCTGCTGGGGCACTTGGTCCAGCTACGGGAGTTGGTCCGGCAAGCCGGGCCGCTGGTGCCGCTGGTGGTTGAGCAGCAGCGCAACCGGTTCCTGCAACGCTGGCGCGATGCGATGTCGCTCACCGAGGGCCCCGCACTGCCTGAGGCGGCGCAAGACCGTGCCCTGGCAGAGGCCACAGCCTTTGCCATGCGCATCGACGTCGCCGAGGAACTGACCCGCCTGGCGTCGCATCTGGACGAGATCGAGCGGTTGCTGGAAAAGGGTGGCGAGGTCGGCAAACGGCTGGACTTCCTGATTCAGGAGCTGCACCGCGAAGCCAATACATTGGGCTCGAAATCGGCGGCGCTGGAGATGACACGCATTTCGGTGGAAATGAAGGTGTTGATCGAGCAGATGCGCGAGCAAGTTCAGAACATTGAGTGACGCTACTCCATTCATAGCGAGCTACCTAGACCCCATATGGACTATCCAGGCAATCTGTTTGTCGTTGCTGCTCCCAGCGGCGCGGGAAAATCCAGCCTCGTCAAGGCACTTCTGGAACTCGACTCCCGGGTTCAGCCATCGGTATCGCACACCACGCGGGCGCCACGCGGCCAGGAAAAGCATGGCCGTGAGTATTTCTTCGTGTCCCAGCAGGAATTCGACGCCATGATTCTGGGCAGCGCCTTCGTCGAATGGGCGAACGTGCACGGCTTTCGCTACGGCACTTCCAAAAAAGCGATCGAAGAGCGCATCGCCCAGGGGGCTGATGTGATTCTTGAAATCGATTTCCAGGGCGCGCTACAGATCAAAAAGACGTTTGCCAACGCTGTGCTCGTCTTCATCCTTCCCCCGAGCTGGGAAGAACTGCGGTCACGGCTGGAGCGCCGCGGCGAAGACTCGCCGAAGGCGGTTGAATTGCGCATGAAGAACGCGGCACTGGAGGTGGCGCAGGCGCGGGAATTCGACTTCGTTATAATCAATGAGTTGTTTGAACGTGCACTTTTCGACCTGAAGGCGATCGTCCACGCGCAGCGGCTCAAGTTTTCGGCACAACGCCGCGCGCGGGCCGACACGTTTCAGGCACTGCACATTTCCTAGATCACCGGAGAATTTCATGGCCCGTATTACCGTTGAGGATTGCCTGCTGCAAATCCCGAACCGTTTCCAGCTGGTGCTGGCGGCCACCTACCGCGCGCGCATGCTGAGCCAGGGTCACGCCGCCAAGATCGAGAGCAAGAACAAACCCGGCGTCACCGCGCTGCGTGAGATTGCAGCCGGCAAGATCGGACTTGAAATGCTCAAAAAAGTGCCCAATTAAAAGGCCCTCTCCCCATCCCGAAAAAGCACCGAAAGTCGGTGCTTTTTTTATGGCCGGTCACATAAATGCGCTGCCCGCGCTACATTTAAGGGATGAGCGCCGTGCTTGATCCCACTCCTGCTGGTAGCAGCAGGGCCTCAAAGGGTCTGAGTCCCACCGAGGCCAGCGTGGCTGCAGCCAACGCGGCTGCAGCCAGCTTTGCTGCGCTCACTGCCAAGCTGGATTACCTCGAGCCATCCGAGGCGGAACAGGTACGTCTGGCCTACCGTTATGCCGATCAGGCCCATCTGGGGCAGCTGCGCAACAACGGGGAACCGTATATCACCCATCCGATCGCGGTCGCCGCCCAATGCGCCGAATGGAAGCTCGATGCGCAGGCCCTGATGGCCGCACTGCTGCACGACGCGATGGAAGATTGCGGCATCACTAAGCCGGACCTGATCGAACATTTTGGCGCACCCGTGGCCGAACTGGTCGACGGGTTGACCAAGCTTGAAAAACTGCAGTTCACGACCCGGGAGGAAAACCAGGCCGAATCATTCCGCAAAATGCTGCTGGCCATGGCCCGCGACGTGCGCGTCATCCTCATCAAGCTGGCTGACCGCACCCACAACATGCGAACCCTGTCTGATGTGCCGCGGGAAAAGTGGGGACGCATTTCATCGGAAACGCTCGATATCTATGCGCCGATCGCGCACCGTCTGGGCTTGAACCAGACCTACCGCGAGCTGCAGGACCTGTCATTCAGCCACTTGCGACCCTGGCGCTACAGCGTACTTTCCAAAGCCGTGGCCAAGGCGCGCAGCCGCCGGCGCGACCTGATCCAGAAGGTGCAGCGCGACGTTGAGGCCGTGTTCGCCACCGCCAAGATGCAAGTGCGCATTTCGGGGCGGGAAAAGAGCCTGTTCTCGATCTATAGCAAGATGAATGACAAGCATCTGAGCTTTGCCCAGGTCACCGACATTTATGGCTTTCGGGTCATCGTCCCCGACATTCCGGATTGCTACAAGGCGCTCGGCGTCCTGCACCAGCTGTACAAGCCCGTTCCCGGCAAGTTCAAGGATCACATCGCTATTGCCAAAGTCAACGGCTATCAGTCGTTGCACACAACGCTGGTGGGCCCTTCGGGCGTCAACGTCGAGTTCCAGTTGCGCACCGAGGGGATGAACGTGGTGGCAGAGTCTGGCATCGCGGCGCACTGGCTGTACAAGGCGAGTGAACCGGGCGGCGGCGACGGTGACCACCTGGGAGCCCAATGGCTACAGTCCCTGCTGGAGATCCAGTATGAAACCCATGACGCCGCCGAGTTCTGGGATCACGTCAAGGTCGACTTGTTTCCGGATGCGGTCTACGTCTTCACGCCCAGGAGCCAGATCATGGCACTGCCCCGGGGTGCGACGGTGGTCGATTTCGCCTACGCCATCCACAGCAATGTGGGGGACCGGACGGTGGCAGCCAAAGTCAACGGCGAACAGGTACCGCTGCGCACCGAATTGACCAATGGAGACGTGATTGAAATCATCACGGCGCCTGTGTCGGCTCCGAACCCGGCCTGGCTGGGCTTTGTGCGCACTGGGCGCGCACGCTCCAAAATCCGCCACCACCTCAAGACACTCGCCTATGCCGAATCGCAAGGACTGGGAGAAAAGCTTCTGACCCAGGCGCTGCGCGCGGAAGGGATGGAAAAGCTCCCCGACAACGACGCAGCGCATCAGGCGATCTGGGACAAATTGCTGCGATTTACGGGGAGTCGCAACCGTGAAGAACTCCTGACCGATCTGGGCCTGGGCAAAAGAATAGCGAGCATCATCGCCAAACGTCTGATGAACCTGCTCAGCGAGAGCGGGGAAAGGCCGGACGCGGTACTGATGACGCGCGAACGCTACACCGCCCACGATCACGTGTCACAGGGTGCCGTCACTCTCGACGGCAGCGAGAATGCCTCCGTGCAGTTCGCCCTGTGTTGCAGGCCGGTTCCTGGCGACGACATCGTCGGGTACCTGGGGCGGGGCGAAGGACTGGTGGTACATACCAGCGACTGCGCAGTGGCCCAGCGCCTGCAGCACAAGGACAGCGAGCGCTTTATCACCGTGGGCTGGTCCGACGAGCCGGTGCGCACCTTTGAGACCTGCATCGTCACCACGGTACATAACGGCAAAGGTGTTCTGGCACGAGTCGCGGCCGCTCTGGCAGCGGCGGAAGCAGACATCACCCATATCGACATGAGCGATGAAGTCGCACAGGATGCGACCGACCTGCGTTTTGTCATCGCAGTGCGCGATCGCGCGCATCTGGATTCGGTCCTGCGCAATCTGAAACGCACACCGTCGATTCTCAAGGTGGTACGCTCGACCCCGTCCGCCTGAATGCCCCGCCTCACGCTGGCGCCGGGTAGCTGACGGTCAGCACCTCGATTTCCTGCACACCCACCGGCGTCATCAGCTTGACCTCATCTCCTTCGCGCGCTCTCAAAAGTGCTGTGGCGATCGGCGCAATCCAGCTGACCTGACCTTTCGCACTGTCTGCCTCGTCGATACCCAAAATGGTCACGGTCCGGTTCTGACCGGATTCATCGGCATAAGTGACCGTAGCACCGAAAAAAATCTGGTCACTTCCGTGATGCACGCTGGGATCGGTGATTTCGGCGATCTCCAGCCGCTTTGTCAAGAAACGGATGCGCCGGTCGATTTCGCGCAGGCGCTTCTTGCCATACAAATAGTCGCCGTTTTCCGAGCGATCCCCATTGCGGGCGGCCCAGTGCACGGCCTCGACCACCTTTGGCCGCTCGTTGTCCATCAGCTCCAGCAATTCGCCGCGCAACCGGGCAAATCCCGAAGGTGTGATGTAGTTTTTGCCACCCGCCGGCAACGGCGCTGGCGACGGTTCGTCGTCGTCATCGTCGGCACCGCTCTCTTTGGTAAAGGCCTTGTTCATGGTCACTCCACAATAACGAAAAAAGCCCGCAATCTTCCGATTGCGGGCTTTGTCGTTTGGTGCGGCTGGCAGGAATTGAACCCACGACCCCTTGGTTCGTAGCCAAGTACTCTATCCAACTGAGCTACAGCCGCGTAGCGAGAAATTGTAGCATGGCATCACGAAAGGAGCCCGGCTGCACCCTGCTATCGGCCTCCAAACGCGTTGGCCAGCGCGCTATTCAAGGTGTTGAGAAAATTCATTCCCTTGAGCATGCTCAAGCCGTTGGTACTTGCATCGATCACGGTCTGATTTTGTATGTTCTGGTTGTTCAGGGTATTTTGAATAAACGTGCCGAGCGCTGCACCATTGATGGGAACGGTACTCAAGGTAGCCGTGCCCAGCGTGACAGTAGTCGGCGATGGCGAGCCCGTAACCACTGGACCCGGAGAGGCCGCGGAAGTTGTGGTCGGCTGAACCGTGTTGCCAGGGCCGCTTTGTATCAGGCTCAAGGCGCCCAGTTGCTGATTGATCAGGGTCGCCTGCTGAGGTGTGATCATGCTCAGGTTGGGGATATTGAACGAAGTGGTGACGATCAGGCTGCCATTGACGGAAATGGATCGGGCGACGCCAAACGATACGAGCAGCCCGGCGCCGAAATCAAATCCGCCCCGCATTCCGTCCAGCGTCTTGTTGCTTGCAGCAAGCCACACCTCGCCACCCAGCCCTTGCCTGGCGATTGGCTGCGCCGCAATGACGTTGCCGCCGAACACACAGCAGACGCCGGCCAGCACACACAGGCCCGCACTGGCACGCCACGAAAAAGAAGTTGAGTGTTTCATCAGAAATCTCCCGGGCCAAGCTTGGGCAAGACGATACCGCCCAGCCCTGCCCTGTTGACGCCGGAGCCCAGCGGCGCGCGCGGTGCCACGCGCCAGTCCGCTGCGACATTGAATTTGGCGACATCCATCCGGTTGTGAATGACAAACAGCAGATGGCTTTCCCAACTGGCTTCAAACTCGGCGCGTGGCACCGCCCTTGTGCCATTCGCAGGATCGCCAATCAGCACCCGGTCAGCCTGCAGCCCCTTGACGACCACGAAATGATGGTAGCCGCGCTGGTTGATCAGCACGATCGCCGGAATTCGCGCTTCGTTGAGCTTGTCCAGTGGCTGCTTGAAGCCGTCGGCATCGAAGCCGTGGGCCGCCAGGAAGCGCTTCATGTCCAGCAGGGAAAAGCCTTCCCGCTGAATCTTGGCCCGATCGCCGTATGCCCACATCTCATCGAACACCGCGCGTTCGGTAACCGGATAGCCATACTGATAGGTCAGCAGCGTGGCAATGGCCGCCGAACCGCAACTGAAATCGTATTGCTGCAGCAGCGTGCTCGCCTCGCGCGCTTGCTTGATGCTGGTGACCGGCATCGCATAGTCACCGCCGCCCATGCTGGGCAGCTCGATCCGCGGTGCCGGCGCCTGCGCATGGCAGACCCCCGCCAGCAAGGCCGTCAGCAAGAAGAGACGCATGGCGTTCTCCCGTCACTTCATCTGCAAATTCAGGACAACTGCGTTCTGGATCAGGACGTTGGCACCGGTGTTCTGGATTACCACCGGGATGCCGTTGAGATTGGCAAACGAGCCGCCACCGATCGCATTGCTGCCGGTCACGACCTGATTGGCCGAGTTGTCCGCGGTCACGCCGGACAGCTTGGTGTCGGTGATGGTGAGGTCGCCGCCGCGGTGGCTTGCCAGCGCGCTGGCACTCACTGGATAGCCAAAGCTGACCTCGCTGTTCGCCCCCTGGACCGTGCCGGCTCCCGGCGTCTGCGCCGCCAACGGCATCGCGATCAATGCGGGCAACACCGCAGCGAGTAAATAGCTCGATAGATGCATGATCGCTCCCCTCTTGATTCTCTGCCATGAGCCAGCCAACACGGCCGCGGAGCGCTTGTGCACTCCACGGCCGCTGCACAGGCAGGATCGTGCGCCTAGTGGACTTGGAGGTTCGCCATCACATTGACGCTTTGCTGCACCAGCGATGACATGCCACTGTTCTGGTTGGCCATCATGATGCCTGCAGCAGACTGCCCGACGCTGGTCATGCTGTTGGACATGTTGAAGACCCCAGCATTGGCGTAGGCCGTTCCACCATTGCCGCCAGAACCGCCATTGCCGGTACCGCCATTGCCAACACCGCCGGTGTTGACGCCGCCATTGCCGGCGCCGCCCGTGCCACCACCGCCACCAGCACCATTACCACCATTGCCGGCGACGGAGCTGCCGTTGGTAGCGCTGCCGTTGGAGGCGCTGCCATTGGTGGCGGTGCCAGAACTGGCCGAGCCGCCGGCTCCGCCGGTCCCCGCTCCACCGGTACGCGTGCCGCCGCCACCGCTGCTGGACGCGGTGCCGCCATTGCCGCCGTTGCCGCCGTTGCCCGCATTGGCACTGCCACCGCCGCCGCCATTGCCGCTACCCAAGGTGGCCGAACCATTCCCGCCATTGGCGCCGCTGCTGCCGCCGCCGCCACCGCCGCCGCCGCCACCACCATTGGCTGCCGATGGCCCGCCATTGTTGTTGCCGCGGGCGCTGCCGCCATGACCATCGCCGCCGTCACCCCCATAGGCATCACCGGTGCTTGCACCGCCGTTATGCGCGCTGCCGTTCGTGGCACTGCCATTCGAGGCGTTGCCGCCCAAACCGCCAGGGGCCGCCGCGCCGCCGGCACCCATGCCGCCGCTGCCCGTACCCGAGGGGTCGCCGCCGTACCCGTTGCCGCCGTGGCCGCCATACCCTTTGCCGCCATTGGCATTGCCCCAGTTCTGCGCATTGTTGCCGATGTCATGTATGGAATTGCCAGTCACCGTGCCATTCAGTTCACTCTTGGCAACGAAAGTGGACTTGTTGAACGCGTTGGAGAACGAGGCCGAGGAACCATTGTTGAGCGCCGCTGAACGATCGCTTGCGGTCGCATCACCAGTCTCGGTTTTCGTTTTCGTGATCGTCTTGTTGCTGGTCTTGGTATGGACGCTGGAATTGTTATGCGAATTGGTGTTCTGCGTTGCAGTGGAATTCTCGTTCGCTAGTGCGCCGGCTCCTGATTGCGTCGAGGTGGCAGTCGCCGTTTGATCTCCTAACGATGGATCGGAATTATTGGTAACGTTGTTGGTCGGGTTGGCCCACGCAGACCCGAATGCAAGAACAATGGCCGCCGCCAATATTGTCTTTTTCATACCATCTCTCCTTGAAGTGAATGACGTTGAGGTTTCGGTTTGAGTCGCGCTATGTGCCACCCAAGAGCTGTAAAGCACAATCCATGCCAGTCGGGGCCAGTGCCCGCAAATGCTTAATCCCTCCAGCGAAAACAACTATTGCGTGCGGGATTTCGCAACATGACGGCACCTACCCTGTAAAGGAGCAAACACTTCTCTGAGCGGAGTGTCACGTCCCGTTGACAGCCCTTT
>SCRR01000368.1 GCA_004322085.1 Burkholderiaceae bacterium
ACTATAAAAAAAATAGCTGCTTGTGACCATATGATATGGGCTAGAGAGCTATTTGATGTTAAATCAAAGGCGGACACCAGGGTCATCAGCGGGTTGAAGTGCGCGCCGCCCGCCGGTTCCAGGATATCGAGGGAAAGGCGAGCCGATCGTCACACGACTGCCTCGGATCTGACACGGCCGCGTCATCGGGTGCTCCCAAAATCCGTGCATGACCAGCCCAAAGGAGTCTGAAATGTGTGTGAATTTGCATCATGTCCGTGAGCAAGCTGAGGATGTGGGCCGAGTTTTACCCGCTCTCGTCATGCACGACTTTGACCGGGAGAGCCTGCGCATTTTGCGTTGCGCGGCGCGCACCATGGCCAATAGCCGCGACGGCGCGCGTTTTGAAGTGGGCGGCCAACCCTGGCTGGACAAACAGTCAGCCGGCCGGCTGGTGCTGCTTGCAAAAAACGCTGGTCGGGGCGGTAGTCCGTCTCTACCGCGGTTCGGTTATTGAGAGTCCGGTCTTTCGCAGCCCCTTCACCGGGGCTTTTTTACAACTCCGCCACGAGTGAGTCATGAACGAACTGCCCGCCTCACGGTCGCCGCGTCCGTCTTCGCTCTGTGCAGATGGGTCGCTTGATCGACTCAATCAACCTTTCAATGTCGTGAGACCGAGAATTCATCCGCACCTCTTCGAGGCCGTGGGGATGCGCAGCCCTGCCGACCCGCCAGACAACACTGATGATCGCGTCCATGCTGCGGCCGTGCGGCGCTACCGCACCATTTTTATCTCCGACCTGCATCTGGGCACGCCAGGCTGTCAGGCGCTGGCCCTGCTGCAGTTCCTGGAGTCTCATCCCAGCGAGTATCTGTATCTGGTGGGCGATATCGTCGACGGCTGGCAGTTGCGCCGCAAGTGGTACTGGCCGCAGGCGCACAACGACGTGGTGCAAAAACTGCTTCGCCGCGCGCGCAAGGGTTGCCGGATCGTCTACGTGCCGGGGAACCACGACGAGTTTGCGCGTGGGTTCATCGGCCACCGGTTTGGCGGGGTCGAGGTCGTCGAGGAAGCCGTGCACACCACGGCGGCCGGGCTCGGCCTGTGGGTTATTCACGGGGACTATTTCGATGGCGTGATCCAGTGCGCCAAATGGCTCGCGTACCTTGGCGACAACCTGTATGAATTCACGCTCAGGCTGAATCGCCACCTCAACACGCTGCGTGCGCGGCTCGGCCTGCCGTACTGGTCGCTGTCGGCCTACCTCAAGCACAGGGTCAAGAAGGCCTTGAGCTATGTGACCGACTTCGAAGTGGCGGTGGCGGGCGAAGCGCGGCGCCGCGGCCACCAGGGCGTTGTCTGCGGCCACATTCACCGTGCCGAGATGCGCGACATCGACGGCACGCTGTACTGCAACGACGGCGACTGGGTCGAAAGCCGTACGGCATTGGTGGAGCATTTCGATGGCCGTCTGGAACTGGTGTCGTGGGCGCCCGCGAACAAAGCGCAAGACCAACGGCCCACAATCACGAGGGTGGCGGCATGAAGATCGCATTGATCACCGACGCGTGGCAGCCGCAGGTCAATGGCGTGGTCACCACGCTGGTCGAACTGGTGGGGGAGCTGACGATGCTGGGTCATCAGGTCGAGGTGATTCACCCCGGTTTGTTCAGGACCCGTCCGTGCCCCGGCTATGGGAGCATCGATGTGGCGGTGCGCCCCAAGCGTTTGTTGCGCGCCAAACTGGACGCCTTGCAGCCAGAGGTCATCCACATTGCGACGGAAGGTCCCCTGGGTTGGGCGGCGCGCGGCTACTGCGTGACGCGGGGGCTGTGTTTCACGACCGCATTCCACACCCGATTTCCCGAAATTCTCCAGGCGGCCTTGCGCGTGCCCCTGTCCTGGGGTTACGCGCTGTTCCGGCATTTCCACCGGCATTCCTCTGGTGTGCTGGTGCCTACCGAGGGCGTGTTGACCATGCTGGAGCAGCGGGGTTTTCGCAACCTGCGGCGCTGGACACATGGCGTTGATACGCGGCTGTTCGAATTTCAAGCCGCGGCAAGGGTTGACCACCCCATCGGTGCGGCGACGCGTCCGGTGTGGCTGTTCGTGGGGCGGGTGTCCTATGAGAAGAATGTTGAAGCCTTCCTGCGGCTGGAACTGCCCGGCACCAAGGTGGTTTGCGGCGTGGGCCCGCTGCAGGACTCGCTTTGTGAGCGATACCCCCAGGCACGCTGGCTCGGCGTGCTGCCGCGCGACCAGCTGGCCAAGGTGTATGCGGCGGCCGATGTCTTCGTGTTCCCGTGCAGATCGGAGACGTTTGGCCTGGTCATGCTGGAGGCCATGGCATGCGGTACGCCGGTGGCGGCCTATCCGGTGGACGGGCCGCTCGAAGTCCTGGGGCCAACCCATGCCGGCCATGACGAGACTGCACCGGGCGGTGTGATGCACGAGGATTTGCGACTGGCGTGCTACGGCGCGCTGGCCGTTCCCAGGTACCAGGCTCGTGCCCGTGCGCTGCAGTTCAGTTGGACACAGGCGACGCAGATATTTCTCAAGCACTTGGTATCGGTGCGAGAAGACTAGTTTTCGCCAGATCGCGCTTGGCGCCGATCGCTGTCACGCCTTTGTCATCAAACCAGCCAATACTGTCACAAAGCAGTTTTCCGCTGCGGTATTTATTTGCCCCGAATTCGCCAAAATGCATGCCAAGGTTATCGCCCAGCAGGCTGTTACGCAACCCCGGGCCGTCCCATTTCTGGACCGGGACCACAGCATCCTCGCCTTCAACGCGCGGGTGCTCGATTGGGCGCGCCGGCCCCAGGTGCCGCTGCTCGAGCGGCTGCGATATTTGTGCATCGTCTCGTCCAACCTGGACGAATTTTTCGAGATTCGCGCCGCGCCGCACCTCGATGCACTGCAAAATGGCGACCATAAAGGCGCTTATACGGTAGCGTCGTTCGAAGCGCTCGCCGCCGCGGCGCACGGCCTGGTCGCGCGGCAGTATGCGCTCTACAACGACGAATTGATGCCCCTGTTTGAAAAGGAAGGCATCAAGATCATCGCGCACGGGGAGCGCAACACCATCCTGCGGCGCTGGGTCAGCCAGTATTTTGAACGGGAGGTGCGCCCGCTGCTCATCCCGGTGGGGCTCGATCCGGCCCATCCGTTCCCGCAGGTTGCCAACAAATCGCTGAACTTCATCGTGCGGCTCGGGGGGCGCGATGCCTTCGGCCGCGAAAACGACATTGCCATCGTCAAGGTGCCGCGCGTGCTGCCGCGTCTGATCCGGCTGCCGGCCAGGGTTTCGGGCGGGCGGGTGTTGTTCGTCTCGTTGTCCAGCGTGATCCGCGCCAACCTGACCAAGCTCTTTCCGGGGCGCGAAGTGGGGCAGTTTTCGCAGTTCCGCGTGACGCGCCACTCGGACCTTGCCGTGGACGAGGACGACGTGCAGAACCTGCGTACCGCGTTGCGGCTGGGCTTGCAGCACCGGCACTACGGGCAGGCGGTGCGGCTGGAGGTGTCGACGGGTTGTTCGGAATACCTGGCCGCCTTTTTGCTCAAGCAATTCAATTTGCCGGCGCTGGCGCTGTACCGTGTGCATGGTCCCGTGAACCTGGCGCGGTTGACGCAATTGATCGACCTGGTGGACGAGCCCAGGCTGCTGTTCCCCTCGTTCAAGGCGTCCTATCCGGCGCAGCTGGTGCGTGGGCAGTCTTTTTTCGAGCGGCTCAAACACGGAGACGTTTCGATTCATCAGCCGTTCGAGAGCTTCGATGCGGTGCTCGATTTCCTGCGCGAAGCGGTGCATGACCCGCAGGTG